>NZ_JAIUHI010000001.1:0-495891 GCF_020165035.1 Mesorhizobium sp. CA6 | reverse complement strand
GGTAGGCTGCAGCCGCAGGGAGCATTCCCCAACTGGTTCTGCATGTTGCGAACCTATTCCCCTACTCCCTACTCCCCTACTGCGCTACTGCCCTACTGCCTTACTCCCTTACTCCCCTACTGCCACCTGATCCGTGATCTCGAAGCGCTCGGACACGCCGATGCGGATCATGTTGAGGCTGCCTTCGCGGGTAAAGCGGAATTCGTCGGAGGAGTCGGAGCCGGCGGGCTTGCCGTCGTGGAAATTGATGAGGCGGGTGCCGCCGTCCGGCCAGGTCACGGTCACGACGCTGTCGCCGCCCTCATGCGCGACACTGATTTCGCAGCGGGTCATCGGCTGGCCGACATGGCGGGCGCAGGGGATGCCGCTGGCATCGGGGGCAGGGGCATCGGCCTGAGCGGTTGCCGAGGCCGCGAAGGCGAGGGCGTAGGCATCCCGCATGGCGATTGCGCTGATATCGATTGCCGTTGGCGGAGCGGCCGGCTCGCTGCGGCCCAGGCGCGCCGCAATGTCCGGCTGCGGTTCTTCGGAAGACTCGGGCGCGTTGGCTTCCCGTGGCAGGTTTGCATCCGTTGCCGGCGCGGCGGCATCTTCAGGCGCCGGCGCAGGGTTGTTGGGGCTGAGATAGCGGGCGGGCGCCCAACCGACGATATGCGCGTCCTGCGTATCCTCGACCTTGCACCAGGGATAGCCGTTGACGACGTTGCAGCCGAAATTCTTGACGGCCGTGCCGTTGGGCAGCCGCGCCGCCACCTTTCCACTCGGCGAAGCGGTGACGCGGATGTTGAGGAGATCGTCCGGCGCCAGGCCGCCGATAATCGAAACGATCGGTCCCGGCGCATCCTGGGCCATGGCCGGCAGGGCCGCCGCCAGCAATGGAGCGACGAAGAGCAGCGTGGATGGGAGCCTAACCCTGCGCTTCATGCATAGGCTCCGCTCGATCGGGATATGAACTCCGCTCAATCCTCATAAATCCGGTCCGCAGCGCGTGTGCCCATTCTGGCCGTCCCGCCTGTTCGGCGTGCTTTGCGGCGGCTTCATGGTCGTAGTCCACCGCGATCGCCTCGAAGCGGTCGGCGCGGCCGGGCACGTCCAGTTCGACGATGCCGTAGCGGGCATGCGGCGAGCCTTGCTCGGAGACATGCGCCGGCGGCGTGTCATCGTCATAGGCGGGGCAGCCGACGCTGCCGGGGTTAAAGATGACCGGACCGTCGGGGATGCGGATCAGCTCGTTGCGATGGCTGTGGCCGCACAGCACGAGGCGGCAGGCCGGATCGAGCGGCTTCAGCCGGCGCCTGATCGCGGCGAGCGGCGCGCGCACCAACTGGCCGTCGACAATGGCGTCGGAAAGATATTTTTCGTCATGGTCCGGCCGGGCGTGGAAGGCTATGACGCCGGGCACGATCTCCAATGTGAGCGGTAGGGCGAGCAACGCCGCGCGCTGCGGCGCGGTCAACCGCTCCTGGGCGTAGCGGTCGGACGGCCACATGGCTTCATCGGCCACGTCCTGGGCGACGCGGCGGTCGTGATTGCCGCGCACCGTCGGCAGATTGAGAGCCTGCAGCCGTTCCATCGTCTGGCGCGGCCAGAGCGGGCCAGACACGCAGTCGCCGAGATTGACGATGATGTCGGCGCCGCCTCGCTGGTTCAGATCGTCGAGCACAGCGTCCAAGGCGAGCACGTTGCCGTGGATGTCGGCCACTACGGCGATGCGCATGAGAGCTCCATGACAGGCAATTTCGTCAGCGCCGCAATCAGGCCTCGAGTTCCATCTCGGAGGTGCCGACCGCCGGCAGATCCTTGTCGCCGTCAGCCGCGGCGATCACGCTGTCGAGCAGGCCGGGAAAGCGCTTGTCGAGGTCGTCGCGGCGCAGCGTTATAAGCCGGCTGGTGCCTGCCGCCTCGCTGCGGGTGACGCCTGCCTCGCGCAGCTTGGCGAGGTGGTAGCTGAGATTGGTCTTGGAGGCGAGGTCGAGGAACTTGCTGCAGTTCATCGGCACGCCTTCCTTGCGAGCCAGATAGCGGACAATGGCAAGCCGGGTCGGGTCGCCGAGCACGGCGAGCACGATCGGCAGGCTGATCTGGTCGGCGGTTGGATGGGGCAGGCTCATGGCCCAGAATTAAGCACAAACGGCACGAACTTCAACGCGGCTTCCTTTTCTGCCGACAGACATAGCCTCTTCCTTTCGGCCCGTCCTGACACAGGGCTGTCAGCAGGGTTCAGCTATTTTATCCCGGCTCGGTTGACATCATGCCCCGCTATGTCCAATTGTTCAATAACTTTTGAACTAAGGACAGCTTCCATGGACAAGCGGATCTTCTGGCTTGCGCTCGGATCGTTCGCGATCTCGACCGAAGGCTTCGTCATCTCCAGCCTTCTTCCCGACATCGCCACTGACGCCGGCATATCCGTGCCGCTCGCCGGCTCGCTGATCACCGCCTTCGCGCTCGCCTATGCGTTCGGCGCGCCGGTGCTGGCGACGCTGACCGGCGAATGGGACCGGCGGCGCGTGATCTTGTGGACGCTGGTGTTCTTCGTCCTTGGCAATGTTGCTGCCGCGCTCAGTTCCTCCTTCGAGGTGCTTTTGATCGCCCGCATCGTCATGGCGCTGTCGTCCGGCCTGTTCGCGGCGACCGCGCAAGGCACGGCGGTGGCGCTGGTCGACGACCATCACCGGGCGCGCGCCATCGCCGTCGTCGTCGGCGGCACCACTGTGGCGGTTGCGGTCGGCGCGCCGCTCGGCGCGCTGGTAGCGGCCATTGCCGGCTGGCGCGGCACGTTCTTCGCCATTGCCGGGCTCGGCGCGCTGGCCGGTGCGATCCTGTGGTACCGGTTGCCGCGCGGCATCGTCGGCACCAAGCTGCCGCTGAGGGCGCGGCTGGCGGCGGCAGTGCGGCCCGGCGTGATGCCGATCCTGCTGACCACGGTGCTGGCGCTGATCGGAGCCTTCACGGTCTTTGCCTTCATCGCGCCCTTGGCCATAGAAGGCGGCGGGCTCTCTCCGATCGCGCTGCCGGGCATGCTGCTCGCCTTCGGCGTCGGCGCCGTCATCGGCAACATCGCCGGCGGGCAGGCCGCCGACCGCTTCGGCGCCACCCGAACCGTCGCCTGGTCGCTGGCGCTCTCCGCCGCAATGCTCGCCACCTTCTCGGTGATCCCGACCTTCTTGCCGCATCATATCGCCGGGCCGGCCTTGATGGCCATGATGGTGCCGTGGGGCATCGTCGGCTGGGCCTTCCCGCCGGCGCAGGCGAGCCGCATCATCAAGCTGGCGCCCGACGCTGCGCCGATCGTGCTGTCGCTCAACGCCTCGGCGCTCTATCTGGGCGTCGCGCTGGGCGCGGTGGTCGGCGCCGCGGTGCTGCGCTTCGGCGCTCCGGCCGATCTCGGCCTGATCGCCGCGGTGTTCCCGATCGTCGGGCTGGGCGTCGTGGTTGCCGGCCGGATGTTCGCCCGGCCGGTGGCGATGCCGGCGGAATAAAGCTGCCCATAGAGACTGATTGGCGGTCTGGCGCCAGAGATCGTTTCTTCGGCAAGGCCTGTTTTCCGACAAGTCGGCGGGCGCATGCAGTGTCCAATGTAGCGCTGGTCGACCCCCACTCCGTCTCGGCTGCGCCGAGCCACCTCTCCCCCGATCGACGGGGTAGAGGAAAGGCGCCGAGCTGTTTGCCCTCAACGCTCGTCCAGCAACGCTCCCTTCCTTTCCCTCCGGAGGGGGGAAAGGTGGCGCTGCGAAGCAGCGACGGATTGGGGGAACCAATTGGCAATCGAGCCTCAGGTCGATCAGTCAATCACAGAAGATGTGTGCATAGCGTAGCGACCTTCGTGGGGGCGAGGAACAGCGCTACACCGGCCGCCACATCTGCAGGATCGAGGCGGCCAGCAACAGGCCGAGCACGATATTGAGCGCGCGCCACTGGCGCTCTGTCTTGAGCAGACGGGCAAGCAGGGTTCCCGCCACGCACCATAGCGACAGCGAGAAAGCTGCCGTCAGCCCGAACACTGCGCCCAGCAGCAGCGCGAGCTGCAACGGACCATCCGCCACTGCCGCGAAGGATGCGGCGGCGCCGAGCCCCATGGCCCAGCCTTTCGGATTCATCCACTGGATGCCGGCGCCGCCGAAAAAGCTGTTCGGCCTGGCCATGCTGATGTCGAGGTTGGGCGGGCCGCTGCGGCCGATCTTGATCGCCAGCCAGATCAGATAGAGAGAGCCTGCAATTTTCATGGCAAGCTGCAGGGATGGAATGGCGGCCAGAAGTCCAGCCAGGCCTGCCGCGCCCGCGGCGGCCACGGTAGCCAGCCCCGCGGCGCTGCCGGCCATCAGCGGCACCGAACGGCGAAAGCCGAATTGCGCGCCGGACGCGGTCGACAACGTCGTGGCGATGCCGGGCGTCGAGGTCGAGATCAGCGCGAACAGGACCAGCGGGATGATGGTGTCGGACATGCGGGTCTCCCCAATCGAGGAGCAGACATGCTTAGGCGCTTGGCAGCATCAGTAAATGCAATGTTTGGTATGGTTTGCATTAGCGATTATAATACCTGGCATGATCCGCGATCTCGACACGACTCTTATCCGCACCTTCGTCACCACCGCCGACAAGGCCAGCATGACGGCGGCCGCCAATGCGCTTCACCTGACGCAAGGCGCCGTCAGTCAGCAGATCAAGCGGCTGGAGGAGGTGCTCGGCCAGAGCCTGTTCGAGCGCGACCGCCGCGGCCTGAGGCTGACGCGCTCCGGCGAGCGGCTGCTCCACAAAGCCCGCCGCCTGCTGCAGCTCAACGATGAGATCCTTGCCGAGATCAGGGGAAGGGCGGTTGCCGGGCAGGTGCGGCTCGGCGTGCCTTACGACCTTGTCGGCACGCTGCTCGCGCCCGTGCTGAAGGCCTATGCGGAAGCCTATCCGCAGGTGGAGATCTCGCTGATCTGCGCGTCCTCGCCGGAACTCGCGGCGGCCCTGGCGGCGGGCACCATCGACCTTGCCGTCATCGAGGAGCGTGTCGGCCCGACCCTTGGCGAATGCCTGCTCGTCGACCGGCTGGTCTGGGTCGGCGCCAGAGGCGGGGCGGCGCACCTGAAGCGGCCGCTGCCGGTTTCGATCGTCGCCGACACCTGCGCCTTCCGACCGGCGGTGCTGGCCGCACTTGGTGAACACGGGCACAGTGTTCGAGAACGGCAACATCGATGCCACGACCGCGACGGTGCGCTCGGACCTCGCGGTGACCGCATGGCTTGCCTCGACGGTTCCCGCCGATCTCGACATATTGTCAGACGCCGGCCTTCCGGCGCTGCCGAATTTCTCCGTCAACCTGCATCTGCCGAAACATGCCGCCGCGCCGGCCGCAAAGGCTTTTGCCAGCCATATCCGCGAAGGTCTTTCCCGCTATCGGCAGGCGGCGTGACGCGGCGTCAGCCTTTCGCTGCCATGGCGACCGCCAATTGCGCGTCGAAAGCGCGCTTGAAGGCCGGCCGCGCCTCGCCGCGGGCGACATAGGCGGCAACGTTCGGGAACTCGTTCAGCAGTCCCGATCTCTGCAGCCGGCGCAGCACGCCCACCATGACAAGGTCGCCGGCGCTGAAGGCGCCATCGAGCCAATCACTGTCGCCGAGATGGCGGGCAAGATCGGCCAGCCGCTTGCGGATGCGGTCGTCAACCAAGGGCAGGCGCTGGTCGTGCCACGGTGCGTCGCGCTCCAGAATCACGGCCGTCGCGCGGTCCAGGATCGGCTGCTCGATGGTGCTGAAGGCTGCGAACATCCAGGCGACGGCGCGCGCCCGTGCGTTCGCGTCCTCCGGCAACAGGCCCGCGTGACGCACCGCGATGTGAAGGACGATCGCGCCTGACTCGAACAGGGTGAGATCGCCTTCTTCATAGGTCGGGATACTGCCGAAGGGATTGATCGCAAGGTGCGCGGGTTGCTTCATCGCATCGAACGAAACGAGGCGAATATCATAGGGCTGGCCGACTTCCTCGAGCGCCCAGCGCACGTGCATGTCGCGCGCGAGCCCCCTGCCGCCATCGGGCGATCGTTCAAAGGCGGTGATCGTGGGCATCATTGGCGGCTCCTGACCGTTCAATCGTCGTTCGAAAGAGAGGCAATGCGCGGCGGGTCTGCCCGCCGCGCGACAGCTTTGTGCTACTTCCAATTTTTGCGCCGTTCGAGCTCGGCTTCCGAAGGCTCCTGCTGGGCAAACGAGCCGGTACGGATTTCGCCTCCGCGCTCATAGGTCGCCATGATGACGCCGGTGGTGGAAGCCTGCGATTTGACCAGCTTGAAGGCCGCCGGCATCGCGTCGTCGCCGAACAGCCGCTTGCCCTTGCCCAGCAGCAGCGGGAAGGTCATCAGCCGGATCTCGTCGATCAGCCCGTTGGCGAGCAGGGTCTGGATCAGATTGCCCGATCCCTGGATGAGCAGGTCGGGTCCATCTTCCTGCTTGAGCTCCTTGAGCCTTGCAACGACATCCGGTCCGAGCGACTGCGTGTTCTGCCAGGTCAGCGTATCCGGCCGGTGCGTCGCCACATATTTGACCGCGGGGTTGAAGACAGCCGCGATCGGATCTTTCTGATACGGCCAGTACGCGGCGAAGATATCGTAGGTTCTGCGGCCGAGCAGCAGGTCGAACGGCTTGGAGAACATTTCCTCCATGGCCGCGCCTGCCACCTCGTCAAAATAATGGAAGGTCCAGCCGCCGAATTTGAAGCCGCCGACCGGATCCTCTTCCGGCCCGCCCGGCGCCTGCATGACACCGTCGAGGCTAACGAATGTGGCGGCGATGATCTTGCGCATCTGTCTTCTCCCTTTCACGATCCGCGCCGTCGCGGCCGGATTTCTGCCTAAAGCATTCGACGCAATTCCTGACGGAAAACCGCTTCGCACTTTTCCTGGAATTGCTCCAAGGACGAACGGCAAGGCTGCTCTCCGACACGGCCCCGCGAATTTCTAGCGCGTGTCGTCGACGCGAATGGCGCGTGACGAGAACCAGACCTCGCCGAAGACGGCGGTTGCCGTCCGGTCCGGCGCCTTGTCTTTCCTCAGCCAGATCGAGCGGGTGCGCGCGGCGCGCTCACGTGTCGGTATTTTCGCGCCCGGCTCGGCAACGGAGGCGCCGACGCAAGGGATGAACCAGGAGCCCATGAAGGGCCTGCAAGCAAGGCCGTTTTCCAGGCGGGTTATGAGGACCGCGAGGCCGACCATTTCGGAAGGGCGCCAGGGAAAGACCATGCGGCCGCCGGGTTTCAGCGCTTTCAGCCAGGCGGCGGGCGGCGCGACGACGCCGGCATTGACATAGACGATGTCGGAGGGCGGCAAAGGGTTGGCGACGGCGTCGCCGTGGATCACCTCGATGTTGCGGTACCGGGCGAGGTTCGCCTTGGCGCGCGCGGCAAGATCGGCCTCGATCTCGAAGGCGGTGACGCCGCCGTCCGGCTCGACCAGCCTCGCCAGCAGCGCCGTGTAATAGCCTGTACCGGCGCCGATATGGGTGACGTGCTCGCCAGGCTTCGGCTCGACCTTGCCGAGCCACATCGCGTGCAGCATCGGCTCGCCATTGTTGATGCCCTTGTCGGCATCGAGCACGACGAGGACATTCTGGTAGATGTAACCAGGATCGGCGCTCGGCGTCTGGAACCGGCCTTCGCCGGCAAAGACGGTCCACGGCCCCGCACCCAGGAAGGCCTCGCGCGGCACCGCGGCGAACACCTCCTCGATGCGTGGATCGGCCGACCGGGCGTGCGCAGCCATCAGCCTAGCGTAGAATCTGCGGGCTTCGTCCGGTTTGGCCATGGCGCGAAGATAGCGCGGCCGGCGCGAATGTCGCGGTCAGCCGGCGAAGGTGTCGTAGAGGAGCTTGAAGTTGAGAACGAGGATGACGGCGGCAACCACCCAGGCCAACACCGCAACGCCGCGCGGTATGGCGAAATTGCCCATCTTCTTCTTGTCCGACACGAACTGCACCAGCGGCACCACCGCGAAAGGCAGCTGCATCGACAGGATCACCTGGCTGAACACAAGCAACTCGGCCGTTCCCTTCTCGCCATAGAGTGCCGTGACGACCACCACGGGGACGATGGCAATGCCGCGCGTCACCAGGCGCCGCGCCCATTGCGGGATGCGCAGGCGCAGGAAGCCTTCCATCACGATCTGGCCGGCGAGCGTCGCGGTGACGGTCGAGTTGAGGCCCGAGGCAAGCAGTGCGACGGCAAACAGGATCGAGGCGATGCCCAGGCCGAGCAGCGGCGACAGCAGCTCGAAGGCCTGGCCGATCTCGGCGACGTGGTGATGGCCGGTATCGTGGAAGGCGACCGCCGCGACGATCAGGATCGACGCATTGACGAACAGCGCCAGGATCAGCGCGATGGTCGAATCCGTCGTCGCCCATTTGATGGCGTCGCGCTTGCCGGCATCGGTGCGCTCATAGGCGCGGGTCTGCACGATCGAGGAATGCAGATAGAGATTATGCGGCATGACTGTCGCGCCGATGATGCCGATGGCGATGTAGAGCATCGCCGGATTGGTGACGATCTCCGGCGATGGCACGAACATCGAATGCAGGATCGTGCCGGCCGGCGGCGCGGCGACGAAGATCTGGATGGCAAAGCAGCCGAAGATGATGATCAGCAGCGCGACGACGAAGGCCTCGAGATAGCGGAAGCCCTTGTTCATCAGCAGCAGCACAAGGAAAGCGTCGAGCGCGGTCAGCATGGCGCCGCCGATCAGCGGGATGCCGAACAGAAGCTGCAGCGCGATCGCCGTGCCGATCACCTCGGCGAGGTCGCAGGCGATGATGGCCAGCTCGCAGGCGATCCAGAGCAGCAGATTGACCGGGCGCGGATAATAGGCGCGGCAGGCCTGGGCGAGGTCGCGGCCGGTGGCGATGCCGAGACGCGCGGCAAGCGCCTGCAGCAGGATCGCCATCAGGTTCGACAGCATGATGATGAAAAGCAGCGTATAGCCGAACTGGGCACCACCGGCGAGGTCGGTCGCCCAGTTGCCTGGGTCCATATAGCCGACCGAGACCATGTAGCCCGGCCCCATGAAGGCGAACAGGCGGCGGAACCAGACGCCGGTCCGCGGCACCGCGATCGAGGCGTTCACCTCGCGCAGGCTCGGCTGCTCGTCGTCGGGCCTGTCGAATCGCCATGCGGGTCGGGCTACGGTTGCTGCATCGGCATCGGACATAGAATTTCCGCTGGAACTGTCGAACGTGCCTCTTATCTACGCCATGGCTCAACATTATGCAATATGCTATATTTCATTGATCATGCTTTCGTGATGAGCCGAGACAAGGCTGGCGGCGGGCTGCCGCAAACGCCGGTTGCGCATGAGCGGGAATGCAAATAAACGGCCGGACCATCAGGGGTTCGTGTTATGGATGCGGTCCCCGATTCAAGGAGGAGCGCGGATTGGCGCTGAGGAACAAACCGGTTCGACGCGAAGAGCCGCTTCCCGATGCCGAAATCCATTCGGAGGGTTTTCGGCAGACGCGCGAGGCGCGCCGTAGCGCGCTGGTCGAGGACTATGTCGAGCTGATCGCCGACCTGATCGAGGACGGCAATGAAGCGCGGCAGGTGGATATCGCAGCAAGGCTCGGTGTCGCGCAGCCGACGGTGGCAAAGATGCTGACCAGGCTGTGCGCCGACGGGCTGGTGTCGCGAAAGCCCTATCGGGGCGTGTTCCTGACCGAGGCCGGCCGCAGGGTCGCCGAGCAAAGCCGCATCCGCCACCAGACGGTCGAGGCGTTCCTGCGCTCTCTCGGCGTCAGCGCCGAGACGGCGCGCATCGACGCCGAGGGCATCGAGCACCATGTCAGCGCCGAAACGCTGGAAGCTTTCCGCCGGGCGATGACCTCCGCTCGTTGAGTTCGGGCTCGATACGAGAATAGCGCTGCAGGACGCAAAGTGTCGGTTCCGACCTCGCGAAAAATACTGACTTGACGTATTCGTTGCGATAATTGTCTGCAGGGGGCGGTGGCATGCCGGCCCCTCCAGGACGTTCGTGTCGCGAGGAGTTGCCATGCTTTGGAGAGGCCGTCGTCAGAGCGACAACATCGAAGACGAACGCAGCGACAGCGGCGGCGGGCCTGGCGGCGGATTGGGCGGCGGTGGCCAGTTCCGCATCCCCATCGGCGGCCGTACCGGTGGCGGCGGCAGCATCGTCCTGGTTATCCTTGTCGTGCTTGCAGGATGGTATTTCGGCTTCGATCCATCGCAGATCCTGGGTGACGGCAGCGGGGGCCTGGTGCCGGGAGACGGCGGCCAGATCTCCGACACACAGGACAATGGCAACGCCCCCGCCAATGACGAGATGAAGCAGTTCGTCGCGACCGTGCTTGCCGATACCGAGGACACCTGGACCGGCATTTTCAAGTCCGAAGGGCTGACCTACCAGGATCCCAAGCTGGTGCTGTTCAGTGGCCAGGTCCGTTCGGCCTGCGGCTTCGCCTCTGCGGCGGCCGGGCCGTTCTACTGCCCGGGCGATCGCAAGGTCTATCTCGACATGACCTTCTTCCAGCAGCTCGACCAGCAGTTCGGCGCGTCCGGTGAATTCGCCCGTGCCTATGTGGTGGCGCATGAGGTCGGCCACCATGTGCAGAATCTCACCGGCATCATGGGCAAGTTCAACCAGATGCGGCAAGGCATGAGCGAGGCCGACGCCAACCAGCTGTCGGTGCGCATCGAGCTTCAGGCCGATTGCTTCGCTGGTGTCTGGGCACATTACACGCAGCAGAAGGGCATCCTGGAGCAGGGCGATATAGAAAGCGCGCTGAACGCGGCCAAGCAGATCGGCGACGACACGCTGCAGAAGAAAATGCAGGGCTATGTCGTGCCGGAAAGCTTCAACCACGGCACCTCGCAGCAGCGGCAGACGTGGCTGGCGCGCGGCATCAAGAGCGGCAAGCTGTCCGACTGCAACACGATGGGCGGTCCGATCTGACGCGGCCCTGCCGCTTCTTTGGCGGCGAGGACCGGCGATCAACGCGGCTGGCAAGTGATGTCAGGATGAGGCAATTGCCTTCGTTCGCGTATTGTTCCTGTCGGCGACGTCGCCTATAAGGTGCCTCCCGCCTTTGCCCCGGGCGGCCTGAGGAGATTATCATCATGATCGACCCCAAAACCGCCAGGCGGGGCCTTGCGCTCGTTTTCACCACGCTGCTGCTCGACGTCATCGGCTTCGGCATCATCATGCCGGTGCTGCCGGCCTATCTGGAGGAACTGAGCGGCGTCACAGTCAGCCAGGCCGCGATCGAGGGCGGCTGGCTGTTCTTCGTCTATGCGGCGATGCAGTTCGTCTTCGCGCCGATCATGGGCGGCTTGAGCGACCGCTTCGGCCGGCGGCCGATCCTGCTTGCCTCGGTGCTGACCTTTTCCATCGACAACCTGATCTGCGCCATCGCCTGGTCCTATCCGATGCTGTTCATCGGCCGCGTGCTCGCCGGTGTTTCCGGCGCCAGCTATTCGACGACATCCGCCTTCATCGCCGACATCTCAAACGACGAGAACCGGGCGAAGAATTTCGGCCTACTCGGCATCGCCTTCGGCGTCGGCTTCGTCATCGGCCCGGTGCTGGGCGGTCTGCTCGGCACGTTCGGGCCGCGCGTGCCGTTCTATTTCGCGGCCGCGCTTGCCTTCGTGAATTTCCTGATCGCGATGTTCCTGCTACCGGAGACGCTGGACGAAAAGCATCGTCGCCGTTTCGAATGGAAGCGTGCCAATCCGGTCGGCACGCTCATGCAGATGCGCAATTACCCCGGCATCGGCTGGATCGGGCTGGTGTTCTTCCTGATGACGCTCGGCCATATGATGTATCCGGCGGTGTGGGCGTTCGTCTCCAACTACCGCTATGGCTGGAACCAGCAGCAGATCGGCTTCTCGCTCGGCGCCTTCGGCCTGTGCGGGGCGATCATCATGGCAACGGTGCTGCCGCGGATCATTCCCAAGCTCGGCGAGTGGCGGACGGCGGCGATCGGCTTGACCTTCACCGCGCTCAGCGCCTTCGGCTATGCGTTTTCGACGCAAGGCTGGATGATCTATGCGGTGATCGTGGCCGGTTGCCTGGAAGCGCTCGCAGATCCGCCGCTCAGGAGCCTCGCCGCCGCCAAGGTGCCGCCCTCGGCGCAGGGCGAATTGCAGGGCGCGATGACCTCGATCTTCTCGATCACCTCGATCGTCACGCCGCTGCTCTACACCGCGATATTTTCCTGGTTCACGGGCCCGGCGGCGCCGGTCGTGTTCGGCGGCGCTCCCTATGTGCTGGGCGCAATTTTCCTGACGCTGGCGGTGATCGTCTTCGTGACTAAGGTGGCCAAGCCGACGCCGAAGGAAGTCGAGCGCATGCATGCGCCGGAAGTGGTCACCGACGCTGCTTAGGCTGGTGGTTTAGGCTAGGAGCGTTCTGCCAGCGCTTCCTCGCCGCGCCGTTCGCGGATCAGGTTGACGAAGCGCCGGAACAGGTAATGCGAATCCTGCGGGCCGGGCGAGGCCTCGGGATGATGCTGAACCGAGAACACTGGACGGCCGGTCAGGGCGATGCCGCAATTCGACCCGTCGAAGAGCGAGACATGGGTTTCCTCGACGCCTTCGGGCAGCGAGTCCGCGTCGACGGCGAAACCGTGGTTCATTGACACGATCTCGACCTTGCCGGTGGTGTGGTCCTTGACCGGATGGTTGGCGCCGTGATGGCCCTGGTGCATCTTCTCGGTCTTGCCGCCGAGCGCCAGCGCCAGCATCTGATGGCCGAGGCAAATGCCGAACACCGGAATGTCGGTCTTCAAGAGGTCCTGGATCACCGGCACGGCATATTCGCCGGTCGCTTCCGGATCGCCGGGGCCGTTCGACAGGAAGATGCCGTCCGGCTGCATGGCCATGATCTCCTCGGCGCCGGTCTTGGCCGGCACGACGGTGACCTTGGCGCCGAGACCCGCAAGCAGGCGCAGGATGTTGCGCTTGACGCCATAGTCGACGGCCACGACGTGCATGGAAGGCTCGCTCCGCTCGCCATAGCCTTCGTTCCAGATCCAGGGCGTCTCGCGCCAGACCGAAGACTGGCCCGACGTGACCTCCTTGGCGAGATCGAGGCCGATCAGGCCCGACCAGGCCGCGGCCTGCCGCTTCAGGTCCTCGATGTTGAAGACGCCGTCGGGCGCATGCGCGATGACGGCATTGGGCATGCCCTTCTCGCGGATCAGCACAGTCAGCGCGCGGGTGTCGATGCCGGACAGCGCGACGATGCCGCGCCGCTTCAGCCACTGGTCGAGATGGCCGGCGGCGCGATAGTTGGACGGGTCGGTGACGTTGGCCTTGAAGATGGCGCCGACAGCGCCGGCGCGGGCGGCCGGATGCAAATCCTCGATGTCCTCGTCATTGGTGCCGACATTGCCGATATGCGGGAAGGTGAAGGTGACGATCTGGCCGGCGTAGGACGGATCGGTGAGGATTTCTTCATAACCGGTCAACGCGGTGTTGAAGCACACTTCCGCAACCGCCGATCCCGTGGCCCCAAGGCCGCGACCTTCGATCACCGTGCCGTCGGCGAGTACCAGAAGGGCGGTCGGCTTTTCGGTTGCCCACGGGGCGGTGGTCGTGGCCATGGCGGCACTCCTGTCAGGCGCGGCAATCGGTCGGGAGACCATTTGCGCAGCAAGGCGCGAAGCTGGATTGCCCGGCTCCCACGCGTCAACTCATTGTCTCATGCAGGACCGAGTACATAGGCGAACGCGCCGGAGCGGTCAATGCGGCGCCCCCGGACCACGGCCGATTTGCTTTCGTCCAGCAATATCAGCGGCTTGGCGGGATTTGCGTTGGCCGTTCGGCAAAGCTATTGTCCGCCGCATTCGAAGGAGAAGCACGATGCGCGAGAAAATCGCCGAATCCATGAAGAGCGCGATGAAGGCGCAGGACAAGCACCGCCTGCCGACGCTGCGGCTGATCCAGGCCGCTATCCACGACCGCGACATCGCCAATCGCGGCGCCGGAAAGCCGCCGGCGAGCGAGGAGGAGATCCTGCAGATTCTCGCCAAGATGGTGAAGCAGCGCGAGGAATCCGCCAAGGCTTTCGAGGATGGCAAGCGGCCGGAGCTGGCGGCGCAGGAGCGCGGCGAGATGGCGATCATCCGCGAGTTCCTGCCGACGCAGCTCGACGACGCGGCGATCCAGGCTGCGGCGCGCGAGGCGATCGCGGCGACGGGCGCGGCCAGCCAGAAGGACATGGGCAAGGTGATCGGCGCGCTGAAGCAGAAATATGCCGGCCAGATGGACTTCGCCAAGGCGAGCGCCATCATCAAGGGGTTGCTGCAATAGACGACGGTGTCAGTCCTTGCAGATCGGCACCGGCTGCGGCGGTGGCGCCGGATGATCCTTCTTGTACTGGGCGATGATCGGCTCCAGCATCTTCTTCGGCCAGAATTTGGGAGTGCCGATCTCCTTCAGGCAGGAGGCGTTCCAATAGGTGCCCGCGCTTGAGAGCGCCTGGCCGGCAGCCTTGGCCCGGGCGACAGCGGCGATGTCGCGTGATTCCGGATAGATGTAGAGCGTCGTCGGGTTGTTCTTCACGAGGGGGATGATCTGCTCGGCGTCGGCGGGCGACCAGCTGGTGCAGCCATTGCTGCGGCCGCCGGCATAGTTCACCAGCTTGCCGAACGGAACGAGGCCGTCATGGTCGGCATAGGAGCTTTGCGGGCTCTTGCGCATGCACAGGCCCTTCAAGATCGCGGCCGGATGGCCGCCGATCACGCGCTGCCTGGCGTTCGCCGCCTCGCCTTCGCCGTCGAACTGGATGAAGCTGCGCATGAACACCGCGTTCTGCGCACCGACACGATAGTAGCCCTTGAAGGACGTCTTGGTCTCGGCCGTCATATAGGCGCCGCCGGCCGTCAGCGCCGAGTCCATGGCGTTGCCGAAATTCTTGGCGCAGCGCCTGCCGTTGGAGAAATCGGCAACGCCTTTCAGGTTGCGTCCGCCGCCATGGCCCGAGGAAACCGCGCGGAAGAGCTGCTTGCTTTCACAAATGATGTAGTAGCGCTGGCCAGGCACGCTGTTGCCCAAATCCGCGGGACGCGTGGCATCCATGGCGAAGTAGCAGGGGTTGCTGACCGAACCTTCGCTGACCTTCTTCTGGTAGAGCGCGCGCGCCCGCTCCAGCACGACCTGCGAGATCTGGCCTTCGCCGTCGCCGACATGGCGCTGCAGCCAGTCGGGAACGGTCGACGGTCGCAAGGCGGCGAATGAGCTGACCGATGCCGTCAGGGCGGCCAGGATCGCGACAAGGCAGAAGATGACCGCGCCCCGCGGAACAGATCTCAACCGCACCCTCTTGCCCCTCCCGTCGAAATGTCTCGTACCTGTGAATCAGCATGGACGATTATAGAAGGTCTCGCACGCATCGGCGAAACACTTCTAGTTTAGCGACGCCTTTTGGGAGGTCGGATTTTCGGCCCCCTTCGATTGAGCTATGATCTGATTCCGGCGCGCCCACGCCTCCTCCCTCCGTCGGGAAGCATCGTTCATGCAGGGCAGTTTATCACCGAACCAACTGTTCGAGCGCCAGGCATAAGGAGGGGTTGTCAAGACTGCTCGCGGCAGGAGGTTTTTCGATGCGGTTTTCCGCACCCGTCTATCATCTGAAGCGCCAGGCGAGGCTTCTGTCCCGCAGCGAAAATGTGCCCCTCCACCAGGCGCTCGACCGCGTTGCCGCCAAGCAAGGCTTCGGCAGTTGGAGCCTGCTTGCGGCCAAGGCTGCCGAGGCTGCGCCAGCCGGCGCCCTGTTGGCGCGGCTGATCACCGGCGACATGGTCCTCGTGGCGGCGCGGCCGGGGCAGGGCAAGACGCTGATGAGCCTCGAACTTGCCGTGGCAGCCATGAAGCAAGGCAGTCGCGCCGTATTCTTCACCCTCGAATACATGCATGCCGATATCCTCGATCGGTTCCGTGACATCGGCGTCGACCCGGCCGATTTCAACCGCCTGTTCGAGTTCGACAATTCCGACGCCATCAGCGCCGCCTACATCATCGAGGCGTTGCGGGCGGCGCCGCGCGGCACGCTGGCGGTCATCGACTATCTGCAACTGCTCGACCAGAAGCGGGAGAATCCGGAACTCATGGTTCAGATCCGCGCCTTGAAATCGTTTGCCCGGGAACGGGGACTGGTGCTCATCTTCATCTCGCAGGTCGACAGGTCATATGATTGCGCCCGGAAAGCGTTCCCGGATATCGGCGACATCCGGCTGCCGAACCCGCTCGACCTGTCGCTGTTCGACAAAGCCTGTTTCCTGAACAAGGGCGAAATCCGGTTTCAGGGGACTTGAGAGCGATCCATGTCGCTTCTATGCCGGTCTCGACAGGGAAGCCAAGCATGATCGAAATCGTCAAACCCGCGCTCGAACATTTGCCGTCCTACAAGGCGGCGCTCGAGCGCGGCTGGTCACCCGACAATGTGCGGCTCCTCGAAGCGACGCGCGAGCAACTCGAGGCGATCGAGAAGGATCCCGTTGAATTTCTCGCCGGCCTTGACGACCCCGAAGCGAAGGGGCCGCCCATCGTCTTGCCCGACGGCACCGAGGTCGCGCGGCTGCCTGGATTCCGGCGCTGGATCTGGGATGGCGAGGCCGCCGGCTCGATCGGCTTTCGCTGGCAGAAGGGCACGTCGGAGCTGCCCTCGCATGTGCTTGGCCATATCGGCTATGCGGTGGTGCCGTGGAAGCGCAACCGCGGCTATGCCACCGAAGCGCTGCGGCTGATGCTGGACGAGGCGAGAGCGGTCGGGCTCGATCATGTCGAGATCACCAGTGATCTCGACAATCCTGCCTCGCACAAAGTGGTGCTTGCCAATGGCGGCAGGCTGGTCGGGCGGTTTGCCAAACTTGCAGCCTATGGCGGCGCAGAGAGCCTGAGGTTCCGGATCGATCTTTAAAGCGCGTCGCGCTGAAACGGATTCAGGCGACGCGCTTTAGATCTTTGTTTTGATGCATGTCGTTGTCCCAGAACCGCTGCACACTTCTGGGCGACATGCGTTAAATTATTCCGCGGCCGCCGGCAGCGGCGGTGTCGCGCGGCTGCGCCATTCCCAGGTCTGCGAGGCAAAAGCCACCACGACCGCCACCAGCATGGCGAGCGCGCCGGCCAGCGGCAGGCTGCGATAGCCCAGGCCTGCATTGAGCATCGCCGCGCCCAGCGAGGCAGCCAGCGCGATGCCGACATTGAAGCCGGACGGGATCAGCGAGGAGGCGAGGTTGGAGGCATCGGCCGTCCAGGCGAGGATGCGCGTCTGGATCGGCGCGCCGATGGCGAAGTTGAGACCGCCCCAGATGACGATTGCCGCGACCATCGGCAACGGATAGGGGCTGACGAGATAGATAACGCCAAGCGTCATCGCCTGCAGGGCAAGCATGACGATCAGCGACGGCATCAGCTTCCAGTCGGCGAGCTTGCCGCCGACCAGGACGCCGACCGTGGCGCCGACGCCGTTGAGCAAAAGCACAAAGGGGATCAGGCCCTCGTCGAGGCCCGTGACCTCGAGCAGCATCGGCGTGATGTAGGTAAACAGCGCAAACTGGCCGATCATCAGCATCAGCATCAGGATCAGCGAGGTCCAGACCTGCTGGCGGCCGAGCACGCGAACTTCGCGCGCCAGCCCGGCTGGCCGGTTGGCGGCGCCCGCCGTGCGCGGCAGCAGCGCCAGCATGGCGAGGATCGCGACGAGGCCCAGCGCGCCCATCACCCAGAAGGTCGCGCGCCAACCCCATAGGCTGCCGATCGCGGTGCCGGCGGGCACGCCGATGACATTGGAAACCGTCAGCCCCGAGAGAATGACGGCGACCGCCCGGCCGCGCTGGTCCTCGCGCACCAAGCTGACTGCAACCACCATGGCGACACCGAAATAGCAGCCATGCGCCACGGCAGTCGCGACACGCAGCAGAAGCATCGAGGTGAAATCGGGCGCCAGCGCGCAAGCCGCCTGGCCAAGGGTGAAAGCGATCGTGAGCCCAATCAGCAGCGTCTTGCGCGAGACCTTGCCGGTGGCCAAAGCCAGCAGCGGGCCGCCGATCGCAATGCCGCAGGCATAGCCGGAGACGAGATAGCCGGCGGTCGGGACCGAAACCCCGAGGCCCTGCGCCACCTCCGGCAGCACGCCGGCGATGACGAATTCGGTGGTGCCGAAGGCGAAGGCGGCAAGGAAAAGGGCGATCAGCGGCAGCATGGTTCAAAACATAGGCGAGGAATGCACGTCTCAAACCATGCCTGCGCGGGCGCGGCAATGCAGAAATTGGCGATGGCGCTTTAGCTTTTCTTGACGGGACGCATCAAAGCCGGCCTGTCGCTTGCTGCTACGCTGCCGTTTTGCGCCCGTAAGGGATCTTCAGCCAGGCCCGTTCGTGCAGGTAGTAAAGCAGCGACTTGGTGACGACCTCGGTGAGCCCGATCGTGGCGGCGAGCTTGATGCTGCCAGTGACCACCAGGGAGATGATCATCGTGTCGATCGTGCCGGTGGCGCGCCATGAAAGCGCCTTGGCGAAGCTGCGCGAATGCGTGTCCATCGACGGATCGTCCTCCCAACAGGTCCACAGGCGTTCCTTAGCCGACGGAAGCGAGGATGAGCAAAGACTAATTTTTTGGCAGGTCCCGATCGCCTCAGCTGGCCTTCAGCCGCGAACCGCCGAGCAGGCCGCGCTCCTCGAGCACCGGATAGGCGATCGAGGCGAGCAGCGAGTTGATCTGCTTCAAGTCGCGGATGGTGTCGAGGTGGATCGAGCTCGTCTCGACGCTCTTGGCGGTACCTTCGCGCAGACGCTGAAAATGGCTGGCGCTGGTTTCCTTCTCGCGTTCGCGCAAGAGATCCTTTTCCAGCACCAGCTGGCGCGCGGTTTCCGGATCGCGCGAGACCAGCACGTTGAAGGCGAGCCGCGCATTGGCGAGCACCGAGGAATGGAAGGCGCAGAGCTCCTGCCAGCCTTCCGGTGTGAATTCCAGGCCGCGCTCCAGCTTCTTCCTGACATGCACCAGCATGTTGCGCACGATGATGTCGCCGACCTGCTCCAGCTTGACGCAGGCGCCGATCAGCTCCTGGCACCGCAATGCCTCATCCTCGGTCAGCGGGTTCCTGGTGATCTTGGCGAGATAGAGTTTTATCGCCGCGTGCTTCCTGTCGACGCGGTCGTCGAGCGCGGCCAGCGCCTTGATCTTGTCGCTGTCGGCGTTCTCGTAAAGCTCGATGATGCGCTTCAACATGATCTCGACCGTCTCGCAGACCCGCACCACCTCGCGCGTCGCATTGGCCAGCGCCTGGCTCGGCGTGTCCAACGCGCTTTCATTGAGCGCCGACAGTTCGACGACATCCAGCGTGGCGGTCGGCTCCGGCACGGCTCCGAGCGCAACGATCTTCTCCGAGACGCGGTAGACGAGGCCCGCGAGTGGCAGTCCGGCGAGCAGGATGATCACATTGAACAAGATGTGGGCGTTGACGATCTCGTCCGGAACAGTGGCGCCGAGGAAGCCGATGGGCGGCTTCAGCGTCATGAACAGGATCAGCATCACCAGCGAGCCCATGCCGCGCATCAAAAGGTTCCCGATCGGCACGACGCGGACGCCCGGATCGGCATTGCGGGTAAGCAGGGGCGCGATGATGGAGGAGCCGAGATTGACGCCGAGCACCAGCACGATGCCGAGCTCGGGAGGGATAAAGCCGCGCCCGGCCAGCGTCACCAGGAGCAGCACGGCGGCGATCGAGGAATGGAACAGCCAGGTAACCAGCGCGGCGAGCAGGTAAGCGGTGACATAGTCACCGGAGAAATAGTTGACGATCAGCGGCATCAACTGGCTGTTGCGCAGCGGTTCCGACGCCTGACCGATCATCTCCAGCGACAGGATCAGCAGGCCGACGCCAATCAGGATGCGGCCTATCTGCCGCCAATCGCGCCGCTCGGTGGCCATGAACATGACCGTGCCGGCGATCAGGCAGAGCGGCACCAGAAGCGTCAGATCGAAGGTGAGCAGCTTGGCCACCAGCGCCGAACCGATCTCGGCGCCGCGCACTGCCAATTGCCCGGCGGCGCCCGAAACGATGCCGGCGCCGGCGAAGGAGCCGACCAGCAGCGTCACCGCGGTCGAGCTCTGCAGCGCGATCGCCAGCCCGCAGCCGGCCAGCACCGCCATGACCGGATTGCGCATGGTGGCACGCAGCCGGTGGCGCAGCACGTCGCCATAGGCGCGCTCGACGCCCGTCTTCACCATGCGGGTGGCGAACAGCATCAGCGCCACCGCGCCGGCAAGGTGCAGGAGGACGACAGAGCCGCTCACAGCCAAACTCGCGAGCTAGCATCAGGGGCGCGGAGAGGGGTACGAATCTTAGTCATTTCAACGAGTCGAAATATACCAGTTAAAATTAGCCGAATAATAGATTTTTCTGATGCGATGATCGTCTCGGCTCGACGGCGCATGTCGGAAATGACTGCAGGAAGCATTGGTTGCATGCGCCTGGCGGCAGCGCTTCGCCTCATACCGCCCGACGCTCGGCCGCGTGATCCGAAGCGTTGTTCAAGCGGCCGGTGCAAATCTTGGAAAACATTGCAGAATTGTAATTCTGGTGTTCAGTTTCGGTTCATCCATTGGCGGCTATTCCCCTGCCTATCGACAACAAGGAATACCGCCATGAAGCGTCTCATACTTTGCGCCGTCACCGCCTCGATGCTGGCCGCCTCGGCCTTCTCCGGCCAGGCCGCGCCGCTCGCCCAGCCGGGCACGCCGCAGTCGAGCTACACCCAGGTCGACTGGCAGAAGCCCGGCAGGCATGTCGACAAGCGGGTCATCGTCAAGAAGAAGGTGGTAAGGCGCAGCCATTGGCGCAACGGCCAAAGATATTCCAACTGGAAGCGTCACCAGCCAGTCCGCGACTGGAACCGCTACGGCCTGCGCCGCCCTGGTCCCGGCCAGGAATGGATCCGCGTCGGCAACGACTATTTGCTGGTCAGCATCCTCTCCGGCATCGTCTTCGGCGCGATCGCCGCCCAGTAATCCGCGACAATCCGGAAATCCGGTAGGCGGCCGCCCGGGGCCTTCTTTTCGTCTGTGAAAAGCGGGTACGATGGGCCGGATGGGGTCGCCGTGCCCGGGCGGGTTGATTATATGGAGGGCAAACGAGTTCCCCGATGCGCTTTCCGCCCGCCTTCCTCGACGAGATACGCGACCGCGTGCCGATTTCGCAGGTCATCGGCACGCGCGTCGCATGGGACAGGAAGAAGACCAACGCGTCGCGCGGCGACTACTGGGCCTGCTGTCCCTTCCACGGCGAGAAGAGCCCGTCCTTCCATTGCGAGGACAAGAAGGGCCGCTATCACTGCTTCGGTTGCTCGGTTTCGGGCGACCATTTCAAGTTCCTCACCGAGCTAGACGGATTAAGCTTCCCCGAAGCCGTCGAGAAGATCGCCGAGATGGCCGGCGTGCCGATGCCGGTGCGCGACGAACAGGAAGAGCGGCGCGAGAAGGAACGCGCCAGCCTGACCGACGTCATGGAAATGGCGACCGCCTTCTTCCAGGAGCGGCTGCAGAGCGCCGACGGCGCCAAAGCCCGCGCGTATCTGCGCGACCGTGGGCTGACGCCGGCGACGCAACAATCCTTCCGTCTGGGCTATGCGCCCGACAGCCGCAACGCGCTCAAGGAACATCTTGCCGCCAAGGGCGTGCCGAAGGCCGATATCGAGGCTTGCGGCCTGGTGCGGTACGGCGACGACATTCCGGTCTCCTATGACTGGTTCCGCGACCGCATCATGTTTCCAATCCCGGATTCGCGCGGGAAGATCATCGCCTTTGGCGGACGGGCGCTGGCGCCCGATGCCTTGGCCAAATACATGAACTCGCCGGAGACCGAGCTCTTCCACAAGGGCAACGTGCTCTACAATTTCGCTCGCGCCCGCAGGGCGATCGCGAAAGGCGGCACGGTGATCGCGGTCGAAGGCTATATGGACGTGATCGCGCTGGCGCAGGCCGGCTTCGAGAATGCCGTGGCGCCGCTCGGCACCGCGCTCACCGAAAACCAGCTCGAACTTCTGTGGCGCATGGCGCCCGAGCCGGTGCTTTGCTTCGACGGCGACCAGGCCGGGCTGAAGGCGGCATGGCGGGCGGCCGATCTCGCGCTCCCGTCGGCGCAGACCGACCGCCGGGCGCGCTTTGCCTTGTTGCCGGAAGGCAAGGATCCCGACGATCTGGTCAAGGCCGAAGGGCCGGACGCGTTCCGCGCCGTGCTTGCCGATGCGCGGCCGCTGGACGAACTGTTATGGATGCGCGAGACGGCAGGCGGTGTCTTCGATACGCCGGAGCGGCGAGCTGAGTTGCGGAAAAGGCTGCGGGAGTTGACCAGCCGCATCCGCGACGAGAGCGTGCGTTATTACTATCAGCAGACAATGGACGAGCGGGAGCGGAACTTCTTCGGCTCCCAGCGGAGCGTTCGGCAAGGCCGTCAGGATTGGAAGCCGGGGCAGGGCAAGTCGCCCGTGCCCGGCGGGCAGTTCGCGAAAGGTGGGGCGGCCGGCGGGCGCGCCGCGATCACCGAGAGCCTGGGTCGCTCGGCGCTGGTCAAGCGGGCCGGCGAGGGGATGTCGGTGCGCGAGGCGACGATTATCGTGGCGCTGGTCAATCATCCGGCGCTGATCGACGAGAATTTCGCCCACGTCGAATTCCTCGACCTCGCCAATTCGGATTTGCGCAAGCTGCACGCGGCCATTCTCGACGCCATGGCGCATGAAGCGGCCGACGAGCGCGGCGCGGTCATCGCCACCATCGAGCGCGCCGGCTGCGGCGGCATCTGGGAGCGGGCTGTCGAGTTGATCAAGCGCGCGCGGCAATGGCCGGCGCTGGAAACGGCGGCGCTTGACGATGCCCGCGACGCCTTCAACCAGGCGCTGCACTTGCAGCGCAGCGCCCGCACATTACATAGAGAGCTGAAACAGGCGCAGGCGGCGCTCGATGCAGACCCTTCGGATGAAAACTTCCGGCATCTCGTCGAGATTCAAGCGCAATTCAACGATGTGCAGGCTACGGAAGCGCTGATCGAAGGATTTGGCGTCTCGTCGGGCAGGGTTGGCCGCGTTTAGGCCGAACACCACCCATTGGAAGTGAAGTGGAAATGCGCGGCGCGTCGAATCGACGCCTCTAAGTCGGGTAATTGATTCGCTTTTTTCATGCGAATCATGCCAGAGGCGCTTGACCTTCTGGCAGATTGGCGGAATCAGGACGATTCGAAACGTTAACCGTGCCACGGCATCGGCGGGAATTCGAGCGATGTGAGGCACCGGTGGCGACTGGACAGGCAAAGTGCCCGCTCCAGATATCAGGGTTAATCTGGACTTAATGCATGTCGCCCAAAAGTGGAAACCGGTTTGGGACAGAGACATGCACAAAACAAAAGAGATGACACGGTTGCTGGGCCGGTGAAAAGCGTTCCCGCGCGAGCGCGTCCAGCATAACCGGTACGGCAGTTTACGCGGCCTCGATATTCGGCCGCTTGGAGACGACAAAGAATGGCGACAAAGGAAAAGGAAGAGGTCGAGACCGAACGCGAAGGCGCCACTGATGGCCCCCTGCTCGACCTTTCCGACGATGCTGTCAAGAAGATGATCAAGGCCGCGAAGAAACGCGGCTATGTCACGCTCGACGAGCTCAACGCGGTGCTTCCCTCGGAAGAGACGGATCCGGACCGCATCGAAGATATCAATGCGATGCTCAGTGACATGGGCATCAACGTCGTCGAGGACGACGAGGTGGGCGAGGAGGCGGAAGCCGAGCCGGCCGCCGACGCCGAGGAAGACGCCAACGAGCTCGCCGAGCAGACCGGCACCGCTGTCGCCGCCACGACCACCAAGAAAGAGCCTACCGATCGCACCGACGACCCGGTGCGCATGTATCTGCGCGAGATGGGCTCGGTCGAGCTTCTGTCGCGCGAGGGCGAAATTGCGATCGCCAAGCGCATCGAGGCCGGCCGCGAAACGATGATCGCAGGGCTGTGCGAAAGCCCGCTGACGTTCCAGGCCATCATCATCTGGCGCGACGAGCTCAACGAATCGAAGATCCTGCTGCGCGAGATCATCGACCTCGAGGCGACCTATGCCGGCCCCGAAGCCAAGCAGGCGCCCGTCGTCGAACGCATCGAGGAAGCGCCCAAGCCCGAGGAGAAGCCGCGCGGCCGTTCGGCGGCACGCGAGGAAGAAGACGACATCACCAATGTCGGCGGCGACACGCGGGGGCTGGAGGAAGAGGAAGACGACGAGGACGAGGCGAGCCTGTCGCTGGCCGCGATGGAAGCGGAACTGCGCCCGCAGGTGATGGAGACGCTCGACGTCATCGCCGATACCTACAAGAAGCTGCGCAAGCTGCAGGACCAGCAGGTCGAGAACCGCCTGGCCGCGGCCGGCACGCTGTCGCCCAGCCAGGACCGCCGCCTGAAGGAGCTAAAGGACCAATTGATCAAGGCGGTGAAGTCGCTGTCGCTCAACGCCGCGCGCATCGAGGCTCTGGTCGAGCAGCTCTACGACATCAACAAGCGCCTGGTGCAGAACGAGGGCAAGCTTTTGCGCCTCGCCGAAAGCTATGGCGTGCGCCGCGAGGAGTTCCTGCGGGAGTATCAGGGCTCGGAGCTCGATCCGAACTGGACGCGCTCGATCGCCAACCTGACCTCGCGCGGCTGGAAGGAGTTCACCAAGAACGAGAAGGACTCGATCAAGGAACTGCGCGCCGAGATCCAGAACCTCGCCACCGAAACGGCGATCTCGATCCTGGAATTCCGCAAGATCGTGAACCAGGTGCAGAAGGGCGAGCGCGAGGCCGCGATCGCCAAGAAGGAAATGGTCGAGGCGAACCTTCGCCTGGTCATCTCCATCGCCAAGAAATACACCAACCGCGGCCTGCAGTTTCTGGATCTCATCCAGGAAGGCAATATCGGCCTGATGAAGGCGGTCGACAAGTTCGAGTACCGTCGCGGCTACAAGTTCTCGACCTACGCCACCTGGTGGATTCGGCAGGCCATCACCCGCTCGATCGCCGACCAGGCGCGCACCATCCGCATTCCGGTGCACATGATCGAGACGATCAACAAGATCGTGCGCACCTCGCGCCAGATGCTGCACGAGATCGGCCGCGAGCCGACGCCGGAGGAACTGGCGGAAAAGCTCGCCATGCCGCTGGAAAAAGTGCGCAAGGTGCTGAAGATCGCCAAAGAGCCGATCTCGCTCGAAACGCCTGTCGGCGACGAGGAGGATTCGCATCTCGGCGACTTCATCGAGGACAAGATGGCGATCCTGCCGATCGACGCGGCGATCCAGGCCAACCTGCGCGAGACGACGACGCGCGTGCTTGCCTCGCTGACGCCGCGCGAGGAGCGCGTGCTCAGAATGCGCTTCGGCATCGGCATGAACACCGATCATACGCTGGAGGAAGTCGGCCAGCAGTTCTCGGTGACGCGCGAGCGTATCCGCCAGATCGAGGCCAAGGCGCTGCGCAAGCTCAAGCATCCGAGCAGGTCGCGCAAGCTGAGAAGCTTCCTCGACAGCTGAGCGGGAATACAATCACACGAAATCGAAAGGGCGCCTCGGGCGCCCTTTTTGCTTTTCCGGCTACCCTTCATGCCGCCTTGTCGGGTTTGCCCGACAGGAGGATAATCGGGCGTCGGATGCATTTATGGGCGACAAGCCGGATGCCCGCCCCGGCGCCGGTCGCAGCGGCCAGGTGTCGCGCTCCGTGGCTCCCGGTGGGAGGTGTGCCATGACAACCTATATCGTGCTTATCAACTGGACTGAGCTCGGCGCCAAGAATGTGCGGGAATCGCCGAAACGGCTCGATGCGGCCAAGAAGCTGCTGGGGGAAATGGGCGGTTCGTTCAAGGCATTCTACCTGACCATGGGCGAATGCGACATGGTCGCCATCGTCGAAGCGCCGGACGATGCGGTGCTCGCCCGCTTCGCGCTGATGTTGTCGTCGGGCGGCAATGTCAAAACGCGGACGATGAAGGCGTTTCCAGAATTCGCCTATCGCGAGATCATCAGCTCGCTCGGGTAAAGTGGGCTAACGGGCGCAGCGCGCTGTTGCGAAGCCGCGCCGCATTCCCGATAGTCGCGCCATGCCCGAGCCGTTGCTGACAGTCTGGTACAACACACGCTGTCCGGTGTGCGACGCCGGCATCAACCACCAGAGGCGGCGGCTGGTCGAGGCGGTCAAGGCGGGCCGGGTCGAATTCCGCGACATCAATTTCGAACCTGAGGCGCTCTCCGCCTTCGGCGCCTCGCTGGAGGATATCCGCCGGCGACTACATGCGACCGACGCAAGCGGGCGGCTGCTGGTCGGCGCCGACGTGGCGATCGCGGTCTGGCGGATCACGCCGGGCGAGGGATGGCTGGCGAGCTTGTTCGGCAACCCCATCGCGCTGCCGTTGACGCGCTTTGCCTATGACCGTTTCGCGGACGTGCTCTACGCCTGGAACCGACGAAAGGGCCGTTGGTAGCAGTCTGGCCGAGCCGTATGAGGACGTATGCGCGATCTTGGAACGCGTAAGATACATCTTAAGATATATCTTGACTCAACAAGCGCCGCGCCTTACTTACGATGTATCGTAAGATATAGCTCAAGGAGCAATCCATGCACAGACACAACCACTTTGGCGAGCGCATGTTCATGCATATGGCCGGCAAATTTGGTGGCAGAGGGGGCGGCGGTTTCGGCCCGTTCGGCCATGGCGGCAGGGGCGGCGGACGCGGCGGCCCGGGCGACATGTTCCGCGCCGGGCGCATGCTGGCCGACGGCGATCTCAAGCTGATCACGCTGTCGCTGCTGGCCGACGCGCCGCGCCACGGCTACGACATCATCAAGGCTCTGGAAGAGCGCACCAGCGGCATCTACAGCCCGAGCCCGGGCGTGGTTTATCCGACGCTGACCTTCCTGGAGGAGGCGGGCTACGCGGTATCCTCGAGCGAAGGCAACAAGAAGGTGTTTTCGATCACCGAGGCCGGCAAGGCGCATCTGGACGAGAACCGCGAGATGATCGACAGCGTGCTAGACCATCTCGAGCGTTTCGGCCGCAAGATGGCCGCGGCGCGCGAATGGTTCGGCTGGGGCGACGACAAGGACGAGGGGCGCCGCGGCCGTTCGGAAACGCGTGACCGGTTCCGCTCGCTGCGACACCGGCTGCGCGCCGCGCTCGGCGACATCGCCGACGCGCCGGAGGACAAGCAGGCCGAGGCGATCAGCATCCTGGAAGACGCTGCCGAGGCGATCGAGGCCTTGGCGCGCCGCTAAGACATTCTTATAGGGAAGCCCAAAAGCCCGGATCGCTCCGGGCTTTTGTATTCAGTCAGCGATCGGCAAGGGCAGGGGATTATTCCTTGCCGACATATTCGCTGATCAGCTTCTCGTTGCGCGCCTTCTCGATCTTGGCAGTGGTCTCGGCCGCAATCCGCTCGTCGGTGCGGTACTTGACCAGGTTCACCAGGCTGCCGGTGAGCAGCAGCACGCCCATCGCCCAGTAGCCTTTGGTCGAGAGGTCGACGGGAGCAAGCCACAGCGACAGGCCGAGCATGAAATAGGCAGCGCCCACCGATATGGTGTTGAACAGGATATATGTCTGATTGCCGTTCATCGTCTTATTCCTTGGTTTGATCTGTCACGGGAAATTGCGGGCTCAGTTCAGGGATTTGAGGCGCGCCAGAACATCCTGAGCACGCACCTTGGTGGCCGGTCCATGGCCTGCTTCGGCGAGACGTTCGCGGATCGCCTCGTGGCGCAACTCGCCGTCGATCTCGTCGAGGATGCCGGCCTCCTCGAACGGGTCGGAGCTGTCCTTGATGCGGGCCAGCAATTCCTCCGCTTCGTTAATGCTTGCGGTACGGCCGATCGAGCGGTTGAGGCGCGACTGCGCCTTGCGTTCGGCATCGATCGCCCGGGCTGAGATCATGCCTTGGTTGAGATCGATGATGCGGCGATGCGCCTGTTCCACGGACAGACGCATCCGCAAGGTCTTCTCGCCCAGGCTCTTGACCGTGGCGCGGCGGACCTCGCGCTCGTTCTCGAGTTCGGCGATTGCGGAGGCGCCGCCTTCGGCAAGCGCCTGGTTGTTGGCGGAAAGCGCGCTGAGCGTGCGGGTTTCCAGATCGGCGATGCGGCGGTCGAGCTGGTCGAGGCTGGTCTGCTCTGCGCGCTGGCGCACGATCAGCGAGGCGAGCGTCTGCTTGGCGGCGGCAAGGCCCGCCTCCGCGTCTCGGATGCGCTGGGCCAGAAGGTCGATCGCAAAACGATCCTTCAGATTGTCCTCGGCCCGTGCGCTGGCGCCGTCCAGCAATGTCTTGATCAGGCTAAGCATGGTGTTCTCCCTGTTTGCGTGAACGTTGTTCACAAGCTCAACATAGCAGGAAATGAACATCGTTCAAGAGCTATTTTGAACGCTGTTCATGAAGCGCCGGACATGGTAAATGCAAGCAACGGAATGAATCCCGGCCGGGCTTGCCGACTTCGGACATAAGGACAAGAAAGAAGCATGGCGCTGGACAAGGAAGAGATGAGTGAGAAGGTGCTCGCCATTGCCGAGGCGCTGCTCAACGAGGGCGGCGCCGACAACCTGAAAGCGCGCACCATTGCCGAGCAGGCCGGCATCTCGGTCGGATCCGTCTATAACCTCTTTGCCGATCTCGACGAGGTGCACCGCGCCGTCAACATGCGGCTGCTCGACCGGCTCGGCGCGACAGGCATCGCGGCGATGGCCGATCTCGAAAGGCAAGGGGTAACCGATGTCCGGCACCGTATCCTGGCGATGGCGGCGGCCTATGTGCGTTTCGTCGAGGCGCATCCCGGCAGCTGGCCGGCGGTGCTTGCCTTCAACCGCCGCCGCGCGACGCGGCCGGGCCCCGATGCCTATGATGCGCTGCTCGACGCGCTCTTCGACATCGTCGCCGGCGTGCTCAAGGCCGGCGATTTCGGCCTCGACGACGACCGCCGCGCGCTTGCAGCGCGGACCTTGTGGTCAAGCGTGCACGGCATCGTGACCAGCGGCTATGTGGCGAATTCGGACAGCAGGCAGGCCGAGGAGATCTGGCGTCAGATCGAGCTTCTGGTCGGCGTTTTCGTCAAGGGGCTGGAACACGGCGGCGCATTCGCGCATGCTGAGACGAAGCCTGAATGAACAGGCGGCGCCGTAATCACGTGCCCGCGTGGATGGGAGTTTTGAAAAATGTCTTTTCTGAAGAAGCTTTTTGGCGGCGACGGTGAGGCAACGGAGGCCGGCACCGCCAAGCCGGCAAAGCAGGTCGAGCACAAGGGATTTCTGATCAGCGCCACGCCCTACAAGGCCGAGGGCCAATACCAGACCTGCGGCGTCGTCTCAAAGGAAGTGGACGGTGTGATGAAAGAGCACCGCTTCATCCGCGCCGACCGTTTCGCCGGGCTGGACGACGCCGTCGACATCTCGATCAAGAAGGGCATCCAGCTCGTCGACGAGCAGGGCGAGCGGATGTTCGGCTAATTAGAGCCGCGGATCGATCGGCTCGCTCTCCAGAGCCAGTATAGCGAAGACACATTCGTGGACTCGCCGTAGCGGCTGTCTCGCGACAAACCGCTTCAACGCCTCGTGACCGAGCGCGAACTCGCTGAGCGCCAGGTTCCGTTTGCCGCCCAGATGCCGTTCCCGCAGCCGGACAAGGTTATCTGGGGCGTCATATTCGGGGCCGTAGATCATGCGCAGATATTCTCGGCCGCGCACCTTGAGCGCTGGCTGGATTAGGCCCTTCTTGCTGCGGCTGACGAAGTCACGCGGCTTGACCACCATGCCTTCGCCGCCTGAAGCGATCAGCATCTCCCACCAGGCGACAGCCTCCGTGCAGGCGGCGGCATCGGCCAGGTCGACGCTGCGCCATCTGGTGTGCACGACGACGCCTTCCGTGGCGAGGCGATCGGCCAGCGACATATGCCAGATGTGATCATGGTCGAACCAGATGCGGCCCTCGCTGGCCAGCAGATGGAAAGGCGCAACCCTGAGATCATTGACACTCGAAACCGGCCAGACGTAGGGCGACCAGGCGCTGGCGTATTTACCGGCGCGCACGGCCCGATCGGCGAACCGTGCGTTCAGATCCACTACGTCGACGCCTCGCGCCTTCGCTCTCTCCAAGGCATCGCGACCGAGCCGCAGGCCGACTGCGGACGACGCCGCCACCGGTTCGTACTGACTTTCGATGAGGCTGCTTGCCTTGGCCGACCAAGGCATGATTTCGACGTCGAGCAGCAGCCAGTCGGTTTTCAATTCCTCCCAGAGGTCAGCGGCATCGACGCTTGCGCGAAGCCGGGCGAGCAGCCCCTCCGTCATGGTGTCGTCGCCGAAGAAGGAACGCCCTGTCCGGGTCCATATCGCGCCGGTCTCGCCGCCCGGAATGCCAAAGCGGCTGTGCGCCGCCTGCACGGTCCGGCACAGCGCGACAATAGCCCGCGAACCCATGTGCTTTTCCTCGCACACCACCTCGGCTACGCCGCGCTCGCGAAAATAGGCAAAAGCTTCTTCCGGGCGTTCAAGCCAGCCGGCGTGATCGCTTGTCTCGGACGGAGACATCGTCGGCGGTAGGTACACAAGCCACTGGGGCGCTATGGCGAAACGGCTCATGGCCTCCAGGGCGGCTGCCGCATTTTCCTCGGCCACGACGATCCGGCCTTTCAGCTCGGTCTCGATCCAGCGGCGGCCGGAAACATCTTCGATATCGAGCACGCCATCGGCATCGGCCTGTGCCGATTTTTCCATGTTTGATGCGCCAAGCGGGCGTATGGGCTCCGACCATGTTCGGATTGCCGGCACCTCAACCAGCTCGCGTTCCGGCCAGCGCAGGGCCGTCAACTTGCCGCCGAACACACAGCCTGTATCGATGCACAGGGTGTTGTTCACCCATTGAGCCGACCGCATCGGCGTGTGACCGTAGACAACGGCAGTCTTGCCCCGATAAGCCGTGGCCCAGTCGGCGCGCACCGGCAGGCCGGATTCGTCGATCTCGCCGGTCGTCTCCCCATAGAGTGCGAATTCGCGCACGGCGCCCGAGCCCCGCCCGATCATCTCTTCCTTGAGCCCGGCATGGGCAACGGCCAGGCGTCCGCCGTCCAGCCAGACATGGCTGCGCAGGTCGTCGAGAAAGGCCGGCAGCGCTTCGCGCAGCCCGCGATCCTGCGTGTCCAATTGGTCGATGGTCTGTTGAAGGCCGTGGGCGATCGTGACCTTGCGGCCCTCCAGCCAGCGGCTGAGCTTGCGTTCGTGATTGCCTTGAACGCAGTAAGCGGTTCCGGCCGCCACCATGCTCATGGCGATGCGCAGCACATCGGGCGTGTTGGGACCGCGGTCGACGAGATCGCCAACAAAGACAAGCTTGCGGCCATTTGGGGGAGTGACGGCCACGGTTCGCTCGCCGCGATCCTGCGACCAGACGACCTCATACCCGAGTTGACCAAGCAAGGCTTGCAACTCATCGGCACAACCATGAACGTCGCCGATGATGTCGAAGGGGCCGGTATCGTGACGCTTGTCAGTCCAAAGCGGCTGGCGCGAGATTTTGGCGGCCTCGATGCTGGCTTCGCTGGTGAGCTTCCAGACCTGGCGAAAGCCCTCCCGCTGCAGGCCGCCAAGGCCCTTGCGGATTTCGCTGGTCATGCGTTGGGGGACGCCCGCACCGAAAGGGCGATCCGGGCGCGCCGCGTTGCGCGCAACGCAGATGTCGACACCGGGGTCGAGGACGATGGCGACCGGCAAGGCGTGCCATTTGCGGGCCAGTTCGATCCATGCCTTGCGATCCGCGGGCCTCACATTGGTAGCGTCCACCACAGCCAGCTTGCGATGCTTTAGTCGTTTGCCGATGATGTCGCGCATCAGCTCGAAGGCGTCGGCCGAAACATCCTGATTGGTTTCGTCATCGGAGACGAGTCCACGGCATCGGTCAGACGAGATGATCTCGGTCGGCAGGAAATGCCTGGCGGCGAAAGTCGACTTACCGGACCCGGTCGAGCCGATCAGCACGACCAGTGCGAAATCCGGAATTTCCAGATTGGTGTTGTCGACTTCTCTCATCGCGTGAACACCGCCATCTGTGTAGGCGCGCCCAGCTTGGCATCCTCAACCCCTATGCCACTGATTTCAGCGGCGTAGCCGTATGTTTCGCCTATTCTAGCTGTCCAGGTTTTGAACTCGGTGCGGCTCCACTCGAAGCGATGATCCGGATGACGGAAAGTGCCCGAGGGCAGACTGCTGAAAAGCGCGTTGTAATCCGCATTGGGCGTGGTCACGATAACGGTCTTTGGAGCGGTTTCGCCAAAGACAATCCGCTCGACTAAAGGCAGCCTGTCTTGGTCGAGATGTTCGACGACCTCGACCAAGACAGCGACGTCTGCTTCGGCCCAACGACTGTCCCGGTAAGTCAACGAACCATGCAGCAGCGTGACGCGCCCTTCCGGCGGGCCGCCCGCTTCATTCAGTCTCAGCCGCCTTGCCGCCCATTCGAGCTCGCGGACCGCGGGGTCCAAGCCGAACAGTTTTTGGACCCATCGCTCGCGCATCAGTCGGTCGAGCAGCTTACCTTCACCGCAGCCCAGATCCGCGACAACTTTCCCGCCACTCGCGCGGATGGCTTCGACGACCGCATCCAGGCGCCGGTCGTGCAGCCGGACGGGCGCCTCGAGCGTTTCCTCGGGCGAGCTGCAGGTTTCGACTGGCGTCTCCGGAGCCGCGGTTTCAGGCACCAGTCGCGCCAGGGCCGCGCGGGCCAAAACCGATCGGTTGCGCAAATAGCGGCGCGCAATCAGCTCCTTGGCGGGGTGGTGCTCCAGCCATCCCGCGCCCTTGGACAGCAGCTTGTCGACCTCGTCGTCGCCAACCCAGTAATGTTTGGCGTCGTCCATCACTGGGATTAGGACGTAGAGGTGGTTGAGCAGATTGCTCAGCCGGCCGAGGCCGGACAATTTCAGGTTGCCGTAACGGAGCCCTCCCGAACTGGCACCGATGGCTTCGATTGGGGTCAGCTCGACGGTCCAGCCCAGCGGTTCGAACAGCTGCCGCACTATCGCCTCGCCGCCGCGCATCGGCAAGGGCGCTACGACAGCTTCCAGCGGCAGGTCGCTTTCGGCGAGTTGCGGGCGTTCCTTGGAGATGCCGCTCATTGCCGTCCGGAACATCTTGTTGAGCGCCACGGACAGAAAGGAAGACGCCGCGTAAGGCCTGTCGTTCACATATTGATCCAGCAATCCGCCCGCCCGACCCTTGCCCCTCACCAATCCAACGGGGTCGACGTCGAGCAGAAGTGCGGCCTCGCAGCGCGCCTCGCTGGCCTCGGAATAAAACAGCCATGCCTTGCCGAAAGAGAGGTCGGTCTCATGCAGACGCTCGGGGTGCTTGTGCAGCAGGAAGCCGAGATCGGTAGCCGGATGATGGGTGGTGGCGATTGAAAGGAACATTGGCGAGCGATAACGCAGCCCTATGGAATAACCAATGGTGCCACCAAGTTATTTCCACTTTCTTCCGGGAAGTGCAAAGAAACCGGTTGGTACCTGTGAGCGGCAGTATTTCCAAACAAAGCTAGGCGGCGAAACTATGGAATTTGGATTAGCGCTCAGAACGCGACCTTGTCGCCGCCCTTGAGCTGGAGGATCTGCCGCGCTTCGTCGGGTGTGGCGATCGAGGCGCCGAGGCCTTCGATGATCTGGCGCACCTTGGTGACCTGCTCGGCGCTGGAGCGGGCGAGCTTGCCCTTGCCGATCCATAGCGAGTCTTCCAGACCGACACGTACATTGCCGCCGAGCGCAATCGCCTGCGTGGCGATCGGCAGTTGGTGGCGGCCGGCGCCCAGCACCGACCAGTGATAGTCGTTGCCGAACAGGCGGTCGGCGGTGCGCTTCATATGGGCGACGTCTTCCGGGTGGGTGCCGATGCCGCCCAGGATGCCGAACACGCTCTGGACGAAGAACGGCGCCTTGACCAGGCCGCGCTCGACGAAATGCGCCAGCGTGTAGAGATGGCCGATGTCGTAGCATTCGATCTCGAAGCGCGTGCCGTTGTCGGCGCAGGTGCGCAAGATGTGCTCGATGTCGCCAAAGGTGTTGCGGAAGATGCGGTCGCGCGAGGATTCCAGATAGGGCCGCTCCCAGTCATGCTCGAAGGTCTTGAAGCGCTCCAGCATCGGGAACAGCGCGAAATTCATCGAGCCCATGTTGAGCGACGCGACTTCGGGTGCGAACATCTTGGCCGGCCTGACGCGCTCCTCCACGCTCATCGTCGCCGCACCCCCGGTGGTGATGTTGACCACGCAGTTGGAGCGCTGCTTGATGACCTGCAGGAACGGGGCGAAGGCCTCGGTCGACTGGTCTGGGCGGCCGTCGACCGGGTTACGGGCGTGGAGGTGGACGATCGCCGCGCCTGCCTCGGCCGCCTCGATGGCCGCGGTCGCGATCTCTTGCGCCGTCACCGGCAGATGCGGCGACATTGACGGCGTATGGATCGAGCCTGTGACCGCGCAGGTGATGATGATCTTGTTCTGGTTCGCCACTTTTGGTGCCCTGACTTCGTTGTTGGACTGCGCCTATTTAACCGCGCCTTGCTTTGATGCCGGAAATGAACTGCTTCGACAGCACGATGTCGAGCAAGCTAATCGGCGGTGCCGCCAGTGTCAGCCCGGTGAACAGCACCCCCAGTCGGTGGTGAATTCGCCGACGAACACGGTCAACCCCTGCGGCAGTGTCTTCAAATTGTCGGAGGTGGTCAGGACCAGGGGGAAGAAAAAGTCGTTCCAGTTGTTTGCGCTGGCGGCGGGCGGATCGCTGTCGGCAGAGCAGGATATCGGATCGCGCTCGGCGCCGTGAGGCTGGTCCTGCGCGAGGACCGCCATCCAGCCGTGGTGCTGCCGCCGCCGTAGGGGGCGAAAATGCAAAAAAGAGGCGGGCGCTGGCGGGCGCCTGCCTCTTTTCATTTCCGGCATCGGCGGTCAGGCCGCGGCGGCGACCTGGTCAGCCGTGGCGGCGGCGATCGCGTCGACCTTGGCGGTGGCCTTGGCGAGCGCGGCGGTGACTGCGTCGGCGCCCATACCGACACCCTCGACGCGGATGATTTCGACATCAGTCATGCCGAGGAAGCCGAGCACGCTGCGCAGATAGGGAACCGCATGGTCCATCTGCACTGCGGCGCCTTCGGAGTAGATGCCGCCGGAAGCGAGCACGATATAGACCTTCTTGCCGTTGACGAGGCCCTTCGGGCTGCCTTCGACATAGGCAAAGGTCTTGCCGGAGCGGGCGACGTGGTCGACCCAGGACTTCAACGTCGAGGAGATGTTGAAGTTGATGAAGCCTGTCGCGAGGATCACGGTGTCGGCAGCGAAAAGCTCGTCGAGCACGGCGTCGGAGACGCCGACGACCTCGGCCTGGCGCGGCGTGCGTGCTTCGGCCGGCGTGTAGATGCCGGTGGCGTAGTCGGGATCGATATGCGGCAGCGGATTGGCGACCAGATCGCGCACGACAAGCGTGTTGGCCGGATCGGCGGCAGCAAGCTTCCGGGCAAGATCGGTGGCGACGCGGGTCGAGTGCGAAGCGTCGCCGCGCGGGCTGGAGGTGACGAGAAGAATAGACATGGCGGTGTCCCCTTGGGGTTGGATTGAACTTTCCGCCCAAATATGGGATTGCTGTCCCATCAGGATAATGGGTATAATATGCATACAATCCATCAACAAAATGGATGGGAAGCATGCAGCCGAACCCGACATTGGATCAGCTCCAAATTCTAGTGGCGGTGGCCGACACCGGCAGCTTCTCTGCCGCGGGCCGCAAGCTCAACCGGGCGCAGTCGGTGGTAAGCTACGGCATCGCCAATCTCGAAGCGCAGCTCGGACTGAAATTGTTCGAACGCGAAGGCGTGCGCGAGCCGCAACTGACCGACGTCGGCAAGGCGATGCTGGAAGATGCGCGGCGCATGATCGGCGTGCTGCAGCGCATCCGTTCGCGTGCCGACGGCTACCGGCAAGGGCTGGAAGCGGAAGTGGTGATATCGGTCGACGTGGCGCTGCCCTCACCGGCGCTGGTGCGCGTGCTCAAAGCCTTCGAGGCGCAATTCCCGGCGGTCATGCTGCGGCTTTATATCGGCTCGCTCGGCCTCATTGTCGACCAGGTCGTCAACGGCCAGGCGGATCTCGGCTTCGGCGGCCTGCAAGGCGATGCCGATGTCAATCTGCTGCGCGTCGGCTTCATCTCGCTGGTGCCGGCTGCCGCACCCGATCATCCGCTGGCGAAACTGCCGAAGCCGGTCGGGATCGAGGATCTGCGCGAGCACATCCAGCTTGTCGTCACCGACCAGTCGGAGCGGACGCGCGGCCGCGACTATGGCGTGTTTGCCTATCGCACTTGGCGGCTTACGGACCTGCGCACCAAGCACGCGCTGATGCGCGAGGGACTTGGCTGGGGCGGCCTGCCGCGCTGGCTGATCGCCGACGACCTAGCCAGCGGACGGCTGGTCGAACTCGATCTCGAGCCTTACCGCGAAGTCCGTTCGCCGATGTACGCCATGCACCGCAACGACCGCAGCCCCAAGCCGGCGGCATCCTGGCTGATCGACGAGTTCAAGCGGCAACTCGGCTGCTTCACCGAGGCGGAGCCGGGCGTTTGGACGGAGGAGGAGCCGGAGACAAGCCGTCCATGAGCGCGATCAGCACCGCGCGGTAATCCTCGCTGGACGCGCCGGCCTCGATGGCTAATGCGGCTCGATCGAAGGCGGCCGCCAGCAGGACGGTCAACGCCTCGACCGGCAATCTGGTCATTGCTTGCGCGCGCATCGCCGCGACCAGGCCTTCGCGCAGCGAGCGGTTGCCGTGGCGGTTGTCGATCTCGTCCATGGCCGCGCGCCCGAGCACGGCCGGCCCGTCGAGCAGCAGAAGCCGCGTGCGGCCGGGCGCCTGCATTGCCTCGAGATAGGCGTCCGAGCCTGCGATCAGCGCGTCGCGCGCGGATAGCGACGGCGGGGAGGCTTGGTCGATCTCGGCCGCAACGGCTGCTGCTTCCTGCTCGACCACCGCCGCGAACAGCGCCTGCTTGTCGGCGAAGTGATGGTAGAGCGCGCCGCGCGTCACGCCGGCCTCGGCGACGATCTCCGGCGTGCCGGTCTCGGCATAGGACTTTTCCGTAAACAGCTTTCGCGCCGCGCGGATCAGATCGGCGCGCGTCGCCTCGGTGCGGTCGCGATTGGAGCGGCGTCCGGACTCTTGTTGCATACATGCAGCCTGTATGTTATTTGCATTTACATACAGACTGTATGTTGGATGAGAGGAGAAGGAAAGATGAGGACGACAAGCTATTATCCGGTGCTGATGACGGATGATGTCGCAGGCACTGCGGATTTTTATGTCGAGCATTTCCGCTTCGAGCCGCTGTTTGCGAGCGACTGGTATGTGCATCTGCGCTCCAGTGAGGACAGGCGCGTCAACCTTGGCATCGTCCAGGGCGACCATGAGACGATCCCGCAAGAGGGGCGGGGGCGAACGTCGGGCCTGCTGATCAATTTCGAGGTCCGCGATCCCGACGCGGTCTATGCGCGGATTGTCGCCGCTGGCCTGCCGATCCTGCGCAGCTTGCGCGACGAGCCCTTCGGCCAGCGCCATTTCATCACCAGGGATCCCAACGGCGTGCTGATCGACGTCATCAAGCCGATCCCGCCAAGCGAGGAGTTCCTGGCGCAATATGCGGAGGGCGCAGCCGGGAGTTAGACCGGCGCGGCAATCTCAGCTCGTCCGCGCCACCGGCGTCACCGTCACCTGGCTGACGCCGGTGCGACGCACGACCGTGCAGAGCGTCTCGCGGCCGATGCGCTCGGCGTCGAGCATGCGCACGAGGTCGTCGACGCCGGTGACCGGCCGTCCGTCGATAGCGGCGATGATGTCGCCTTCCTTCAGGCCGGCCTTGGCGGCGGGACCGTTCTTCTCGACGCTGCGCAGGCGCACCGCCGTGTTCGTGGTCACCTGCGACAGAAGTGCCGCACGGCGCGGCAGGTTGGTCGTGTCGGCGGAAATGCCGATGAAGGCGCGACGCACGCGGCCGAAGCGGATGATTTCCGAGATGACGAAATTGGCGGTATTGGAGGCGACCGCGAAGGCGATGCCCTGCGCGCCGTGGATCATGGCGGTGTTGACGCCGATCACCTCGCCCGCCGACGATACCAGCGGTCCGCCCGAATTGCCGGGATTGAGCGCGGCATCGGTCTGGATGACGTCGTCGATCAGCCGGCCGGTCGAGGCGCGCATCGAGCGGCCGAGCGCCGAGACGACGCCGGCGGTGACGGTCCATTCGAAACCGAGCGGATTGCCGATCGCGATCGCGATCTGGCCGCGGCGCAGGCGCTTGGAATCGCCGAGCGGCGCGACGTCGGCGAAACTGCCGTCGGCGCGCACGAGCGCTATGTCGGTGTCGGGGTCGCGGCCAAGCACATGGCCTTCGCGCGAGGCACCGTCCGGCATGGTGACGCGCACGGCGCGCGCGTCGCCGACGACATGGAAATTGGTGACGACCAGCCCGTCCTGCGCGATGACGAAGCCGGAGCCGTGGCCGCCGGCGCCGATGCGTTCGATGCGGCAGACGGCTGGGCCGATCCGGTCGACGGCGTCGGCAACGGATGCCGAATAAGCATCGAGCAGACTGTCGTCGGATGGAAGTATTTCGGCTGCGAAAGCCATCGGCGTGTTCCCTCGTAGAATGATGACTATATGTGCGGAGCAGCCGCAATTGCCGCGACCTGACCAGATGGCCAGTCCGGCCGGCGACTAGCCGTCAGGCGAGTACCCGCGGCGGTGTTACCGAGCGATATCTGGGTCACCGAACCCAGGAGACAGTCTTATGAGCGACTTCAACCTCAGTGCCTTTTCCGACGCGATCGCCGATGTCGCGGCCACCGCCGCCCCCGCGCTGGCGAGTTTCGTCACGCACCATCACCGCACCGCGAGCGCCTTCCATTGGCGCGACGGCTATTTTGTCACCGCCGAGGAAGCGGTCGAAGCCGGCGAGGAGATCGAATTGACGCTGGCTTCCGGCGAAACCGTCAAGGCCGAGCTCGTCGGACGCGATCCTTCGACGGGCGTTGCCCTGTTGAAGCCTGCTTCCGGCGCTGCCGGGTTGCCGCAACTGGCTCAGGCCGGCGCCGTGCGGCCCGGCCATATCGCGATTGCGGTCGGCAACAGCGACGGCGCCGCGCTTGCGGTGCTCGGCACAGTCGGCGAGGTCGGGCCGGCGTGGCGCTCGATGCGCGGCGGCACGATCGACCGGCGTATCAACCTTGCCATCAACACCGGCGGGCGCTTCGAGGGCGGGCCGGTGCTCGACGCCAAGGGCGGCGTGATCGGCATGCTCTTGTTCGGGCCGCGCCGGCGGGCGCTGGTGATGCCCTACGAGACGATCGAGCGCGCGGTCGCGACGTTGCGCGAGAAGGGTCATGTCGCGCGCGGCTATCTCGGCGCCGGATTGCATCCGATCCGCAATGGCGACACGAAAGGCGCCATGGTGATGAGCCTCGACGATAACGGCCCGGCCAAGGCCGCCGGCCTGCATGTCGGCGACATCATCGTCGCCTGGAACGGCGAGGCGGTGCATGGTCCGCGCGAGCTTATCCGCAAGCTCGGGCCGGACAGCGCCGGCACCACCGTTACGCTCGGTGTTTCAAGCGGCGGCGCTGAGCGCGATGTCTCGATCACCATCGGCGAGAAGCCGCTGAGCTGAGAGGGTCTATGGCAAACAGCGCAGCACAAGCAGTCGCGAGACCGGAGCCGGCAATTCACCGGCTGACGGTGCTGGTCGCGCTCGCCGATGCCCAGCGCGCCGAGCAACTTGCCGATGCGCTGGCCGCGAGCGACGATCTGGCGCCGGCCTTGGCTGGAAGCGGCGTCGGCCAAATGGCGGATGTCGCCATCGCCGATGAGGCCGGCCTGGAAGGCTGGGTCGTCAGTTCGGCCACCCCAATCGTCCTGCTTTCGCGGCGTGCGGGCAGCGAGCAGGTGGCAGACAATGTGCTGGCCGTGCTGCCTGCCTCCGCAGATGGCCTGCTGATCGCCGCCGCAGCGCGGTTGGCGGCCTCAGGCTACCGCGTCGGCAGGGCGGCGCCGTCGGAGGCGCATGGCGATTTCCACGATGACGAGCCTGCCGAGGAAGAGACGCCTGACGACAACCAGCCTCGCCCGGCTTTGTCGCCCCGCGAGGCTGAGGTGCTGGCTCTGCTGGCCGAAGGCGCGCCGAACAAGGTCATCGCCCGGCGGCTCAACATTTCCGTGCACACGGCGAAGTTCCATGTGGCCGCCATCCTGATCAAGCTCGGCGCCGCCAACCGCACCGACGCGATTGCGATCGCGATGCGGCAGGGGCTGGTATTGGTCTGACCCTGTCCGCACGACGTTGCGTAATCTCGGCCCGTCCCCTTCGGCTCTTGCGCCAAGTGTGTCGCCCGCGCAAGTTGCCTTCCCAATTGAAGAGGGATGCAAAAAATGTCGCTCCACGGAAAGACGCTGTTCATCTCGGGCGGATCGCGCGGCATCGGGTTGGCGATCGCGTTGCGCGCGGCGCGCGACGGCGCCAATGTGACGATCGCGGCCAAGACCGCCGAGCCGCATCCGAAGCTGCCGGGCACCATCTACAGCGCGGCGGAAGAGATCGAGCAGGCCGGCGGCAAGGCGCTGCCGGTGCTTTGCGACATTCGCGACGAGGTCCAGGTCGCCGATGCGGTGGCAAGAACCGTCGAGCGGTTCGGCGGCATCGACATCTGCGTCAACAATGCCAGCGCCATCCAGCTCACCGGCACGCTGGAGACGGACATGAAGCGCTACGATCTGATGCACCAGATCAACACGCGCGGCACCTTCCTCGTCTCCAAAATGTGCATTCCCCACCTTAAGTTGGCAAACAATCCTCACATCCTGAATCTGGCGCCCCCGCTCGACATGAAGGCCAAGTGGTTCAAGAACCATGTCGCCTACACAATGGCCAAGTTCGGCATGTCGATGTGCACGCTGGGCATGAGCGCCGAATTCGCCAAGGACGGTATCGCGGTCAATTCGCTATGGCCGATCTCCACCATCGATACCGCGGCCGTGCGCAATCTTCTGGGCGGTGCAACAGTGGCCGCGATGAGCCGCTCACCCGACATCATGGCCGACGCCGCGCATGCGATCTTCATGCGCCCGTCGCGCGAGGCGACTGGCAATTTCTACATCGACGAAGAGGTGCTGCGCGCCGAAGGCGTGACGGACTTCTCGATCTATGCGCCGGGCGCGGCCGATCAGCTGGCGGGCGACTTCTTCGTTCCCGACGAGGTGTTCGCGAACTCGCAGACGGAGGTAAAAAGGATCTACTGACGGACCGGGTCCGCCTCAATCCATCTCGGCCTTCTTGCCCTTGGCGAGCGCCATGACGCGGTCGATATAGGCCAGCATCAGCGCCGAGACGACGAAGGCGAGGTGGATGATGGTCAGCCACATCAGCTGGTCGGTCGTGTAGGACACCGAATTCAGGAACACCTGCAAAAGGTGGATGGAGGAGATGGCAACGATGGTCGAGGCGACCTTGACCTTCAGCGAGCCGACATCGATTGTGCCCAGCCAATGGACCTCGCCGTCCTGCTCGTCGAAGCGGCTGACGAAATTCTCGTAGCCCGAGATGATCACCATCACCACCAGCGAGGCGACAAGCGCCGCGTCGATCAGACCGAGCATCTTCAGGATCGTGTCGGTGTCGCCGAGCGTGAAGGCGCTCATGACGAACTCATAGAGCTTCTTGCCGAAGGACAGCGCGTAGATCGCCAGCGCCACGCCGAGCCCGAGATAGAAGGCGACCAGCAGCCAGCGCGAGGCCAGGATAACGGATTCGATGGCGAGTTCGAGACGCTTCATGAAGGCTCCGGTCAATTGCGATAGAGCGTTTCACCGTTCACGGAAACGGCGAACCGCTCTATCTTTTGTTTTGACGCAAGTCCGGACGGAAGGCTACGGCGAAGGCGCCGAGCCTAACCGCTCACACTGTTCCTGGAATTGCTCTGGACGTATTTCGGCCAGGTGACACAGGTTTTCAAGGCAAAAAACCCCGCCGGGGAGGGGGCCCGGCGGGGCTCAACGTGTCCCGCTGGAGTCGGGACAGGGCAGGGAACGCCCTATCTGGAATCTGGGTGCCGCAATGCGGCGATTCAATGAGCAGGCCGGGCCAGGCAGGACAATTCTTTTTGAGCCGGTAAGGAAAAAAGGCCCGTCCGAAGCGGACGGGCCCGTCTTGCGCGCTGATTCTGCAGATCCGGGCAGGATCTTGAAATCAAACGCTCATTGTTGCTCGCTGTTGCTCGCCACCGGCGCCACCAGCGAGGTGATGCGGCGGATGGCGACACGCCGGTTCTCGCGGTTCGGACCGGGCGTGTTCACCTTGAGATACTCCTCGCCATAGCCCTGCGTGGTGAGGTTCTCGGCCGGGATGCCAAAGGCGTTGGTGAGCGCCTCGGCCACCGCCTCGGCGCGGCGGTCCGACAGAGCGAGGTTCGCGTCCGGCGTGCCGACGGCGTCGGTGTGGCCTTCGATCAGGAAGGTCTCGGCCGGGTTCTTCTTCAGAAGCTTTTCCATGGCGGTGGCGACGCCTTCGAGCTTTTGCACTTCGGTGTCGGAGAGCGTCGCCGAGCCGAAATCGAAGTTCAGCGTGTCGAGGTCGATACGCCGGGCGATGTCGCGCACGCGGGCCGAGCGCTTGACCTCGTCAATCGAGTAGAGACGCTGCACCCTTTCCACAGGTGGCTGCTCGAGGAAGGTATAATATTCGTCCGGATCCTCGACTTCCTCCGAATCCAGGATGTAGTCCCGGCGCGGGATGTCGAGCCGCATCGGTGGCAGGTCGTCGCCGGGATCGCGCCACTCGTCGACATCGTTATAGTAGCGCTCGTCGACATAGCTCAGCACGTATTCGCGGCCATCCGATGTAACGCGCGATCGCCGGATGACGTCGCCATTACGGTTGCGGATGGTGATGATCCTGACGCCGTTGTCGCGCTCCACGATTTCGCGGGTGCGGCCGCCCGAAAGATCCTCGTAGTAAACATCCCTGGCGCCGCGGGTGATGCGAGGAGCTTCGTTGCTTTCCACGAATGTTTGGTTGTTGAACTGAAGGATCACCCGGTCGCCGAACTGCTTCACCACGTCGGCACCCTGCGGCCGGCGGCGCTCTCGGACAACCTGCTCGGGCGTAAGCTCGATCCGCTTGCCTTTCTCCTGGTCCACTGGGACGATCTTTTCGGGCTTGATCGCCTGCTGCGCCGACTTGTCGTCGGTGGGCGGCGGCCCCTGATCGACCGGAGCCGGCCTCTGCGCCTGCTCGCCACCTTGCTGCTGTCCGGCCTGATTGGCGTTCTGGCCGTTGCCGGCCTGGCCATTTTCGATTTGAGCGCCACCGGTCTGGGCCCCGCCGTTCTGGCCGTTGTCGTTGCGGCCCCGGTGCTTGCGTATGGCATCTTTCTGGCTGTCCAGGACGGGCGCCTCGTTCGGATTGGCGGTTTCGCCCTGCGCGGCGTTGCCATTGGCAGGCTGGTTGTTGTTCGCCGGCTGATTGCCATTGGCCGGCTGCTCGCCGGTTGCGGGTTGCTGCTCGCCGGTGAGGGGCTTGCGGCCGGTCTTTGTCTGCTCTCCGGTCTGTGGCTGTTCGCCGGTCGCGGGTTGTTCACCTGTCGCGGGCTGTTCCGCGTTCGGCTTCTTGCCACGCTTCTTGTTGTCCTGGGCCTGTTCGCCCTGGGCTGGCTGCTCGCCATTCTGCAGCGGCTTGGCCTGCGGCACGGGCTCACCGGCCGGCGCCCGCTTCTTGGCCGGCTCGTTGGTCTGCGTCTGCTCGGTCGGGGCGGTCTCACCCTGCTGGTTCTGCTTAAGCTTCTTCCTGAGCTGATTGCCGCCTTGCTGGTTGTCGTTGGCGGGAGCAGTCTGTTCGGTCGGGGCAACCTGCTCGCCGGCTTGGCCGGCGGGCGCACCCTCAGTCTGCTGCTGATCGTGCTTGCGCTTCTTGCGGCCCTGGTTGCCTTGCTGCTGGTCGTCGGCGGCAGGCGCGACCTGTTCCGCGGGCTGCTGGTCGGCTGGCGCCGCTTCGATCTGCTGCTGGTTGCGCTTCTTCTTGCGCGGCTGCTGCTCCTCGGCCGCGGGCTGGCCGCCCTGGTCGGCGGGTGCAGCCTCGATCTGCTGCTGCTGGTCACGCTTCTTGCGCGGCTTGAATTGCTGCTCGTCGGCCGCAGGCTGGCCGCCCTGGTCGGCGGGTGCCGCCTCGATCTGCTGCTGTTGGTCGCGCTTCTTGCGTGGCTTGAACTGCTGCTCGGCCGGTGCAGCTTCCCCGGACTGGGCGCCCTCCGTCTGCTGCTGCTCGTGCCGCTTCTTGCGCGGCTGTTGCTCGGATTCGGCGGGCGCGGCCTGTTCGGCCGGCGCCGATTCGCTTTGCTGCTGCTGCTCGCGCTTCTTTCTACGCGGCTGTTCGGCTCCGCCTCGCGCGCATTCTTCGGCCGACTGGCCTTCGGCGCAGGCGGCCTGAGCCAGCACGAGCGGCGCTCCGTGCAGGCCGCCGGAAGCGACACCCCCCTGAAGCGGGTACGCGCCCAACGGCGCGGATGCCATAAGCAGGCCGATTGCCGTGCCCGCCAGAATCCGTGGTTGGCGTTTCATATCGATTTCTCCTAATGGGGTCCCATCCCTGCCCAAACTTTCATCAACCATAATTGGTTCCGTCAGGCATTGGCGCCAACCAAGGATGCCTGGCCGGCCTTTTGAAGGCAATTTCGTGTTTTTCTAATGTTGATACTGGGTCGCCGCCACACAGCGCTTGACCGGAAGACCGCGGAGGGCCAAATCCAGCCAAATGACCGCGCCATTCTGGAAAACCAAGACGCTTGAGGCGATGACCCCGGCCGAATGGGAATCGCTTTGCGACGGCTGCGGCAAATGCTGCCTGTCCAAGCTCGAGGATGAGGATACGGGCGAGATCTTCTGGACAAGCGTGGGCTGCAGGCTGTTCGACGCCGAGAACTGCCGCTGCTCCGACTATGCAAACCGCCTGGCGCGGGTGCCCGATTGCGTCGGCCTGACGCCACAGAATGTGCGCACCATCACCTGGCTGCCAAAAACCTGTGCCTACCGGCTTATTGCCGAGGGCCATGATCTCTACTGGTGGCACAGACTTGTTTCGGGAAGCGCTGAGACCGTGCACGAGGCCGGCATCTCGATCCGGGGCCGGGTGAAGGCCAAGGAAACCGATCTGGCCGACCCGGACGATTATTTTGATTATATATTGGACGACGAACCTTAGCAGTTCGCGTCTGGACGACGAACCCTGACGGGTTCGCCTCTAGATGACGAACGCTGACGAGGCGCTTTTGACGAGGAACGACGAAACCTGCGGGTTCGCGTTTAGAAACCTGAGGGGCCTCGCTTTTACGCACTTACGAGCGACGAACCCTGGCGGGTTCGCGCCTAAGGGGTTCGCGGTTTTGGCACGAGCGACGAACCCTGGCGGGTTCGCGCTTATATGAACCGGACATGAATGGCCGGTTCGCGGAAGGTTCAGATGCAAAAAGGCATTTTCCAATCATCGGTTCTACGGGCGACAGCCCACAATAAGGAGAGAAGACGATGTTCAACACGATCAGGACGGCAGCCCTTTCGGCCCTTGTCGGGCTTGGCACTTTGACGGCCATTCCGGCACATGCGGACAGCCTCTATCTCGGTTTCGGGGACAGGCACGACCCGCGTTTCGGCATCTACACCGGCGACGATGACGGTTATCGCCGCGACTGGCGCCGCGACCGCGACTGGCGCGGCTGTTCGCCGGACCGCGCCCTCGACAAGGCCGAGCGCATGGGTCTGCACCGCGCCCGCATCGTCGACATCAGCCGCCGTACCGTGAAGGTGGCAGGTCGCCAGTATGGCGACCGTGTCGTGGTGGTGTTCGCCAACGAGCGCGGCTGCCCGATCATCTATCGCTGAGGCTGAAAGGGCGATCCCGTTCGAGGATCGCTTATGCGGACGATCCTCTGCGAGGATCGCCTATGAGTAGCTGAGCCCCTCAAGATGAGGCGCGGCTCGAAAACGCCCCGCAGGATGATCCTGCGGGGCGTTTTGCTAGAGCGTTTCACCGTTTCACGGAAACGGCGAACCGCTCTATCTCTTTGTTTTGACGCAATTCCGGACGGAAAAACCGCTCACACTTTTCCTGGAATTGCTCTAACGGCATGTCCGCGGCTGGGCCGGATGTCACCTCAGCTCGAAGGTGACCGTGACCTGGACGTTGTAGGAATTCTCGCCGGCCTGCACGGGGACGGCCGAACGGGCCGCATCGAACGACTTGGCCGCCATCGGCATCGGCACCGGCGCGACATTCTGGTCGGCGATCTCGAGCACCTTGCCCAGACTGACGCCCGCCGCTTCGGCGAGGGTCTTTGCCTTGGCCATCGCGTCGGCGACGGCCTTCTTGCGCGCCTCGGTGATCGTGGCCTTCGGATTATCGTTGGTAAAAGCAATGCCGCCGCCCTGGTTGACGCCGAGCGACACCGCCTTGTCCAGAATCTCGCCGGTCTTGTCGACGTCGCGCACGCGCACCGACAGCGTGTTGGTCACCTGATAGGCGACGAGCTCGGCTTCCTGGCTGCCGTCGGCCTTGCTGGTGTAGTTGTAGCGCGGGTTGATCTGGATGCCGGCGGTCTGCAGGTCGCGTTCTGCAATGCCGGCGGATTTCATCGCCGCGATCACCGCCGCCATGGCGTCGTTGTTGGCGTCGAGCGCTTCGCGCGCGCTTTTGGCCTCGCGCATCACGCTGAGCGAAAGGATCGCCATGTCCGGCGCCACGGTCGCTTCGCCTTCGCCGGACACGATGATGCGTGGCGGAGGCTGGATGTCGGCGGCGCTCGCCAGCGCCGGGAACGCGACCGCGGCAGCGAGCGCGATGGGCAAAAGTTGTCTGGTCATGAAACTCCTCGAAGTCTGCGGTCCGCCCCCCGTGCTGCATCTGCCTCGACCCGCAAAGGGCGCCGATTCCTGCAGTGCGGTGCAAGGGCTGGACCTTTCTCGCGCCATATGGGCGCAGGCCGCTCTACGGCGCGAATATGGGCTGATTTTGGCGTTTTGCGCCAGAGCTTTCGAAAGCCTTGTGCGACGACAAGAAAAACACTAAGCCAGCCCGCGTGGGGCCTGTAGCTCAATGGTTAGAGCCGGCGGCTCATAACCGCTTGGTTGGGGGTTCGAGTCCCTCCGGGCCCACCAAAACACCAACTTGGTGTGGCTTGGCATCGTCAAATCGAAACGATCAGTGATTGTCGGTATCGGTGGTTGCGTGTCCCCGCAACCAATTTTATCATAACTCAATAACCATCCCGGTCTGACCGAGGCGGTTTTTGCGTTCGAGGAGAACGCAACCGTCGCGGCGCGCTAGGCGGTGCTCCCGCTTGGAAATGTTAGATGACACGGGGAGCGAGAGCAAGTTAGCGCGCCTAGGCGCGGCGTACCGCGCCCTAAAGGGGGAAGCCATTATTGGCGCGGACCACAGGCGAAGGCTACGGGGATTTCGGTTTTCGGCTGGTGTCACCAATGGCGCGACCGCCGTTGGGAAGAGTGGGGATGGACGCGAACAGGCCGCTTCGTTGCGCCTCCGCGCGGCACCCCCGCACGATGAGCGGCTTGGCGCTGCTTCGATGATCACCATGGGCGTGCGTGGTCCCGTCCCCGGAGGCTGCGGGCCTGCGGTTGGAGGCTGGCTCATATCATGCCGGATCATGGGGCGGCTGCCGTAGCGCCCGGCGCTCCGCGCGGCTGCTGCCACCGTTCGAACACCTCGATGATGATCATGCCGCCACCGCAGCAGGGGCGAGTCCTCCGGTTCGTCGGAGCTTCCAGGGTGGAGTCGCGCAGCCACGCCCAGGAGTTTGCGGGCGAGCGCGAGGCCGGCTTTGCGGGATCCACCGGCGAGCAGGCCGTAGTGCCGAATGCGATGGAAGCCGCAGGGTAGGACATGAAGCAGGAAGGGGCGGATGGCCGCCGCACTTCGATTGCAAGCGTTCCATCTCAGCCATAGCAGCCGTCTTCACGGCTTCCCGAATGCAGACGAGAGGCCTATGTAGGAGAAATACCGGGCCGCGTCGTCAACGGGGCTCGCGAGCAGGTCCTCGACCAGAATGCGCTGGCGGTAGGGTTCTAAGCCGCGTTCGATCTCATCGACTACCATGATTGGGTGTTCGGCGTGATGGGCCGCCGCGACCTCGAGCGCCGCAAGCCGCCGTGTTCCCGCACCCCAGCCCCCGAGCCGCACAACGCCGACATTACGGCGGACCGAAACCGGGAAATGATCGACGCTGTCGTCGGGCTGGCAGATTTCGTGCTGCAGTTCAAAATCGGGCGTCCCACAGACGCGCACGCAGAAGACGGGGTCAAGCGGCTGTCCGCCGTTGGCCTCATGATCAGGAGTTTCGGGCCGTTCGCGCTCCATTCCCAAGGCCAGCTCGCCTTGCGTTGCTCGACAATGCCACAGTTCGGAGGCAGCGCCATGGCGGTGACGATCTCGAAGCCGTCCTCGTGCCGGCGCCGCCAATAGTCTGCGTCGGACAAGGTTGCCGCATTGGTCGGGCTGAGGAGCATCGCGATGGCGTCCAAGATGGTGCTCTTGCCCACGTCGCCGCCGCCCAGGAGTACGTTCATGCCCTTGTCGGGGAACTACGAGAGCGCTTCGATTCCCCTGAACTGCTTGATCGACAGGTGTCGAATATAGGGCGCGACGTCGGCCGGCCGTTGAGCATCTTCTGCCATTGGCTCAAATTACGGTTCGTGACTGAAGCGGTCCAGCACTGAGATGGGTGTTTAGTACGATATCCTAGGATATGCGCCTGGCGGCGAGAGCTCAGTCATCCCAGCCGCCCCTCGATCTGGCGGGGCTGGATAGGCGGCCAGTCCGCCGAGGCGAATTGCTCGAGCGCTTGCTGGCCAAAGGCTGGTTCGACCTGCTGGGCCCAACTGATCAGGCCGCGGACATGGTGATAGAGACTCGAGACGCCGGTTTTTCGCGCCAACGCATGCTTAGCAGGCCCATAGGCGGGTGAGGAGAGATAATGTAGATGAAGACGGATCATGTCCTTATAGGCGCGCTGTAGGCGAGGCATCGGGCCGTCGACCAGCATGCCCAAGACGATCCGGCGCGTGCCAGGACCGCGGATCCCGGTCTTGCGCTGATTGTGCCGAAACCCCGAGTCGTTAAGGATTCCGCACACGTCGCGCTGAAGCCGGCGCATCTCCACTAGAGTGCGATCGGTATCAGTGGAAAAGGTGAGATCGTCGGCATAGCGCGAGTAACGCAGCCCGCGTTCCTCGGCGAGGCTTGCAAGAAGCGTATCGATACGGAGCATTGCAAGATTGGCGAGCATCGGGCTCGTTGGCGCGCCCTGCGGCAGAAAGCCTTCGTAGCCAAGCGCGTAGAAGCTTATGGGACCCGCGTGCGGTGCAGGATTCTTTCCCGGCCCTCGATCGAGCCCAATGGTGCAGAGCCGAGCGAACTCGAAGGCAAGCAACTTGGGGAAGCCGAGCCGCGTAAAAATTGCTGAGACCGTCCCTTCGCTCACTGAGTGGAAGAAGTCCTCGATATCCACCTTCAACAGCCATTTGGTGTTGGGGTGCTGCTCAGCGGCCTGGACGGGCGAGGATTCTGGATGGAAGGCAAAGCTCACCGGATGAACGGGCGCATAGCGAAGGACATGATCGACCAGCCAGCGCTGCGCAACCGCTAGGCTTTTCGGCGGAATCGAGATCATCCGCTTGGCGGATCGTCCTGGGATACGCTTCTTCAGAAGGACGAAGCGGTATTCGGCGTGCCCTCGACGCGCGACCGTTCGGCGCAGGAATAGATAGGGTAGCTCGGTCAGCACCGAGAAATGGCGAAGAGTCAGGACCGGGGTAATACGAGGGTCGGTCGCTCGGATACGGGCGAGCGTCGCCAGTGCATTTTCAAGCGTGACTGCATCGATGCCCTGGCGGCTAGCGCCCGATGCATAGCGTTGAGGGCTCGGTGCGGACATCTACTTCGACCCACTCAGGTGGGTGGGATAGCAAGTCTCGTCCAAGACTCCGCCAGCCGTGACTTGCTGTCTCGCGCAGCGCGAAGGTCCTGCTCCGATGTATGGACCCGGGAAATCCCTAGCCCCAGGTTCCCCAGGAACCCGTCGCCGCTTGCGCGGCGCATTTCTAAACTCCCTCACCGAGCCCTCAACTGGCTAGGATAATAGTAGGGCAAGTCCTCGGTGGGAAGCACTACCGTGCGGGCGCGTCGTAATTGAAGTCGCCGAAGCTCGCGCTGGCCTAGGACAGTCAGCGTATTGCGCAGGCTCGTCCAGCCGGCGATGCGGGTGAACACAAGGATCTGCTCGACATCGGCGAACGACAGCCGCGTGCGAGCAGAAGCGCTGGCCGCTGTGCGCGATCCTTCCTTGAGCGCAGTCAGAACCAGCATCGTTTCGACCCAGCGCCGACGGGTTGGATCAGCGAGGAATCGCTCTGCCGTCCGGATTTGCAGGACCGCCCGAGCGCGCTCGGCAAGGGCATCGGCATTTGCCGCCGGAAAGTGCATGTCGGCGCCGAGCGCGCTGCGGTTGCGAAAGAGCGGTACCCATCCCTTTCGATCGCTGTGTAGGACCGGCGGCGCATTGTTGGGCATGCCATGCGAGAAGGCGATGAGCGCGCCGGCCCAACCGAAGCCGAACGGATAGCGGCTTTTGTGCGGATGGGCGCGGCAGAGTGCCTCGACCGCATCGCGCTCCGCGCCGACAAATGTAGTGAAGATGGTGGGGCAGGCATGGACCACACGGACGTTTGGCACCGAGCGGTGCGACCGGACGTGTTTCAGCCCATCTTCAGTCCCGGAATAGGCAACCACGGCAAAGCTGACGAGGCCATAGGAGTGCCAGCTGCGGATCGTGGCGACACGCCAGAACGCCTCGAGCATTTCCCAGACGCGCTTGCCCGAGCCGATGAAGTCGGCAACGATGACAATGTGACCGACGCGGCGGGTGCGCAGCGCGTCGGGTCCGGGATGGCTCAGCACCCGGTCCCGATGCAGGCGCTCGTATCCGGTAATGAAGTTGGCGATCGCCCCTTCGCTGCCAACCTCTTGATCGCTTGGATCGACGACGATGGGCGGCATGCCGGCGCCTGTGGCGCGCCCCTCGTCGGTACCAGGAAAGAAGGGCAGGACTTCGTGGCGGACGAAGCCATTGTCGCTATCCTTGGTATCGCGGGTCTCGACGGCACGCTCGGCGAACAGCGCTATTGGCCGGTCCTGATCGCCCTCGTCGCGGTTCGTGGTGGTCTCGTCGAGCAGCAAGCGCAGCCCCCTATAAAAGGCGTCGTGGCTGACCAACATGACGGCGTCGGCCAACTGCGCGGCCACCGGACGTTCCGGTTCGGAAAATTGCGCCAGCCAATCGCGCACAAAATCGGTTTGCGACAGGCTCATGGCCAGGCGGTACCTCACCAATTTTTTCTTCTAGACAACCTGCATAGATGCCTGGTTTCAAGCAAGCAGAATTAAGCCCACAACAACGGCTTCTCAGGCCGTCGTGAGCCGAGTCCTTAGTCTACCGAAATGTCCGCTTTTCGATTCTGCAGTCCAAGACCGCCTGTCCGCATTTGGGCGGCATCGGAAGCCTCCTATACATCCAAAATTAAGTCGAAAGCTGGCCGGACAAACTTTGCCTGATCACTCAGATCCAGAACGGCAGCTTACTGCCTAGCGCTTGCCAGAAGCGGACCGTCCGGAGACGTGACCTAAAGCCGTCACCACACCATTCCACAATCAGAGGGCGACTAGGAGTTGTCGTAAGTTTTCGTACCTTCTGCATTGCGACCTCCGCTCGAATTGTGCGCGCACAACAACGCGCGTCTCAATCCGCAATGGTGTAAACGTGATCGAAGTTCCGTTCTGTGGGACGAGCCGGTAGACCGCTACATCGCTAGACCTACATCGGAGACGCACTCTTTTGCTATCGGCGACGCTCCGCATAGCGCGTAATCGTCACCGAAGATCGCTCACAATTAGGGTGGCTCGGCCCACGGTCGCGCTTGGCTAACTGCCCTTCACGGTGCCCCGAGGTTTGACGCACCAACGGCCGCTTCACGAAGCGCTTGGCTTCTTGGCAGGTGCCTTTCGGGTCGGGATAGGTTGCGGTTTGCGTCCCAGCCCCGCTGCCTTCGCTAGCGAAGATCTTTGGGCTGCATAGTTCGGCGCAACCATCGGGTAGTCCGGCTTCAATCCCCACTTCTCACGGTATTCGTCTGGAGTGAGCCGGTAATGTACCGCGAGATGCCTTTTCAACGATTTGAATTTCTTCCCGTCTTCCAGGCAGATGATGTAGTCCGGCGTTACCGTTACCCGTCGCTGGCATTCAGTGGCCCCGGCGGGCCGTCATTTGAGCGGCTTTGTGTCAATCCCAAAAGCCCCATGGGGTTATGCCCGGGATCTTACTGATCACCGGGGCCAGGCCATAAAACCAAGCAAAATAGAAGCCCACAGGAACAGCCACGAATGCCAATGCCGCGGCGACAATCGCCATATTGCGGAAGAGATCACCCCTGGATTGTAGGCGAGAGGATGCCTTTTCCATGGCGACAGAATAGCAGTATTGAGAGGCCGCCAAGAAAATCGACGCCAGTGTGCCGCAAATCGCGCCGAGTGCAAATATGCGTACTGATTTGGCTACAGCGAGAGCTGTTCCTGCATTTGGGTAATAGATGGCGCTGACAAAAGCCAATATGACCACGACGGAACCGCCCGTCAGTATATTTATGGCCTTCAGTGCGTCCGATATTGCGGTCCTTGCCGCTGACTGCAGATGTGTATCGTTCAATCTTGTATCCTCCTACCGAAAATCGGCACCCCTCTCGGGCAGCTCTCGGTCGATCGTTTTTCGCATAGAGAATTATCTGTCGCCTTGCTTTCGTCGGTCGGATAACTGCCCGTGTAGCCGCCTCCGCATTTGTATTTCTGGATTACTGCAATCCTGGGTTCACCCATCACCCTCGATGTGTGTGTTGTTGCTATGCGGATAGAAAGGATCAACCGTCTGTAGAAGCTACGTTGGTGTCGTTAGCATCACCAGGAGCCAGCGTGGCCGTATCGTAGTTTTTAGATAGTCGGCGGCGTAGCCCGACCTTGCGAGCGCAGTTGCTAGGCCCAATGGCTGTCGTCCATGCATCGTCCCCCTTAGAAAGATACTTGCAGATAGTGCATTACTTTGCAATCTGCTAGTAAGCTAGGTGACGGTGGATATGATGACTGGAATGTTCTCTGACACGCTGCCCGCCCAATGGGATCTGCTAAAAGGGGTTGATATGGCTGATACGAAAGGGCCTGAAAATTTGGGAACAACAATCGGTCTAGTAAAGGACGTGTTTTCGATAATCGGCGTGATCGCCGCCGGGATTTGGGCCTTCTTTGTCTTCGACAAAACGCAGGCTCCTCAATTCGCGCGACAGCTGAACGTCTCGTCTTCAATCGGTTTTTTTAAACCGGTAAATGATCCTGGCACTTGTGGTACGACAATCGACGTGACTGTTACCAACGATAGGAACGCCACCGTTGAGATTAAGGCCCTTAGTCTGAAACTGTGGCATTTTGACTATCCGAAAAATGACGGCTATTTCGACTTTGAAGAAATAAAAAAAATGCCGCCTACTTGGGAGCTACCTCGTGATGCAGGGTCCCCTCTGACAGGGCATTACTATCCCAAATCGAGTTACCACTACCAGTTCGAGTTTTTCGGAAAACCGAAAGGACATTACGTCTACTATCTTGCGGAAATAGCGACCAATCCGCCTGAGGTAGGAAAAGAGACATTTTCTTCCTATCATACGACAAATGGATGCTTCGGCACCTGATGGATTGCGGCTTTCAGCTATACAGCTCCAACCACTTATCACCGGGCTGCTCGTGCCAAATCACGCGGCGAAGGTCACGCCGGTCAACCCCGTGCCCACATACCAGACATTTGTGGAAATAGTCGCGCTCGTCTGGCGGCCAAGGGCATCTTCAACAGGCTGCTAAAGTGGCGGTCGGGAACTTTTCCCTGGAGGCCATCTTGATAATTTGGACGGCGCATCTACCGCCAACTGGTGAGCACGCCGCGTCGGGATGGATTGTCGCCTGTCCGACATAGGGTCTGCCTTGATCGGAACGGCGATCCGGATCGCGTGTTTATTGCAGCGCGCGAGATGAGACGAGCTGGACCCCACCTTTGAGGAGCATTCTCTGCCTGCCCGAGATCGAGAGGGCGGTCCTGGTGGGCATGCGCGAACAGCTGAAGTTGCCAGAGCTGATCGAAGCATACATTTGCAAATACAATGAAGAGCGCCGTCAGCTGGCCGCGCAGGCCAGCGCAACAAGCACAAGACTGGAAACCAAGCGCGACCGGATTGAAGCGAACGCCAGCGCACAATCGACCTTTATCAGGAGCGTCATTGCCGAAGAGGATGCCAAACAACGCATCGCTAAACTCAAGGCACAGCGGCTTCAGATCGAAGCTAAACTCGCACCCTCGAGGAGACATCATCGAACATCGCTCTCCACCCTGCAACCGTGGAGCGCTACATCGAAACGGTCGATGCTCTTTCAAAGGCGTTGGCAGACCACGCAACAGCCGCAGACGACTGTGGGCCATTCACCCAAAATTTTCGGGCGCTTGTTCACAGCGTAACGGTGCACCCTAAGCCTGCACGCAAAGGCTTCGAGATCCAGGTCAAACGTAAGCTCGCCGCCCTTGTGGGTGGCGGCACGTGCGCTATACCGGAAAGCGCTCTGCATCGGGCGGCAACTCTAGCGCAACCATTACTTAGGATAGTGGTTTGAAGTGGGTAGTGGTAGCGGAGGACCGCTACATCGCGAGACCCACTATCGAGGAAGCGCTCTTCCACTTTCGGCGACGTTCGGCGTAAAGCGCAAACGTCGCTAATCAAGACGGCCTGCCCTCTGGAAGGCAGGGCACACAAGTTCGAACCTTGGTGGGTGCTCCATCTTATGCGATGGCTTTGGCTGCGTTGTTCGGCCCCAGCGGCAGATCGCGTTTGTAGAGACGATAGGCAACGACGAACCAAACGAAGCTCACCACCAGCGCGAGGGCGATAGGTGGGACTATCTGTGCGTCGGTCACGCGCCGGAACATAATGCGAAACTGGCTTGCCGAAAAGGGTCGCAAGGCGTCAGGCATCAACGTTCGTTCGAACTTCCTTTACTGGAGCGCTAATTTAGCACAATATTGATAAGGCAAGGGGGAGCGCTCATGAATTCGAGAGCCAATAAGGCTATTCTTGCAGGATCAGTGCTGCTGGTCGTTGTAAGCGTTTCCGATCTTGCTTTCTTCTCTTTCCGCCATCAAGCGCCAACGCCGCCGCGCAACCCGCAGGCGGTAGCTCAATCAATCTTAGATGAGGCTAAGCGCCGCGTGCCCCCACCGGCCTTACCGCCAAGGCCTGCTGGAACCGAAAGAACCGTCTACGTACCCAAAACGATAAGAATTCAGGTGCCCACGATTAACGGTTTACGACTCGGAATGAGGACTGAGACGATAACCCAAAACGTCCCGCAGACAACGATTGTCGATGCGGCTCCGGAGGCCATTAAGGTTTGGAACGAGCAGGTAAAACACGCAAACGATGACTATAATGTAAAGCTGGATGAAGAGATAAAAATGATAGAAAATGAAGAAAAAACCAAAAAGGCACAGGAGATAGGTGCGCTAATCAAGGATATGATCACTGGTGCTGTCATTCCATTGCTTGGCGCTATTTCTGGACTTATAACTGCGATAGTGACGCTAATCAGAGTTCTTCGGGGGGATAGAGCCAGAGAAGCTGCCTGAATTTCATCCGGACTTCTTGAGGGTTGCGATGGCCGGCCTCGCCGTCACGTGAGGGTTGGCTTACGGCACAGCAGTACAGGAAATTGTGGGAGGCTATTTTCATGTCAGTTCAAGAACCTGTTGCACGGCGGAAGCGGCCTGGTTTTGGCCTCTTGGTGTGGACAATATTCTTGGGTGGGTTGGTTTGGGTTGCTGTCACCGCCGGTCTGACATATCTGGCGACCCAGTCCAATGATCCATCGATCAAGATGATAGCTGAACAGACTTTACAGATCGGCTACACAATTGGTCACTTTCTTCGACCTATTTTGCAGATGGCTCTTGTCGTCTTTATTTTACTGACCGCGGCTGAGAGGATCGGCTTTTTGGATGAGGACTCGTCTTGGCGGCTGCATCTAGGCAGCTTATCGCAGGGCAACAACGTCCAGGCATTTATCGCAGTGGCGATAATCGGTGCATTGGTTGTCAGCGCTGTAGGTAACGTCGGCGACACCGGCGTACTCAAGGATTTGGCCTTGGTTGTCGTCGGTTTCTACTTTGGTACCCGTAGGCGAGAAGGAGAGGTGCAGGATGCAGCCAACGCAGCTGCAGAGCGTGTCGCGACAACTTTGCCCCCGACATCTGGGTAGTGTGTCAGTTTGAAAGACACTACCCGCGATTGAGTTTGTTGCGCCTTGGGTCAAGACGAGGCTTCGCTGCGGTCACTCTAATAATGGCGGTTATGCAATGGCTCTGGTAAAAAAGACGCTCTGGGTAGTCGACATTAAGACCGAAGCGGCGGAGAAAATGTTTGCCAAGCACGCCCTGGCTGTTTCGGCGACGGCCGTCTGCATTCGCACCTCAAGGAGTCGTCTTCAGGGCGCAATAGACAGATTTCACAAGATCGGGATGGAGGTGTACGGGTGGCGGTGGCCGTCGGCCCTTCCGTCGGCGACGCTCGCTGAGGCCAATAAAGTAGCGCAGAACCTTATACCGGCAGGATTGGACGGCTATATCGTCGATCCGGAGGGAAGCAACGACTGGAATAATCCGAAAACGGATCTTGGCCCCCTCGCCACGCAGTTTTGTGACACGATTAGGAAGGCGGCCGGCAAGAATTTCGTCTTCGGAACGGCTTCTGGCTGCGCTTATCCGTCTTTAGGCGGGAAGCCACATATACCGTTTGAGGTATTCTTCGCCGCAAGCGACGTTCTACTCCCGCAAACATACTGGCGGTGGACGCATTTCGACCCTAATAAGCTTGGCGTTACGGACGGCCATTTCTATACGGATAACGGGAGAATCCCGGTAACTGTTTTGGCTGCAATAAAGTCATTGTAATTTGCGGGATAGTTTAAGGCGATCTAGCTTAAGCTCTAAACTGGATACGAGCCGCACAGAGTTAGCAACAACCGTGAATATGATGAGCGGCTTCAGGAATCAAATTATGTCCACGAACACGTCGTCTAACCCAATTCCGTTTCCAGCCCGGCGCCCGCTAAAAGTATATGCTTTTGATCCGAGCTTAGGGCATATGCTGGGTAATCACCTTACCTTGGAGGTAGGCTATGAGTCACTGATGCCCGGACCTGTCGGCGCGAACTTTGCGGTAATCGACTATGACGGTCATGCCAAGACCTACTATGCGCCGGTGAACCTCGACGATACCGCGATCCTGTTGCGAGGCGGACTTGACCCTACCGAATCCGACCCGAGGTTTCACCAGCAGATGGTCTATGCAGTTGCCTCGGAGACGCTCGAACGCTTCGAGATTGCACTTGGACGCAAAATCCACTGGCATCGGGCTAAACGTGGTCCAAACCGCCTGAATCTACACCCCCATGCGATGCTCGAAGCGAACGCGTATTACAGCCGGGAAGTCCACGGAATCCTCTTCGGATACTTTCCCGCTGGCCCAGACGCTGACGGCAATTTGCTCTCGAAGCAAACCGTTTTCACATGTTTGTCGCATGATATCATCGCGCACGAAGTGACCCACGCCGTTATCGACGGAATCCGCGAGCATTTTACGGAGCCGACGAACATAGATGTGACCGCTTTTCATGAAGCGTTCGCAGATCTTGCGGCGCTGTTTCGCCACTTTTCGCATCAAGACGCGCTTCTTGATACGCTCCAGCGGACCGGCGGTCGCCTGTATGGCCCTAGTCTAGCTGCCGACGCGCAACGCCCAGGGTCGCACGCCAATATCGGCGCCGAAATCACCCCGGACAATCCGCTTGTCGAACTCGCTCGTCAGTTTGGTCAGGTTTCAGGCCATAGCGGGGGATTGAGAAGCGCGCTCGACCGCAAATCGAACGCAAAGGACATCCGTAGCGTCACCGAACCACATGCCCGTGGGGCAATCCTTGTCGCGGCCATGTTTGACGCATTCTTCACCACATACGTCAGTCGTACCGCCAATCTGTTCAAAGTCTTCCGCGCCGGCGGAGGTCGACCAGAAACCGACGATCTGCCCGGTCCGCTCGCGCAACTGCTTGCCGAACGCGCCTCCAAGACCGCCGATATGTTCTTCATGATCTGCGCCCGCGCACTGGATTATTGCCCTCCCGTGGACATTACCTTTGGTGACTTCCTGCGCGCCCTCATTACCGCCGACTCTGACCTTTATCCGGTAGATGCTCATGATGTGCGCGATGCGATCATGCAAGCGTTTAGGCGCCGCGGAATTGTCCCGGAAGGCGCTCTCTACTTTTCGGAAGAGTCACTCCGTTGGCCCGTGGCGTCAACCGGTTTACCTGCGGTCACTGGACTGGTGTTTGGTGACCCAAACGGTCTCTCGCGTGATGAAAAGGACATTAATGGGCCATTGCTTCGCAAATATGCGAATACCAACGCCAAAATGCTCGGTTTCAACCCGGATCACGGCGAGATTGGCGTGCCGTCCTTCCATCCAATGTTCCGCTTGGGCGAGGACGGCGTCCTAAGAATAGATATGGTTGTCGAACTCATTCAGACGCGAGAGATCGCGTTCGACAAGGCCAGTCCGGAGCTCGGTACATTCGAGGTGCACGCCGGCGTGACGCTCATGATCGCAAGCCAGCCGCTCAATGACGGCAACCGGCCTGATCCGATCGTGCGCTATGTCATTCCTAGACACGTTGACGACGAACGTGTCCAGCGCCAGCGCACGGCCTATGCCGCCGGCGCTTATATGACCAAGGATCATCGTATCGACTTCAGCCTCGTTCACGGAGCGCTATAGTGACCAAGCGATCGAACAACACCACTGGCGCGGCCGTCACCCCTGTAGGCGGTGAGGCCGGCATACGCGTTCGCATGTACCGGGTTGGATTTGGCGACTTCTTTCTGTTGACGCTGCGTGCGAAAGACGGGGCGCTGGTACATATTCTGATCGATTGCGGAGTCCACGCAAAACCGACCAACAGCATTGATAGAGCCATCCAACAACTTGAGATTGACACGGGCGGCGAACTTGCGCTGATTGTCATGACTCACCGGCATGCCGACCACATCTCGGGATTTGATTCCGGCAGCGAAACCTTCGCAAAATTCAAAGTCGGCCGGGTCTGGATGCCATGGTTCGAAAACCGGGCGGACCCTGCAGCGCTCGCCTTTCAGGCCAGGATCACTGCGCTGGCCCAAAAGCTTCAGCTAGCGCTTGCCACCCGCAGGACACCGGATGATGAGCAATATGAGAGCATGGCGAGTAACATCACGGGCGGATTGGCTGCAACAGGCGGTGGCTCGTCGAATGAACGAGCGCTCGCTATCCTTCACGGCGGCTTTGCCGGGGCGAAAACACCTGTAGACTATTATGGATCAGGCGACGATCCAGTGCTCCCGGATGCTCTCGTGGCGATCGGCCTGCATGCAAAGGTGCTCGGGCCACCGAGAGATACAGACCTTGTCAAACAGATGGACAATAGGAACCATCAGTACCTTGTGGCTCTCGATACACTTATGGAAGGTGCCTCGGAACACGCAGGGGCAGTGTTTGCCACCCGTTTTGAGGGCTCGGCAGGTAACTATGATCCCAGCGTATTCGGTGCCGGCGGGCCTCTAGAGCTACAGAAGGCTATCGGATCAATCCAACCTGACATGTTGCACGCGGCTGCCGCACAGGCTGACAACACGCTCAACAACCAGAGTCTAGTGATCCTCTTCAACTATAACGGCAAGTCCATGCTGTTCGCGGGCGACGCGCAGTGGGGGAATTGGTCTAATTTTCTGTTCGGCGGTGCTCTCGGAACGCCGGGGCACACGGGTCTCACTCAATCAGCCAAAGACATCCTTGCGAGTATCGATTTCTATAAAGTCGGTCATCATGGCAGCACCAACGCGACGCCGATTGACGCCCTTGAGGCGATGAAGAATGGCGTTGTTGCGATGTGCTCGACGGCCGAGCATGCCTATGGCAGCGAAGAAAACAAAAGCGAGGTTCCGCGCAAACCTTTGATGGCCGCACTGAACACCAAGACCAACCATCAGCTTGCACGGAGCGATCAAGTGCCTGTAGCCGGTGCCCCGCCGATCGCAATACCACTCGCCCCGCCGTTCGCGATGCCAACCAACGACCTTTTCATCGACTACGCCTTTTGATCGGAGAACCCGGGCGAGTGGTCTGGCGAATTAAGTTCGATTTTGACACGGTGATCGATCGGTCGTGAATTTGCCGTGCTGTTGCCCCGCAGCTACGGCGCAATATGCCCATATGTAACATAAGTAGCGCTGTTACTTCCTGGCTACCTTGGGGGGCCACCCGGAAGTGGGGCGCAAATTGCAGCAAAAAATAGCCCGATGGCGAAGCGAAGTCCTGGAAGCTAGTTGTTTAGTCCCGGCATTTGCTGGAGCGGATTGAGCCGGAAGTGTTCGGGCTGGGAGGCCCATGCCTTGCAGATGGATTCGTAGGGCGTGAGGCCTTTGAGGGTCTTGAGCCTGCGGCCGAAGTTGTAGGCCGCAACGAAGTCGGCGAGATGCTGGCGGAGCTGGTCGTGGCTCTCGTAGTGGAAGCGCTTGACGGTGGCCTCCTTGATGGTCCGGTTCATCCTCTCGACCTGACCGTTGGTCCATGGGTGCTTGGCCTTGGTGGTGCGATGCTCAATGTCATTCGTGGCGCAGGCGTATTCGAAGGCATGAGCCCAGAAGCGCTCGCCGTTGGCGATCGCCTCCTTGATCAGCGGCACGGCCGACCCTCCGGCGCCGGGCGTGGTGAACTGGATGCCGTTGTCGGTGAGCACGGTGTGGATCTTGTAGGGGACGGCTGCGATCAGCCGCAGCAGGAAGTCTCTCGAGACGGCGGTGGTGGCCTTCTCGTGCAATTCGACGAAGGCGAACTTCGAAGTGCGGTCGATGGCGACGAACATGTGCAGCTTGCCCTGTTCGGTCCGCACCTCGGCGATATCGATGTGGAAGTAACCGATCGGATAGCTTTTGAACTTCTTCTTCGAAGGCTTGTCACCTTCGACATCCGGCAGCCGGCTGATGCCGTGGCGCTCTAGGCAGCGATGCAATGACGAGCGCGTCAGATGCGGGATCGTCGGCTGCAAAGCATAGAGGCAGTCATCGAGCGGCAGCAACGTATAGCGCCGAAAGGCGACGATGACCGCCTCTTCCTCGACGGAAAGAACCGTCGACCTCGGCTCTTTTGGGCCGGTCGGCAGATCAGCGACCGAGGTCCGATTCTTCCATTTGCCGACCGTCTTCTGGTTGATCCCGTAGCGCTTGGCCAGGACCCTCAAGCTCTCTTGACTATGCTGTATCGCTCGACGGACCGCCTCTGTCGTCGTGGCGCTTCCATGAAGAACCTGGCCCATAGCGCATCCTTTGATTCGGAGGATAAGGATGCCCCATCAAAGCCTGGGATCAAACATCTAGGCGCGAGCAAACGTTCCTAGAGAGCTGGCACGACAGTCGAGCTTACCGGCGGTGAAGATTGCAGGGGCCGGATAGCGGGCATCGGGCGGAACCTCCGCAAAGTTGCCGCCGGGACCGCGGGTGGGGTTGTTGCGGAACTGGTCACTTGAGAGGGTATGGCCACCTGCGCGTCCAGCAGGGCTTGCATGTTCGCCAGGGTGCATTTGGTCGCCAGCTTCTGCACGTTGGCGTAGGCTATGCAGGTATCGGCGGGCGGCGACACGTTGCCAGCATAGTTGTCCATGTCGCTCTGAACCAGTTGGCGCACCTTGTAAAGGTGCGTTCCGAAGGCGTAGGTCATCGAATAATTGTTCACCAGGGCTTTGCCGAGAACAATTCCGGCCGTCGTGATCGTAATTGCCTTTACGGCATTTGCGGCCGGATTTGTTGTGCTAATTATCGACGTCGCACCAGCCAACCCGGCGTCCAATGCCTGATCGCTTGCCAAGGCATTCTGCTGAAATCGCGTGGCGTCAACAAAGAACGCCTCACATGCCGCGTAGACGTTCGCAAATCCGACCTGCATGTAGTCGTTTGCGGCTTTGGGGGTGTCGTTGCTGCTGTTGCACGCAACAACCCTCGGTACGATGACCTTGTCGTCGACCACGGGCACGCTCCCAGTCAGTTGTGCACACGCGCCAAGGCTGGTCAAGAACAGCAGGTTCGGAACACTCATATACCAACGCATCATCCCCCTCCGCCACATTTGTGATTTGGCTTTGCTGCGACGTTGTGAAAAATCTATGCAAAATACGACCGGCTACTAATAGTTAATAATATATACGTACAACGAGGGCAAAATACAGGGATATGAATACCTCTTCTATCAGGGTATATAAAAATTTCTCATTACCAAAGTCAAATTCATTGTGTTTGTATGGCAAAAACTACACCGGTCACATGTGATTTGGAGTTGGCGAACCTGCAGCAGATGGCCATCCTGGCCGGCGGGTTGCGCAATGCGGCCTACAACTCCTCTACAGGTGCAATTGTGCGTTTTTTTCGTATTCGAAGTTCCTAAGATAGTCTATACGTAGGATTATGCAAGATGGTGTCCAGCTTGATGGAGTCTAGCTAATCGAAGTTCGACCCCTCCGAATGAATGCAACACATTGGCGCGCCATGGTAATCCATGTCGGGAGGGCGTTCTCAATTGAAGCAAGGTGCGTCACCAGCGGGGTGGTTGGAGTTACTGTAAAGGACCGGCTGCACATACCTATCACCTAAGATTGAATTGCCTCATCGGAATAGAGATGTCCGTCTGTATGAGGGGCATGGCGTGCAACGGTGTTTAACACCGATGGCCCTGCCTTGCAGGGCAAGTAGAGGCATCGGAGGTTGGCGCGGCCACATCTGGAGGTGGCGGGGAGGGGGCATGGTTTTTGTACTGGGAAAGCTGGGTCTGGCTGCTTCGATCGCGGGATTCGTCCTCAACACGCCAGCATATGCTGGCAGCATCAAGCATGTGTTTGTGATTGCCATGGAAAACCGGGATGCAAAGGTCATCTACAATGACCCCGTGAGAGCGCCGTTCATCCACGGCGGCCTCCTGCCGAAATCTGCTCGCGCCGACAATTTCATCGATGAACTGCCGGGCCTGGACAGCGAGCCGCACTATATCTGGATGGAGGCTGGCACCAACAGCTTTCCCGACCACACATTCAAATCCGATGCCGACCCGGTCGCATCGCATGGCGCGAACGCTACGAAGAGCGGTGATCATCTGGTCCGACAAATGGAGGCAGCCGGTGTGTCCTGGACAACCTACCAGGAGGGATTGGACCCGCATTGGACCGGCGCATGTCCCGTCACCAGCAGCAGCCACACCTTCTACGCCGCGAAACACAATCCGTTTGTTTTCTTCAAGGATATAGCTGGCGATCCGCCATCGAAATCCGCCGCGAAATGCATTTCGCATACCAAACCCTACAACAGCCTAGCGGCGGACATGAGCAGCGGGACCGTTTCAAGCTACGTTTTTATCACGCCCAACCTGTGCAACGACATGCACGGCGCACCTGGATGCATCAAAGGCCATCCCATCAAGCGCGGAGACAACTGGTTGAGGGCTTCATTGCCCCCCATCATTGACTGGGCCGGCAAAAATAACGGAATTATCTTCATTACCTGGGATGAAGGGTCGGGAACCGACAAGATACCGTTTATTGCGATCGGACCCGGTGTGAAGCCAGGATATGCTGGGCACGCAGTGTACAATCACGGCTCGATGTTGAAGTCGATTGAAGAGATTTTCGGTCTCCCGATACTCGCCTCGGTGCAGCCGGACAGCGACCTGTCTGACCTGTTCAAGACAGGCTCTTTTCCGTGAAGGTATCGGCATAGCATTCGGCCTTGCGGCCCGCGGGCATTTGACGCTCCGAGCCTCGTGAGTTCGCCTCCCGCCCTCCCGATGCTGCCACCGCGAGGCTCTTTACTTGCATGGCCCTGCGCGTATCGGCCGGGTGACCGAACGCCGGAGGAAGTGAGGGGGGGCCTTCCATATGTTGGGACGAGCGCCGGATCGCGAGCGCACTCGCTTTCGAAGTCGGCGCCTGAGCACTTGCACGGCGGTCTTCTTAGCCCTCTTATCCCGATGTTTGCTGGCGCTGGGTGGAGCGGGTGGGGATATTTTCCCTGAAAGTTGCCGGTGCAATCGGCTTGTGTTGGCAGCGGTGACATCCCCTCTCAAGACGCGATCCAATTCCGCTGTCCCGGTGGCGGGTCGCCGATCTCGAAGCAAGGCGCGGTAGGGAGACAATTCAGGGAAAAAATCACGCCACCTTACTTGACCGTCTATTGAATTGGGCGAATATTAGCGATCTTAGGTATATCAGCAGGAGCGATCCGGACCTGGCGTGCATCTGTCGCAAGAGGGGGATAGATGGAATGCAGCGAAAACGCGGCTGTGCTTGCCAGGATGCTTTGGCCGAAGCATCGACTGACTCGCCGTTTGTAACACCGATAGCGCTATCATGAACATTGCTGGGTAATTGCCAGGACGCTCCGGAGTTCAGGGCGCCCGCTATTATAGCACAATCGCGACTGTAGAGCTCGTGCTAAGTGGAGTCCGGTCAGAAGCAGGCTCAAACTTAGACTCCCTGAGGCGCGTGCAAATGTTGGGGGCGACACCGGGGGAAGTGGGCAGTTCTGGACGGCAGGGAATGGCAGGGAAAAGTCGGAACGGAAGGGGAGGGGGAAGTGGCAATAAGCGGTCACGGCTGGGAACTCCATGTCGAGCGTCTCGGCATACAGCAATACGGCCGCCAGAGGCGCACCTATGGCGCGTATCAGCTCTTTATTGATGGCCATTCGGTGGACGGACTGGCCGGCAATATGTGCGAGTGCATCGGTCCCGGGGATAACGATCATCCCAAAAACGGCAAGCGCATTGAGGCAGGGACCTACCCGTTATGGACGCAATTTGGCCGCTACAGGACTATCGGCTATTCCGGCGGTCCAGACTCGATGCCGGGCCTGCGGCTAGAAGGGACCGGCAAGCGGACGGGCATCCTCATCCATCCTGGGCACCCCCCGACGCTCTACCTGTCCAGTATAGGCTGCCTCAATCCGACCGCCCCCTTGACCAGCAGCCAGTCCATGGCCTTCCAGGATTCACGCGCACGGGTGGTCGCGCTGATCGACAACCTGCGTGGTTTTGCGCCGAGCGCTTTCCTGCACGAGACGATGACGCACATAGTTGGCGCTTCAGTGGTTATTGACGGCGAGACGACGACGCCGCTGCAAGACCACCTCGAGATCGCCTTCACCGTGGCCGCCGACAAGCAGCCGTCGTCGCTTCCGATATCCCAGAACGCAGCCATCCAGTGCGCGCGTTGGCTGGTCGACAATTTCGGCGACCAGCTACGGGCGGCCGTGGCCGGCAAGCCGTATCGCGTCAAGCATCTGTGTGCGATCGTCTGCCAGGAAACCGCGTATAAATGGCTAAAATGGACGGCAACCCAGCCGGTGCAGACCATCCTTGAGCGTTGCGTGTTCGATGCCAGTGGCGACTATCCCGGCACGAGCCGCTCGGCTTTTCCGAAGAACACAGCCGCGTTCAGAGCCCGCTACGGGGACGCCTTCACCGACATGCTGATCCAGGAAGCAAACCTCACCCGGCGTCTGCAGGGATGGTCCAATGCTCAGTGGGTCTACAAGGGCTACGGGCTCTTCCAGTACGACCTGCAGAATGTCGTGGGCGACCGCGATTTTTTCGAGAACAAACGCTGGTACAGCTTCGACGCGTGCCTCACCAAATGCTGCGACGAGCTGGAGGAAAAGCTGCAGGCCTCAGGCGGTGATCTCTGGGACGCCATCCGTCGCTACAATGGCAGCGGGGCTTCGGCCGAGCAGTACATGAGGAACGTCCAGGCCTTTACCGGATACTGCGCGGCGGTAACCGGGGACTGAGCCCGACTTGTGGGCTTTGCGGTTAGGGGGAGTCCATGATCGGGCAGGAGCCATATTCAGACGTTTTCGGCCACCTCAAGAAGGTAGAGGTGTTTTCGGTCGGGTTGCTGGCGGCACTGCTCTTGCTTGTCGTGTCCTTTGCCGTCAGCGCCGGATTTGCAGCTAACGCAACCTACAGCTGGGTCGTGGCGCTCAGGGCGTTTTGCGTCGGGGTCGCCACCATCCTCGCGGCCGGTTCCACCGGTGGCCTGCTGGGGTTCCTGTTCGGCATTCCGCGCCTGCTGCAGCGGCCGGCACCGGCGCAACTGCAGTCCAACGCCGACAGCCAAGCGGCAGACGGCGCCAAGAATTCGGCGCAGACAAGCGCGCCAGAACGGTTCTTGAGCACCAACACCAGCCTGGAGGAAATTTCCGACTGGCTGACCAAGATCATAATCGGGTTAGGCCTGGTCCAGTTTCAGACCATCATCGACTATGTCCGCACCTCGGCGCTTTATGCCGCCTCCTATGTCAACCTCGCGCAGGTGTCGGCCGCAGACAGCAAGGCCTACACCCTGACCGATGGCACGATCGCCATTGCGATTACTTTTTGTCTGATCGTCTCGTCGCTCCTGCTGGCCTGCCTCGTCACCTATCTCGAGACGCGCACGCGTCTTGCCGCGTTGTTCACGCGCATGGAACTGGCCAGCGAGAAACCGTTCGTTGATGCGCTGATGCGGCCCATCTCCGGGCAGACGGATGGCAACAACCGTGATCCCATAAAGACGCTGGCAACGCCGGCAGACCACGTCTTGGCAGCGACGCCGCTTTCGGGGCTGCGAACTATGCTTGAGCTGGCGGCGTGGGGGTCCGCACAGGCCAGGACCGGCAACCTGCCACAGGCCGTCACTGCTTTGCAGCTGGCGACAGAGCAGGATCCCAAGAACTCGGACCTCAAAGTGCGCCTCGCCCAGGCCAAGCGTCTGAACCATGACAACGTCGGCTACATCAATGCGGTGCTCGACGCGGCGAAAGCCGATCCGACCAACATCAACGTTGCCAACGAAGCGCGCGCGGCGATGCGAGGTGCGCTTTATCTGCAGGCGCCGAATGGCTTCGAGCTCGCCAAGCAGTTGGCGCAATACCTTATGGAGAGCCCCTTGTCTCGCGATCCCGTGGTTTGGGTCTACAGGGCTGCGGCCAGCGGCCAGGAATACAAATACCGCAGGTATGAAAACAAAGAAGAAGCCGCCGACCTGGAAAAAATAAAGGCGGATGCTCTCAAGGCGGCGGAGCGCGTTGTCGAACTCGAGCGAAACAGCAACGGCGCGGCGCGTGTCTATTTACGCAACATGTATGTGCCGAATTCCGGGCCCGACGACGATCTAGTCGTGTTCTACGGCGACAAGGACTTTGATCGCGTCATCCTTGGCGACGTGCAGCCTGCCCCGCAGACTGCACCTAGTCCGCCGCGGTCAACGGAGCCGCCCACGAGCCCGGCGCCATGAAGATGCAACCCGCGCCGACCCACATTCGATGATCCTTTCCAGAAAGCCTCGCGATGACCCAAACACTCAAGATCTACGATGTCGATCGCAAGACGATCGAGGCAATGCCCGGCGCACGAGTTCTTGCCACTTACCCCGCATTCCTCGTGGCGCAAGTCGATGACGCGGCCGTTAATGCCGTCCGCGAAGGGCGGCTGACTGAAGACATCAGCGATCAATACGTTATCGATGACGCTGATGGAGGTATTGACACGAATATCCCGCGCATCACAGCGGCCGGCGAAGCCAAAGCCCATCCCCGATATCGCGGCGCGCCGGCGCTGCCGCCGGGGCCGCATCACTATCTGGTTCAGTTCGTCGGTCCCATTAAGAAGGCCTGGCTTTCCGCTGTTCGCGGCGCCGGGGGAGAGATCGTCGCACCGTGGTCGGGTTTCACCATGGTCGTTCGGTTGGACCGCAAGTCTGTGTCCAAGGTGGCGGCTCTGCCTTCGGTGCGATGGATGGGGCACCTGCCCTATTCGGCGCGACTATCGCCGCAGGCGACCGGTCGCAAAGAGGAAAAACCTAATCCACTGACCCCGCGATCGCAGTATCTGCCGGGTGCGTATACGCTACAATTCTTCCGCAGAGACCTGGCTGAAAGGGCGCTACCCCAGGTTCGCAGGCTCGGCTTCGAAATTCTCGATTTCCCGGCGAAATCTCCTGTGATGATCGTGCGCGCCAAGGCGTCCAGCAAGGGTGAGGACCGCCTTGAAGTACGGCTAGGTGACTTGTCACGGGTCCATGGCGTGCGGAACATCGCGCCACAACCGATCCGTCGCACGACCAACGACCAGGCTGCGGTGATCATGGGGACTGCGGTCAGTTCGGCTCCGGCAGGCGGCAGCGGCCTTGGTCTTTCGGGTGCGGGCGAAATCATCGCGGTCTGCGACACGGGTCTCGACAATGGTGACCCAAAGACAATCCACCCGGATTTCAAAGGACGCGTGCTCGCGATAAAGAGTTATCCGATGGGGGCTTACTACGCGCCCTACGTCAAGAATCCGGCTGGCGATGACGGTCCAGCAGATCTCGATAGCGGACACGGTACACATACCTCCGGCTCAGTGCTTGGCGATGGTACCGGTAGTGCAAACCTTCCCGGCCTTGCCGGCCCTGTCCGCGGGCTTTCTTACAAGGCCAAATTGGTCTTCCAAGCTGTCGAACAGGAAATGAAGTGGATGGATCCCAGTTACAATGAGAAGCCCGGCCGCTACCTGCTGTCCGGTCTGCCTGCGGACCTTACGACACTCTTCGCCTGGGCCTATCAGCAGGGCGCGCGCGTTCACTCCAACTCTTGGGGCGGCGGCGATCCGGGGGCCTATGACGACCAATGCCAGCAGCTTGATCAGTTCGTTTGGAACCATCCCGATTTCTGCATCCTGTTTGCGGCGGGTAATGATGGCACCGACAGAAACCGCGACGGCGTTGTCGATGCCGGAAGTGTCACCTCACCGGGTACAGCTAAGAACTGTATCACTGTCGGAGCGAGCGAGAACAACCGTCCCGGTTCGCCAGGAACTTACGGAGAGTATTGGCCGAACGACTATCCGAGCCCACCACTTCGCGATGATCCGCTTGCCGACAATCCGAACCAGATGGTGGCTTTCTCGAGCCGGGGGCCAACATCTGACAACCGGATCAAACCCGATGTCGTCGCGCCGGGTACATACATCTTGTCGACACGCTCACGTGTGGTTGCCTCCAATCAGTGGGGCTATGGCCGCTTCGGCTCATCGACGCTTTACATGTTCGACAGTGGCACCAGCATGGCCACGCCATTGACTGCCGGCGCGATTGGCGTCATCCGCGAATACCTGCGCAAGAAAGCCAACATCGCCAGCCCTTCCGCCGCTCTTCTCAAAGCGACCTTGATCGCGGGTGCGGTCAGCCTAAATGGCGCCCAACGTCCCAACAACGACGAGGGGCACGGGCGAGTGAACCTCGACGCAGTGCTTGCGCCTCGCTTGCCGCTGAGAAATCTTTTTTATGAAGGAGCCGGCCTCGCGACCGGCAAACAAATGGAACGTGTCCTGACCTTAGGTCCAGCCTCCGGTCCGCTTCGCGTGGTCCTTGCCTATTCCGACTTCCCGGGACCTCACCTCGTCAACAACCTCAACCTGATCCTTGCAGGACCCGATGGGATCAACTACCTGGGCAATGCAGCCGCGGGAGCGTCCCAGTTCGACGCTGCCAACAATGTCGAGGTCATCGACATCGACGTGGCGTCCGCTGGCGACTGGCGCGTCCGGGTCGTAGCCTCGAACGTACCCAATGGTCCGCAACCCTTCGCGTTAGCTGTGATCGGGTCGGTGGTCTGGGGTGCTTGACGTGCCGGCCTTGCGCGATCTCGTGGGGCATTCGCTCGGCCAAGGAGGCAGACGATCACTGTGCTCAGGGGTGGTCAATTGACAATGCCTGCTCAGTACGCGGTCGCACACACCATGGGCCAACGCCACGGGCACCCATCATCTCTGCCCGCCTACGCCTCGGCCAGATTGCCGATCCATGTATTATGTATAGGCAAAGATCCGCTTGCTTGGCAGCTTTTCGCACAGTGTTGTCCATGAGCTGCCAGACAGCTGACGGCCCAACGGTGTCGTTGCGTTCTACAATTCGCCGTAGCCTTGGGTTCCTCGGAGCTTTCCAAATTTTCTGTCTGGCACCACCAGCCGAACTTCGCTGGCTTGCAAGTCAGGCTGACCTAACGCGCCTTTAAACGTAAGTACCTGTTTCTGTTGGAAGCCGTTACGGCTGGCCACAGTTTCGTGTCGAAAGGTGGTCAACAAAGACGGATGATCGCGTCCCGCTGAGTCGTGTAGCTGGGCGGGTAGTGCAGCCGCTCGCGAGCGCGCCCTCGACAGCGCTGTAGCGAGCGAGCGGCGGAGCGGGCGGTCATTGATGTTTCTTCGGTAGGGTCGGGTTGCTGAACACCAACCTGATTCGAAGGAACGACTGATGACCGACGACATGATGAACCTGCGTGCGCTCGTGGAGAAGTTCCCCGATGCCGATCTCTTGCGCGAGATGATCGGCTTTGCCGCCGAACGGCTGATGGAGCTGGAGGTGGGTACCGCCACCGGCGCCGCCTATGGCGAGAAGACCCGCTGCGGACGGCGCAGCGCAACGGCTACCGCGACCGCCACTGGGAGACGCGGGCCGGCACGGTCGAGCTGCGCATCCCGAAGCTCAGGAACGGGTTCCTATTTCCCGAGCTTCCTGGAGCCGCGGCGCATGGCCGAGAAGGCGCTGGACCGCGGTGATCCAGGAGGCCTACATCCAGGCGTCTCGACACGCTCGGTCGACGACCTGGTCAAGGCGATGTGCGCCAGCGGCGTCTCGAAGAGCCAGGTGAGCCGGCTGTGCGAGGAGATCGACGGCAAGGTCAAGGCGTTCCTCGACCGGCCGATCGAGGGCGACTGGCCGTATCTGTGGATCGATGCCACCTACCTGAAGGTCCGCCTCGGCGGCCGCATCGTCTCGGACGCCGTCATCATCGCCATCGGTGTCAACTCAGACGGCCGCCGCGAGTTCTGGGCATGGAGGTTGGCACCTCCGAGGCCGAGCCGATCTGGACGGAGTTCCTGCGCTGGCCCGCCGCGGTCTGCGCGGCGTCAAGCTGGTCGTCTCCGACGCCCACGAAGGCATCAACGCAGCGGTCTCAAAGGTGCTCAACGCCACCAGGCAGCGCTGCCGTGTCCACTTCATGAGGAATGTGCTGGCCCATCCCGGCAAGAGCGGCCGCCGCGTTGTCTCGGCCTTCATCGCCACCGCCTTCGCGCAGGACACGCCGAAAGCCGCCAGCGCCCAATGGCGTGCCGTCGCCGACCAGATCCGGCCCAAGGTCCCCAAGCTCGCCGCCATCATGGATGAGGCCGAACACGACGTGCTCGCCTATATGAGCTTCCCCAAGCAGCACTGGGCCAAGCTTCACAGCACGAATCCGATCGAGCGGCTCAACTGCGAGATCAAGCCGCGCACCGAGGTCGTCGGCCTCTTCCCCAACGACGACGCCATCGTCCGCCTCGTCGGCGGTTTGCTGCTCGAGCGGATCGAACATGTCCAGCTAGCAATGCCTTCAGGGGAGGAAGATGCCGCACGCCGTTTTTACGCCGGCGCACTAGGCATGACCGAGGTGAGAAAGCCTCTGAATTTGGCCAAGCGGGGCGGCTGCTGGTTCGAGGCAGGGCGCGTCCGTGTGCATCTGGGCGTGGAGGCCGACTTTCGCCCTGCCAAGAAGGCGCATCCGGCGTTTGTGGTTGACGAGCTCGAAAGCTTTCGCGCGTCTGAACGCGGCGGGATTTGCATGCAACGACGATGAGCCGATTGATGGCTTTTACCGGACGTATGTGTCCGATCCGTTTGGTAGTCGGATTGAGTTGATGGAAGTCGCGGGACAACGGTGACCGGCAGATGCCGCGGAACTAGGAGGCCGAAACTTGAGGTAGCAAAGGACCGCTACGTCGTGAACCCACTATCGGGGGACGCGCTCTGGTCAGGTTGCCACACGGCGCTGTCACGAAATTCGTTAGTTGAAAGGGTCTTCCCTCAGGAACGCCGGCGGGGTTGAATCCAGCCCGCAGATGTGCTGGGTGGAGTGACGCAAGTCTAGGTACCAAGCGGATAGACCTGTTGTTGGCGTACGCCCAGCCGACCATTCCCAGTCAACTCGATGACCCTCATGGTAGGCTCTTTCGTCGAATCCGGCGCTACAGCACCAAATTTCTCGACCATATGACGTGCGAGGCTCCGGCTCGCGGTGGTAATAACTAGTCGAATGCGTCCGCTGCCTTCCGTAGCCACGGCGCGGAAGACGTCCATGAGTCCAACACGATTGAGGTCGTCCAGATGCGCGACGGGCTCGTCAAGGAAGAAGGTACCACCGAGCCCTCGGGCTCGGGCAAGGAACAGCGCCAGAGCGAGATCCTGGCGCTGGCCTTGGCTGAAATCCCGACCAGGGTCTAGCTGCGCGTCACCAGCGTCCGCAAACCAGTGCAGGAACGATTCTGACTGCCCAAGATCGATCCGATCGACAATGCGATTGGCGTGCATGCGCAGAAACAGACCATTGACCACGCGGCTCAGGCCGCCTACCTGCGCTCGGCTAGTGGAGATATAGCTGTCGCGGAAGCTCGCCTGCAGACGCTGTGCAACGTCGCTGCTTGCCTTCAGTCGGGCGTGCTTGGCATTTAACGGCGCTAGATCCGCTTCGACCGTGGCAAGCCTCGCATGTTTGGCCTCAACGGCCCAAGACGCTCGCGCCGCCGCGACTTCGTTTTCAGCTCTATCGAGGTTCTTTACCGCGGACGCCACGTCGCCGCGCAAACGCTCCAGGCCATCTGCCGTCCAGGATTGCTCTCCGGCCGCCTTGGTCCAAAGGCCGAGGATCGCCTCCCGTTCGGTCTCGGCTGCTGCCTGGTCGCTCCGGATCGATTCGAGCGCCGATTGCTTGGCCGCCTCGGCCGCGACCTTCTCGTTTGTCGCGGTCTGCGCGACCTCGAGGGCGCCGCGTGCAGCGTGCGCTACGCCCGACAAGCCTGCGCGCCGTGTGGCGATGGTCTGGTCAAGGCGCTCTCGCAAGCTCGATATCGGGGCAGCGGCGTCCAGGAAGCGCGCCCCGTCAGCACTCACGATCGACAACTGATCAGTCTGTGCGGCGCTGAGCGCCGCAAGAGCATCGGCAAGGTTCAGCCGCCGCTCGGCCCAGTCCAAGACGCGCCGCCGCTCCGGCCCCGACAGCGGCGCCTCCATCGCGCCTAGAATGCTCCGATCCGATTCAAGGCTCGCTTGAACATCGCGCGCCTGCTTATCTAGGGCCTCTACCTGGGTCTGCCGCCGGACAGCGTCAGTCACCGCTGCTCGCGCCGCCCGCGCGGCAGCCGCTGCAGAGTCAGCGGCCGTTCGCGCCGCCGCGACGATCGCCGGCGCGGCGTTCAAGGTGCGTTGGATGGCCTCCAGGAGCTTCCTGCGCTCCGACCAATCATGGCCGCACAAGGGGCACTCGGCGTCCTCGTCATGTTGGTGAACGACCACAGCCTGACCTGCCGACTGCAAGGTAGCCACTGGACCTGCGAGCGCCTCGGCGTCCGACCGGGCTCGCGTCGCAGCGGCGTCCCTTTCGTCAGCCTCCGAGCGCAGAAGATCCATTTGTTGGGTGCTGGCCAGTTGGCCAGCGACCGTCGCTCGTTGTTCGGCAAGGCGGGTCTGTTCTGCGATAAGGCGGTCGACGCGAGGCTCAGCGTTGACCGCGTCGCGCAATTGGACGCGCTTGGCTTGGCGGGCCGTCGCGTCCCACCGCATTTCCGGCGCGCTTGTCACTAGATTGGCGAGGGTCGGGGTGACGTCAGAAAGATACGGGGACGCCAGCAAGGCCGCGTGCAGCATCGATTCGAGTGCAGCTCGGAGCGCGTCCTCCGCTGCCTCCAATCGTCCGACTTGGCCCGAGGCCGTCTGCACGGCCTTCTCGCGATCCCGAACGAGCTCCTGCGCTTGCCTACGCTCGTTCTGCGCCGCCTCGACGGCTTTGGCGGCCTCAGACTCGATGGGACGAAGCTCGATTATCTGAGCGTCGAGCTCAGCCTTGCGCGACCAGACGGGCGCCAGCGCATCCAGGGCCTCGGATTTCAGGGTCTCCTCAGAGCGCCGTTTGGCAATTGCGCCAACAGCAGCCTCGATCCGGCCAGGGATATCCAGGCCCGACGGAGCCAGGCCCAGCAGCCTTTCCGCCGCCGACAAGCTGCCGTCGGCACTCCTGGCTCCCGACGCCGCGTTCTTGAGCTCAGCGCGCAGCTGCTCCGCTTCCGCGCTCAGCGCGCTGCGCCGGCTATCGAGGATTCTCAGAAAGGTTGCCAGTTCATTGACGTACTTCTCACTGTCCTGTTCGGCGTCGCGCAAATGGCGAATGCCGAGAAGGTCAGCGAACACATCCTTGCGCCTATCGAGGCTCCCTGGGGTGTTGTCGACAAGAGCGGCAAGCGCCTCGGTGGTCAGGAACCGCGTCCCGCGCAGATAATGTTGGCGTAGGCTGATCGCACTCTTGTGGTGCTTGTTTGGCGCCGCCGCTGTCGGGGCGAACATCTCCAGGATGTCGCCGGCCCGCCAGGGACTCCCGTTGTGATGGTCGATCCAGGCTCCTTCGGGAGTCCGCCAGACTTGGTGGGCATCCTCGCCGATGCGCAGGCTGGCTTCTACCTGCGGGGCGACGCCGTCGAGGAACGCCGACTGTAGAATCTCGTCGCTCCAAGACGATCCCTCACGCAAACGCTCAACCTGACCTGTCAAAAGCCATTCGACGGCTTCGCAGAAAGTCGTCTTGCCGGTGCCGTTGGGCGCGTAGACCAAGGTCACGGGCGCGGTGAAGTCGAGTTCCAACGGCTGCGTGATCCCGCGGAACGCGGAGATCTTGATCTTCTCAGCGATCAGCGGGCCGGTCATGGGCGACGATCTTCCGCCTCTGCCGCGCGCTTCGGCCCGGATTTCTGGATACGGGTCCAAAGGGAGTTGGCATCAGCGTCGAGCACCGGCCAGGTGGGTTCACCTGACGCAGAGGTCACGCCCTCAGGCAATCCGAGTACTGTGACGGCATCGAACCGCCGCCAGACCCCGTCGTTCTCCGGCCACACCGCGTGTTTGCGGCAAATCTGAGTCGACAGCTCGACAGCACGAACGGCGTCGAGAAGGGTGTCCTCAACCGGTCGATCGAGAGCTAGGAGTAGGTAGCCATCGACCACCCTGGCGTTGCGGCGTCGCTCCTCGCCGAAGAGGTAGTCCGCGAACCAAGCCTCTGCCCGACCCGCCTGAGCCGTGAATTGCGCCTCGCTAATGGGCCAGAACGCGACTGCGGCATAGGAACCGCTCCACAGCGACACACCGTCGGGTGTTTCAATGTCGAGCTCGGCGGAGAGCCCGACCGCCGTACAGCGCGGTGCTAAAGCCCCAACGGCATTTTTGATCCAGTCCTCTTCTATCATGCTGCTTGCGCCGCCTGTGTCAGTACTTCGATTAGCTGCGCCATGCGTTGCGCGTCCTGGTTAGCCTCGTAGTCAACATAAAGCTCGGTGAGTCGATCCAGCCGGACCACGACGGCCTTTCGGAAACCTCGCCTCTCTGTGATGTCATTCGCGTGATCGGCAAGCCCGCCACCGAGGTTAAGTGGCGCACCGGTGTCTGGTCCAGAGGCGATGTTATCCCTCGGATGCCTCACCGCCGCCCCCTCCTCGACCAGCCCATATTGTCCCTTAGCCAGGACGATCAGTGTCGGGTGTTCTGCGCCGTCGGTCCACTCGCCAACGGCATGGCCAATCTGACGGCCAGACTGAGTCGGGTCGCGCCAAATCAAGATGTTCACGTTGTGCCCCTGTAGTACCAGTTGACCGACGTGACCGTCGCCCGTCCGCCAAGCGAAAATATCAGCCTCCGTAACCAGAGTGGCGAGCGCGTGGATCGCTTGAGTAAGCGCTGCGCCATTGGGCTCTTCCGCGACCTTCTCTGGAGAACTGTGGGCTGAGGTGCAAACGCCATGAAGAAGGCCGGCCAGAAGTTCCGCAGCCCTTGGCGAAGCGTCGGTCGCGATGTGAGTGCGGATGACGCCGAGGCCCGCTGCGACTCGGGGACACCAAGTTGCTTCGACGGGCGCACGACGAGTAAAGCGGGCGAGTTCGATGTTCTCCACATCCCGTGGCCGCTTGATCGGAAGACAAACTCCGGTAGTCCCCAGAGATGCGCCCATTCCGACGTGCCAGAAGAACTGTTCGCCGGTCGGGCCGTAATCGGGCCAAGCCAACGGGCCGCCCGTCACATAAGGTGTGGTTACGCGCAACACTGCGCCGCGAATGCTTTGGGTAGCGACGCCACGCGTAATGCGCAGGTTCGCCTGGTTCTTAGGGATCGGCGCCATGCGACTAAAGACGCCGGTTAGAGACCGCCAAGCGTCTTGGGCCTCTGGCCAGAGTGGCTTGTCGATGGCGACATTCGCCAGCGCCACGAGGGTGTGGCGTCCCGGTGCGACGTGATGGAGCCAATTGTCGATGGCGATCGCCCAATTCGGGTTGCTTGGTTCAACTTGAACAAGCGATCCCGTCACCAGCACTGGCTTGCCGGGAGAGCCTCCGTCCGACAGGGCGGCGCGGACGCGATTCACAGCCGTGCCAGCACCTTGGGCGAAAGTTTGCACCATATCCGCACAGATCAATGGAATGAGTTCGAGATCCTGAAACGAAAGCCGCAGAAGATGGGTTCCGGCTTGGATCCAATCAAGTGAGACCAACTCAGTGGTCTGCTCCATATGGTTCTTCAAGAACGCCACACAGATCGTCTCAAGGCCAAAGCCATGTATCCAGCACCACGCGCCATTGATCGGACGAGCCGCAGCCAACTGGGCGGATTGCGGATCCCAACTCAAGCGCCTAGTTGTCTCGCCGTTCTCCGCAGCCCAAGCCTCGACGTGCGCGGCTGGGGTCGCACCGAAGCCCGCGATGAGGACGGTAGGCCTCTGCTGCTGGCGCACAAGACCGTCGAGTTCCGCCCAGTCACCGTGGCCGAAGGCGTATTCGGGCATGACCAAGACTGTGGGTAACAAGCCGGGGGCGATCTCACGAAGCACAGGCGTAGCGTGGCCACCGCCGCCGATCAGAATTTGGGAGAGGACCGCACATGCTGAAGGGCGCTTGCGGTCGTGCGTAACTTCCTCGAGCGAACTTTGCTGGAGCTGAACAACACAAAGGTTCAAGCGGCCGCCCGCCAAGGTGCGTATCGGAGCAGGCACCGTGACCGTGGCGACGCGCAGTGCATCATTAAAGCTTATTTCCGGCGCGGCCAGGACCTGCTCCCTCTTTTAATTGCATCTCTCGGAGACCAAGCAGTCCCGAGTCACGCTATTGCGACTAAGCTACGATAACGGCGCCGAAACACAATCCTCCTATAGAATTGTCGCGCGTTACAGTTATTGGCTGCTTCACTCCGACCAGGAGGTCGCGCTACGACCTACGCTAAACGAATAACCCTACTTGCCCTAGCAACTGCGGCAGGAATCCGTATATCGTGGATACCACAAGACCGCTCTCCCAATTTCATGCCATTAACGGCATGAAATCCTCAAAGAGGAAAAATTGGCATTGGGGGTAGCGTGTGTTGATACCAGCGGCGATCGGAACGACGAAAATTCTTACAATAGCGTTGGGTCTATTATTTGTGTACACGGACGATCACTAGAAGAGTAGCTTCAGCAGACCTATCATCAGCTGTTGCGCATCGAAAGATGCTCGTTGTGCCAGAGGGCATGAGCCAAGCGCTCCGCGCCCGATCAGTCACCTGACGTCGAGATTGGTCGAGTTTCTCAGAAAGGCGGAAGAACCAGGCGGCGCTCTGCTGATGTTTGAATTGAGCGACCGGGAGCGGCGAGAACGAGAACGGGGGAAGGCTACGTGGAAGGCCATTATCTAGGTTTGTCCAACGGCGAACTGGATCAACATATCTATCGGATCATGCGACAAGATTATGTGATCGCGATGTTCGCTGATCGGCAGAATGTGCTGAGCCAGGTCCATAACTGGAAGGACAAGTTCGAGAATTTCCAGCTCAAGCTTGGCGGGATACTCGACGGAGAGCGCTTCGAATATGGATTTCGGGACGATTTCGTTGGGCAGTGCTGGACACGTGAGAGCCTTTCGGAGGCGATGTGGGGCATTTACGCGAACGATCCGCAGGTCCGCTTCGTCCGGATTCGGTCGACGCCGCGGAAATTAATGCGCGCGCTTGTCGCAGCACATCCGGAGATGCCTCAGGACACCTGCTTCATCGGTAAGGTCGAGTATAAGCGAGAAGCAGAGCTAGAGGCCTTTGCGCGGAAAGGAGGTCAGTTCAAGTTGCAGACGCGGCGTTTCGCCGAGAGTTTGCTGTTGAAGCGACAAGCGTTCGCGCATGAAGCGAAGTGCGCCTGCTCTATTTCGGCGACGCGAAAGATTATACCGCGAACGGGCTCTACAGGTACACAATTGATCCGCACGCGATGATCACGCAGTTGATGGCTGATCCAAACCGCGACCGCGTCAGGTGGCTGGCGGATAAGACCTATCTGCAGAAGGCGACGGGGTTCGCAGGCGAGATCAAGCGGTCGAAAATCTACGATCCGCCGGAATGGGATATGCCTGCCTTCACGAGTTGAACTGCGCTATTCGTCGGACCACATGGAGTGCGGGCGGTGCTCCGCAAAGCTTCACGGCACTTTGTATCCGACCTCTTCCGCAATTCTTTCGTACAACCAGTCGACCACTCTGGGTCCTTGGCAAAGAATCTGTAGTTGTCCACCAAGACCCAGCTCCTCGTAAAACGCTACACCGAGAATGTGAAAGTCTAGCTTGCTCCAAGCCGCACCAGCCTCCTTGTGCAGTGCCTGCTGAGACATTACCCAGAGCGGTCCGCCGCTCGTTCCTCCGTAGCTCGTCGGCACTGAAATGCCATCGGCAAAATCAGGCTGGAAAACAACGATCAAGTCGCTATCTTCAGTTCTCAAATCGAGGCTACCGACATGCATCATCGCTGTATGCGATGAATCGACATATCTCTCATTCGAACGGTCATGCTCGGACATCTCTCCAATAACGCCCATGACTATGTACACAGGGTCGTCGAGGAATTTCCCACTCTCGTACACGAGGCGTACTCTCTCATCCATATCCCAGAAAGCTTGGTTAACCGACAGACGAAGCTCCGTGTCTTGGGGCAATTGAATGAAGGCAATATCGATCGCGCTGGGCCCGTTCTCCTCATTCGAGACCATCCAGATTCCGTCGTCGTAGTTTGGGTTGAAGCTTAGGGTCTGGAACCTGCCAGGACCGAAAGTTACAATCCCGACACGCGCTTCGTTCCGAAGCGCAAGCGCGACGTGGGCAGCGGTCAGGACTCCCCTGACGCCGGCCATGTTAACAAGGGTCCCTGATCCGAGGGACACCGTTCGCTTGCCTTGCGGGTCATCACGAAAGCCAACAAACCCGATCAGATAGCTTGCTGCGATTTCCCTGCCGCGATCTGAGATGTCGACCTCCACGATCTGTTGATCGATCACGGCTTCCTCCATCAATTGAGTACTACTTGAAGGCGATACTCTGCAGAATATCAGCTTCTGTTCCAAGCTCTCCCTACCTCAGCGCGGGATGTCTGGTACAGCGGATCTTGCGTTAAGAGCGGTCATCTTCTCACGGCCCCGAAGCCGTCACCGGACCGTTCCACAATCAGAGACCGACTGGGGGTTCTTGGAAGTTTTCATACTTTCTGCGTTTGCGCCTCCGGTAGGAGCGCGTGTACATGTAGACGCTGGGTGTTCGATCCGCAGTGGTGCAAACTCGATCGCAGTTCTCATTCTGGGGGTACGAGTCGGTAGACCGCTACATCGCGAGACCCACTATCGAAGACGCACTCTTTTGCTATCGGCGACGCTCTGCATAACACGCAAACGTCGCCGAAGATCGCTCGCAATTAGAGTGGGCTCGGCCCACGGTCGCGCTTGGCTAACTGCCCTTCACGGTGCCCCGAGGTTTGACGCACCAACGGCCGCTTCACGAAGCGCTTGGCTTCTTGGCAGGTGCCTTTCGGGTCGGGATAGGTTGCGGTTTGCGTCCCAGCCCCGCTGCCTTCGCTAGCGAAGATCTTTGGGCTGCATAGTTCGGCGCAACCATCGGGTAGTCCGGCTTCAATCCCCACTTCTCACGGTATTCGTCTGGAGTGAGCCGGTAATGTACCGCGAGATGCCTTTTCAACGATTTGAATTTCTTCCCGTCTTCCAGGCAGATGATGTAGTCCGGCGTTACCGACCTCTTCGGATTGATGGCGGGTTCCTGTCTGGGCGGCCCGGCCATGCTCGGCTGACCAAGGGCTGTTATCGACGAATGGACCGACGCGATCAGATCTGGCAACCCAGCGACGGGCAGAGGATTTTGGCTAACATAGGCAGAGACAATGTCTGCCGTCAGCCCGACGAGATCGGCCGTCGCGGCTTCGTTCTGAACGCTCAAGTATTCGCTCCTGGTAGGTGGTCAAATTCACTTCGCCCATTTGTCGTATATCGCAATTTTGGGCGATCGCGAGACAAATAGCATCGCGGAAGCTGTGAGATTGAGCTCTGGCGAGTAGCCGACCCTAGCGGGGCATCTAATTCGCCTGGGGTTCCTGGAAGCTTTTCGAACTTTCTGCCGTACGCCTCGAGTCGAAATGAACGCGCTTATGAAGGAGCTCGGGAATTCTAGCTTCGAGCTGGTCCGGGCCTGATCGAAGCACCCCCTTCTGGGGTTCGAGACGGGAGAGCGAACGTGGGCGGTGATTGCCGTGAAGGCTCCGATGAAAACCGACAGGTGGGAAAGCCGAAGCCTGTGGCACGTCGACCTGCTAGGTTCCAATGGCATCAAATTTTCAAGAACCGCTATTTTTTCAGTAGCTAATACAGTAAAATGAGATATCCTCTATTGCTGCGTTCAAGTCTGTACGTGTCTCAAACGGGGGAAAAATGACTTATATCGATATTATCGGCTCGGTATGTTCGGAATGGGATTACGACCAAAAGAGCTGTGTTGCACAAGTCGATGTTCAACTTGTGCATGGATCGAAGTCACCGTTTTTTGTTAGTAAACTCGCCGTTGATGCCGACGGCGCGCCGATGGCGTACCATCCCGGCGATACAGGCTCTTACGATTATTTAGCCAACGTCAGTAAAAACGACTTGCACGGAATTCAAGGCGAGCGCGGTGCAGTCGGGCCGGCACCTGGATTTTATGTCTCCGGGACGTCGTTGTCGAACCCGGAATATAAGATGAACGACACGCGTCATTGGGTGGACGCGGCAACGATCCCGTATTTCGTGATCAATCGCCAGGAGTTCCCCCAATTCAACGTCCCGCTAGGTTGCGTTGCAACGGTCATCGACCTACAGAGCCGCAAACGAACGGGGGCGATCCTCGCCGACACAGGACGGGCCGTCGGGGAGGGGTCAATTGCATTGGCGGTCAGCCTCGGGCTGAGCCCATTCTCGAAAACGCACCCCCCGAAGGTCGTGGGCTTCGACCAGTCACGTTTTGTGTATCTGCTGCACCCCGACCGCACCGTGGATGCGCCTTGGCCTGTGGACCGCGTCCAATCGGAAGCAGACGAGGCATTTCGCGACTGGGGCGGGGACGCGCAGCTTGATGCCATATTTCCGAAAGAAAACTTCGTCTGAGATCAACAACCGCTTTGGGAGGAATTCGCATGACGGACATTCCAAGCACAATTCTGGAACACATTGGCTCCGGACAGACCGCCGCCCTCGTCGAGAAGACCACCGTCGGCACCGACACGCTCTATAAGCTGAACGTAACGTCCGAAGACGAAGGCGGTCAGCTGGTCGCCAAAGTCGATCAGGCCGGCAACATCACGTTTCCGCTGGGCGATGCCGGTGTGCTGCAGGCTGACCCTCGGAACGACATCGGGTCAGGCTTGAAGTCGGCCCTGGACGGCCTCAAGATTCCGGAGGTTGCGGTCGACCTGGATTGGAAGGCGGCTGCCGGCGCGACGTTTCTGACGAAGCAACAACTCGACAAGAAGCTGGCGGACGAAGCCAAGGCGTGTGTCAACACGCTCCTTACGGGTGATGTCCCCGGAACCGATCACGGCAACCTGGCGTGCGCCTGGGCGGTGAATGAAGTTGCGAGACGCGCGCTCTTGCGGCAAATCGGCGGAGGGCTTTCAACTGCCAGCATGTACTTGGTCTTGAAGGCCAAGCACCAGCCCGTCAAACGTCCCGATGCCATACCTGGCAACATTATCATATCACCAACTGAAGGCTCCAACATTGGCCATGTCGGCATTGTGGGCGACAATGGCCAAGTCTATTCCAACAGCTCATCGCTCAAGAAATTCTACAACAAATACACCTTGGACACCTGGCAGGCGCACTACGGCGACAGCAAGGGACTTCAGGTCCTGTTTTATCAACTGGACCCCGGCCAGTTCCCCCTCTCGGGGGCAATCAGCTGACGCGCTTTGCACAGAGCGCGTAGCCAAGCCAAGCACGTGACGGCGGCCAACGCTGAAGACCTGAAGGTCGAAATCAACAGGTATGTGCTCTGAAGAGCACGCTGGCCGCTCTGAGTTCAACAGTCGGAGGGATCGATGGCGCTAAAGGGTAACGGTCAGCTTCTGGTAAAGGTTCGCAACCAGCCGTTTGCAGTCCTTTTCAGCGCGACGCAACCGTTTGCGATCCCGGGGTACTCGCTCGAACCTTTGTCCACCGCGGTTCAGACTCGACCGCAGTTCACCGCTGCGGCAGCAGCCGATCACTGGTTGCTCGCTAAACCCGCCACGCTCGTGGACGACCTGGCGCCTTGGGATACCGCCCACGCCGCTGCCAGCGCCCACAACTATGCGCACTATGTTGAGCCGGACATTCTGCACGAGCGTTCTACGATCGCGCCAGGTAAGTTTGATCACGGCCTAAATGGCGATTGGCCGCCCTTCGTGGATGCGACTGAGGGCATTTCTCCTGGCTGGCATCTCGGCGCGAACTTCACCGGATTCGAAAGTGTCCGAGGTTTGGCGACCGGAAAAGGCGTGAGGGTCGCTCACCTGGACACGGGCTACACGCCGGGGCATGCCTCAAAGCCTCGACATCTCCGACCGGATCTTGGATACGACTACTGGGGCAAAAACAAGAACCCGATCGACCCCGGAGAGCGCGGTGTCCTCGATCAGCCCGGCCATGGCACCGCGACGCTGGCACTCCTCGCGGGGAACACAATGGACCTCACTTTTGGGCTCCAACACTTCAAGGGGGATATCGGAGGTGCCCCAGATGCCGAGGTAATTCCCATACGGATCAGCCCATCCGTCGTCCACGTTTACACCAGCACAATGGCCAAAGGGCTTTATGATGCGCTAGGCCCCAGCGGTGATCCCAACAAGCCAGATCCGGCCAATCGTTGCGAAGTTGTCTCGATCAGCCATGGTGGCCTGCCAACCGAGAGCTGGGCCGATGCGGTGAATACCCTCTACGACGATGGGATCGTTATCGTGGCGGCTTCCGGGGACAGTTACCAGCTTGAGGTGGCCGACATTGCTACGCATTTCACCGTTTACCCGAGCGCATTCAATCGCGTTCTGACGGCTGTGGGAGCGACCTTCGACAACCTGCCTTACGTGACCGACAAGTTCGGTAGGATGCAGGGCTGTTGGGGGCCTGAAACTGTCATGGAAAAGGCTGTTGCGGGCTATACCCCAAATGTTGTTTGGATGAAATTCGACGACTGTCCCTCCGGTTTCGAGATGGACGGCGGGGGCACATCTTCAAGCACTCCGCAGATTGCGGCTGCCTGCGCACTGTGGCTGGAACTCTACCGCGGGCAATTGCCTTCGGACTGGACACGTGTCGAGGCGTGCAGACTGGCTCTTTTTGACGGTGCCAACGACGCACATCCCAATAAGGCGCAGATGGGATGGGGCATTCTCAACGTTCCGAAAATGCTCGATCGCGATCTTGCCGCCAAGATAATTGCAAAGGCGACATCTGGTCATCTCCATCAGTCCGCGCAGGACAGCGTTTCGTTTCCGTTCTGGCGATTGTTGATGGGCATTGGACCACCGCGAAGCGACGAGGAGCGCATGTACGAGGCGGAGGTCGCTCAGGTCGTTCTGCAGTCGACAAACGTGGAGTTGCGGAGGGCCGCCGCCGAAGCGGCTGCGGGTTCCGTCTTCTCTGTCGCGGAACAAGCCCACTACCGTGCCTTGCTCGCCCGAGAAGAGATATCCAGCCCCCTCAGGAAGAAAATCGGATCGCCCTGATCAATGTTGCATCGGATTGCCGCAGTGCTCTAGGGGGCAGCGCGATCAATATCGTGACCTTTGCCGCCACCTCTTCGAGGGTGGCTGTAAGGCGGTTTATCTGCGAGGCGGTTGCCGCCAGTTCAGGGCCGTAATGCGTGACGAGATATTCCCGGTTCTTGCTTAAGGAGATGCGTGGCGGTTTTAGCGCGAAGGCGTAGCCCGGCTTCCAGTGCATGTTCTGTTCGCGCCGCCAAGTCGTGCTGCATTTTGCGGATCTGATTGGGATTATGCCCACAGTGGAGCAGCAGCGCGGTCAGATAGAGTTCGATCGCATGAATTACCGACAATCTGAACGGAGCGCGTGTCAACGGTTTGCCGGGTGGGCCTTGTTGAAGGAGCAAGTTTGCCGCCTTCCGATATTCTTCCGCCAGCTCGTGAAGCTGCTGCGGGGATGCAAGTTCACCGGGATATTTGCGTTCTTCGATCGTCATTTGCGCGATCTGAAAATGCTGAGGTGCAAACTTAGTAGAATAAGATCCGTGGCGTTGCGCGCCTCTTCACCTTGATGTTCCATATCGCTCTTAGCGATGTTCGCCTGCAGCCCGTCTGTCGTCAAAGGGTCGTCAGCGTACTTATCATAGGGACGGCTCGTTGAGATGCGTTAGAATTTGACCCGATCGCACTGGATCGATCCTGTCTGCCTCTGCGAGTGCCCAACGTTGCCATGCTTCCAGTGCCGTGGCGTCGATATCAGTGGAACCTTCATCGATCGCGCGACGGACGCGCTCAACAAACGCGCGTATATCTTCAGCTTGACGTAGCAGCTCTCCGCTGTTCCGCAGGGTTTGCAGGCGCTTTTGGTTAAGTTGGGCCAACCGTTCCTGACGCTGTTTCTCCTTTTCAATCCGCTCCCGCTCTGCACGCTCCTCGGCTTCCCGCAGGCTAAGGCGAAACTTTTTCTCACCTGCGACGATGATTCCAGCCGCGATCTCAGCGATCTTTGACTCAAGCTTGGCGTCGCCGTCATCCTGCCAAGAAACCGTATTCTTGCGATCGAAACCAGGATCGATCCGCAGGGCAAGCGGGGTTGACGCTGGCAGATCCGGTGCGGGCCGCACGTACCCGTGCTGACGCACGGTGCGGTGGCTGCCGACTATTCCTATGTCCAAGCCAAGATAAGTGTCGCCGATGGCTGCTCGCGCGTGAATTTCTCCATCGTGCTCGTAGGCATCGCCGTCATGGCCGCGCTTGCTGAGCGCCAAAAACAGCGCATTGAAGATTTTCAGCCGCCGCTTGCTTACCGGATTGTCGAACTTGGGTTCGTCAAATGTCCACTCGCGCTCTGCGCTTTTATCGCGGCGACGCTGCTCCTGCTTAAGAAGTTGAAGGAGCCCTTTGTGGGGCCTTCCCAGCGCCTGCGGGACAGAAACTTTACCGATCGCCTTCAACTCCTGTGCGTGGAGTTCGTTTAGGTCTTCTGGAACCAGCTGCCTTTTTGGCACGTCTTCGCGGTGTCGATATGACAAGCCGGCCAGTGACTTCTAACGTCAAATTTGGCAATTCCAACGTCCCCTCGATAGCGCTAGGGACGCGCGTACATCATCAAGGTGGCTGCAGATCGGCTGCAGCTGAAACAGTGCTCTCGGTGAGCATTGGCGGGGCGCTATGGAAGCGTTCTGCTTTTTTTCGATGACGCGCTTCATGGGCACGGACGAGGTCGAGAATTGGGGCCAGGCGATCGCAAGACGCTTCTGCCACAGCAAGGGCTGTATCGCCGTGGCGCGCAAGCTGGCGGTGATCATGCACGCGATGGCGATCCGGCTGCGGGTGAGGTCGACGCCGCGCAGCGCGCCCACATCAAGGACCGCAGGCTGTTGGGAGGGGATCCATGAGCGGCGCGGCGGCAAATGAAACGCATGGCGCCGGCACGCTGACGGACGCCATCTGAACATGGAAATCCGCCCGGCGGACGAAGACCGATGCAAACCAGGAACGACGGGAACGCACGTTATCCTGCCTGTGGCCGCGGCGATCGACGGACGGCCGAACCGCGTTCGATTGCCTGTGACGCTGATCCGTCGGACCGATGGAAAAGTGCGCCGCGACGGTTCCCGTGCTGCAACAAGCAGCGCTGCTACCCGTGGCAGAGCGCGGGAGACTGCACGGCGCATCGGAACTCAACGCAAGAGTACGGAATCGCGGTGCAGGGCATCGAATAGTGTATTATCGTATGTTTGAAGAGGAACGACGATAGATAGAAAGTCTCGAAAAATACGACCGACTAAGATGGCAAGATAAAAGGGCGCACATTGCGCACCGGGACGGTTGTTTATTTTCAATGCGTTATGGCCCAATTTCACAATGTGTGAGTATTCACTGCCCCTTGCGGCGATGATGATTGCTGAGTGGTTTCAGAGGCTTAACGCAATGTGCGCCGTTTCGGGCATACCGAGCAAAATTAAGCCGGGAAGGGTGAATTCCGAGTGGCGCCTGCCCCTTGGGGGTATTGATCCTGACATGAATGCGCGAGCCGTCGTGTTACAGAATCTGCGATGTTCCCCATGCCCGATTTTGCCTTAGGCTTGGAACGAAGAGGAGGCATCACCGCGGTCAGGATCAATCGCCGCGCCTTGCTGGTTCACTCCGGCGCGGTCGTCTTCGCCTCGACAGTAGTGACAACGGCTTCCGCGGTAGAGTCATCGCGCCGAGACCGAGCACCGCCCAACAAAATGCGGATACCAATTGAGCCGCGCGTGGCGGCATACGCCGCGATCGGCGGACCGTTCACGAGATAGATGCCAGCAGCCACGACCTCGACCAAGTCAGTCGAGAGGAAGAAAGGACGCTACTGGCTGTCTGCGCCTATCCTGTGGCCAACAAGCGCGATGGCTTGGCCAAGGCTCGTTATCTTTTAGAGATCGAGCCGCGGCGGCGAACTCGGCTGCCAGAGCACATTGAAGCTCTTCCTCAGCCGATGACGCTGAAGGCGTGAAACCGACCGCCTTGTTGGCCTGGAAGGATCATCTGAGGCTCGCCGGAAAAGGTTGTTGCGGGGCTGACGATGGGATGGCATTTCGAGATGACAGATTGGGATTCAAAGAAGGGATTTGAGGATCCGGCCTTTTTCCCGGAACAGTGATCAATACGATCGCGATCCCGAAGCCAGCGAAACCCATTCCGGCAATCACGTCTACCGTGTAATGGTTGCCGACAATCGCAGCGGAAATGGCCATTATCACGTTGAGGAAGAGAAACGGGTAGCGAAGCCATCTTTGCTCCCAAGCCGCCCATGCGAAGAGGACGGCGCTTGCCGCATGCAGGGATGGGAAGGTCATGATCCCCTCGGCCTTGGTGAGGCTGAAGATGAACTGGGGGTCGGATCTGACGCCATTCAGCTCGTCCAGGAAAACGTACCCCCACGTGCGATCTATGTTTTGCAGATCGGCCGGGTGAATGTTGAACGTTGCGTACGTACCAAGGGCTGGATACCAGATGGATATCACACAGCCCAAGAAATAGATCACCGCGTACATCAATATCATCTGGTACGAGCGCAGCGGGCGCCCAAAAACTGCCAGGACAATTGGCAACCAGATAAGCTGTTGAGTGAAGCTCTCATAGGCAAGGTTGAGCGGCTGCGCGAGGTATGGGCGGCTGTCGATGAATCTGAGAAGGGCCGGCCAGTCGACACCAAGCGCCTGATCCATGGCCTTCAACTGATCGTCAGCCAAGGGCAGGTTCAGTCGGGCGGCGAGATAGACAGCAATAATGATCGGGATAACAAGCAGGACGCCGTAGAGAAAGCTCTCGGTCGCGGCTCTGATCCGCGGCCACGGCCTGAATGTGATGCCGCAGATCAGGGCCAGAATGAACCACAGTGCGAAGGGACCGACGAAACCGTAGTCGACATGAAGCCCCACCTGCGCCGTGAGCGGCAAGACAACCAGGTAGGAGCCGATCGTCAACCAGATCAGTGCGGCTCGCGCTCTCGCAAGGTCGGACATCACCATATCCCAAAGCATGAGGGAGACGGTTAGTTGCGTCATATTAAGAATCCATTTCAGTTCCGGAGTCAATTAGCGGGACGTGTTCAGTTGATTTCTAGTACTTGTCTGTTTTTTCTACAAAATTCCAGAAATTTGCATTAGAATGATCTAATATTTAAATTCGTTGCTTATATCATGTATGTATGCTACTTGGAGTACGTTCTCTAAATAAGCCTGATGCAAGTTGGATTGGCGGCGACTCAACTGTTGGGGATTCGCCAATCTATCTCGACTGAGCGTTCGCCATCGAAGCCGTGGCGGCGCGCCGCTTCTTGCGCGCTGCAGTTTGTGGAGATCAACAGTGTTTGGCAAGAAAACTCTCTTCGCTCTCTTGGCAATTTTCTGCGTCGCGGGGGCTAACAGTGCGCGAGCCGCCTGCACGCTTCCCAACACCTTGACCAATGGCCAGACCGCTGACGCGACTCAGGTCATGGCGGATTTCAACGCCCTGGTCGCCTGCCTGAATGCGGCAGGGCCCGGGGGCTCGGGTAGTTCCGTACAATACAACAATGGCTCGGGGGCCTTTGCCGGAGTGGGGCCCCTGGCCGATGGCCAACTTGTAATTGGGGCAACGGGAGGCGTGCCGCAGGCGCAGAACCTTACAGCCGGTTCAGGCATCACCATCACCAACGGACCTGGCAGCGTCACCATATCGTCGGCAGGTGGCAGCGGCGGTTCGGTGAGCCCATTTTATGATGCCAACGTCATTCCATTGACCAAGCCGACAGCCTCGTCATTCACGGTGGCAAACAGTACCGGCAACACCGGCACTCTGACCGACATGGCAAGCCGTGGTGTCGTTTTATCCACGCCTGGATCCGGCAATGTCAATACGACGATGGAGCAACCGATCGCCAACAGCAGCACGTTCACGGTGACCGCGCTGGTATACCCGGTGGGCTACCTCACAGGAAATTGGTTCTGGGGCATCTGCGTCAAGGACACAGCAGGCAAGTATGCCGTTTTTGGGTTCCGCAACCAGACGCCGGTTTCCTATTTCAAGTTTTCCAACATCAACACCTACAACAGCTCGTCAACGTCCACCGGGATTGTGAACGCTCAGAATCCCATTTGGGTGAAGCTTCAGGCTGCTAGCGGAACGTTCACGTTCAGCTTCTCGTTCGATGGCGAGCATTTCAATCCTGGGTGGTCGGTTTCGATGACGGATTACCTGACCTCAAACCTGTCGACGGTCGGGATTTTCATCCTGAACAATACAACCGGCCGAGATATCCCCCTGGACGTGTTGTCCTGGACGAACACCACGCCCTGACAGGTCAGCCAATCTGCTGAGGCAATATCATGGGTGCGCCACCCAAGGAGTGTTTATGTCCAATCCGCTACAATCGTTCATTCCGCGCCCCCCCAGGCGCATTCTGGCACTAGCTTTTTTGATGGTTTCGAGTGCGGCCATCGCTGGGTCGGTTGCTTACACCTATGACCCGACTGGCCGCCTCACGACTGCTCTCTACGATAATAGCACCTGCATAGCCTACAGCTACGACGCCAACGGCAACCGAACATCGCAGACAAATACGGTCGGGGGCGTTCCGGTGTCCGCCGTGTGGGGATCTGGTGTGTGGGGCTGCTTCAAGTGGACCCCGTGAAGCGGGCTGGTGACGACGACCCTGCATAGGGGCCGGTCCAACATGTAGATCCCGGCCCGGCTTGCTTTGCGAATGACTCTCCGGAGGCGATGATGAGGAATGTAAGGTGGTTAGCGGCAGCCGCTGTTGTGATCTTTGGACTATCGCCGGGAGCGGTCAGCGCCGCGGTCCTGCGAGAACCGGCTCCGATATCAACCGCGATCTCTTCAGTTCGCCTTCCAGAGGGACTGGTCCCGACAGCCCCGACGAGCGAAGCAGACGATGACGCCCTTGCGCAAGCGCTGTCCGAGTTTCGCCAAAGCAGCGATGCTTCTAGGTTGCGAGGCTTGGAAGAGTTCGTCACCAGACACCCGTCGTCCCCCTGGGCGGCGGCGGTATGGACCAATCTCGGTCTTTCGTACCTGCATGAAGGTTATTTCTCCCGCGCGACCGAAGCTTGGCGCCAAGCGTGGGAGTCAGGAAAATCGGCGACGGCTCCTCAGGCCAGGGCGTTGGTCGATCGTGCCGTGGCCGAGCTTGCGCAACTCTATGCAAACTTGGGCCAGAACGACAAACTCGCGGCGCTGTTTGATGAGGTCGGCGGTCGGCCGATTACGGGCTCGGCTACGGAAGCATTCCAAAATGCGCGCGAAGAACTGGATTTGGCCGCCAAAGACCCAAGGCACTTGTTCATTTGCGGCCCGCTGGCCCTTCAGCAGTTGCTGTTAGCCACAAACGTTAGCTTCGAAAAGGCCGACGGGCTCCAATGGTACAGGGCCGGTCCAAGCGGCACGAGCCTGGCAGAGGTGGCCGGGCTCGCAACCAAGGCGGGTTTCGCCCATCGGCTGATCTTGCGCAAGCCGGGGCAGGAGGTGCCCGTTCCATCCATCATGCATTGGAAGGTTGGTCATTTTGCAGCGATCGTTGGCCAAGCCAACGGGCGGTTCCATATCAGGGACTCGGTCTTTGCCGGATCTGATCTTTGGGTAACGCAAGCGGCACTTGATGCTGAAGCGAGCGGTTACTTCCTCATTCCTTCGGCTCTCTCGATAGACAGCCGCTGGAGGGCGGTGGATACGAAAGAGGCATCCGCAATCTGGGGAAGGGGACCCACAAACGGACCGCGACCTGGCGATCCAGGCGATCCTCTTGCAAATGGCGGTGGAGGACCTGGTGGACCCGGCGGGCCGGGTGGACCTGGCGGGCCGGGTGGACCTGGCGGGCCGGGTGGACCTGGCGGGCCGGGTGGACCTGGCGGGCCAGGTGGACCTGGCGGACCGGGCGGACCGGGCGGGCCGGGCGGACCTGGCGGACCTAGCGGTATTACCACCGGCAAAGAGGGACCCGGACCTTGTCCGCTATGTGGCTACAACATCAAGGAATCGAGCGTCAGCGTATTCCTTTCGGATACCCCTGTCGGATACACGCCACCGATTGGCCCCTCCGCCAAAGTGAGCATAAGCTACAATCAGAGAGAAGACAGTCAGCCGGCGAACTTCAATTTCTTCAACCTCAGTCCCAAATGGACGATCAACTGGCTCGCTTATGTCACTGACGACCCGACCAACCCCGGTGCGAACGTATCTCGATATATGCAGGGTGGTGGCGCATTCTACTACCTGGGATACGAACCAAACGCGGGTACGTTTGCTGCGCAGGATGATGACGGCTCGATCCTCGTCCGTGCGTCCGGGTCGCCAGTCTCCTACCGCCGCCAGTTGAGGGATGGAAGCACCGAGATCTACGCGCAGTCGGACGGCGCTGCAGCTTACCCCCGCAGAATATTCCTGAGCCAGGTCGTCGACCCGCAAGGGAATGCAGTAACACTGAACTACGATGGCCAGCAGCGACTGATTTCGCTTACCGATGCGGTCGGCCGGCTCACCACGTTTACCTACGGCCGGCTGGGCACGCCCCTGTTGATCACGAGGATTACGGACCCGTTCGGCCGCAGCGCGACCCTCTCGTATGATGCCAATGGACGGCTGAGCTCGATTACCGACATTATCGGCCTGACTTCAAGCTTCACCTATGACGCGAATTCGCTCGTCAACGCTTTGACCACCCCTTATGGCACGACGGCCTTTGCCTATACGGCGCCCGGGACCAGCAGTCCGCCTCGCTTTGTCGATGTCACAGACCCGCTTGGGTATCATGAGCGCGAAGAATGGGTGGAGCCTTCCGCGATTCCCAACAGCGAACCGGCAGGTTCCGTGCCGCAAGGCATGGCGGTGACGAACAACTACCTGACCTACCGCAACAGCTTCCACTGGGACAAGGACGCTTATGTCGCGGCTGGGTGCACACCTGCCGGCGGGTGCGACTACACCAAAGCCCGGGTGACGCATTTTGTGCACATGCCGAATACCTCGATCAAGGGCACTGCGATCGAGAGCGTCAAGTATCCGCTCGAGAACCGCATCTGGTTCAACTACCCCGGGCAGACCAGCAGCATTTATGGGGGAACCTTCAGTCGCCCAACGGCGATCGGCCGCGTCCTCGATGACGGCACGACGCAGCTCAGCAAGTTTTCTTACGACGAAGGTGGTTTCTTCAACATAACCCAAGTCGTTGATCCGATTGGCCGCACAACATCGTACGCGTATTCCAACCAGGTGGACCTGGCCGCGATCAGCCAGAAGACCCAGGCAGGCGTCCGGACGACGATCGCGCAATACACATACAACAATCAGCATCGCCCGGTGTTCTACACCGACGCCGCAGGTCAGACCTGGCGCTATACATACAACTCCGCGGGCCAGATGACCTCGTCAGTAGACCCGTTAGGGCACACGACAACCTATCATTACGACGCCTCGGCTAATCTGACGTCCATTACCAATGCCAACAACGCCACTGCGGCAACCTACACCTATGACGGGTTCGATCGCGTACGCACCTATACCGATTCCGAAGGGTGGACTGCCACCTATGACTATGATGCTGCGGACCGGTTGACAAAAGTCACTTATCCGGACAGCACGGTAGATCTTTACACCTACGACAAGCTTGACCTGGTCGTTTACACAGATCGTCTGAACCGGCTGTGGCGCTACGCGTACGACGTCAATCGACGCATGACGAAAGTCACAGATCCGTTAAGTGGCGAGACGCTGCTCGGTTATGACGGTCAAGACCAGATTGCTAGCCTCACCGATCCAAAGACGAACACCACCACCTGGACCTATGACGCGCAAGGGCGGCTGAAGGAAAAGACCTACGCCGACAGCAGCACCGTCACCTACACCTACGAGAGTACTACGAGCCGCCTGAAATCTATTCTCGATGCATCAGCACAGACCAAGCAATACAGCTACGCCAAGGATGACAGGCTAAGCGGCGTCACTTACCTCAATGCCGTGCATCCGACACCGAACGCGGGCTTCGTGTACGACACCTTCTTCCCGCGTTTGGCGTCAATGACGGATGGCACCGGGACGACACTGTACAGCTATTTCTCACCTTTCCATCAAGGGGCTCTGCAGCTTCAGCAAGAAAGCGGGCCGCTACCAAGCAGCACCATGAGCTACGGATATGATGAATTAGGTCGACTAACGTCGCGCACTGTCGCCGGCGCCGGTGCTGAAAGCTTCGGCTATGACGCCATCGGTCGTTTGATGAGCCATTCGACTGATCTCGGGGCGTTTGCACTCAGCTACTTTGGCCAAACCGGGCAAATAACAAACCGCCAGCTTGCAAGCTCCACGCTGTCGACCACCTGGTCATATCTGCCCAACTCTGGCGATCGGCGACTTGCTGGGATCAGCAATGTCGGACTGTCGGCGGGTCAGTATTCGATCTATAATTACACCACTACGCCAGAGAACTTCATTACAGCGGTCGCGGAGACCAGCGACGCCGCCACCGGCTATCCCGCCGCTGGAACTCAAACCGCATCCTACAACAACCTCAATCAGTTGATCGATCTCAATGGACAATTGCTGACGTGGGACACCAACGGCAACCTCGTCTCAGACGGCCAACGGAATTACACATGGGATGCGGAGAATAGACTGATCAGCATCAGCTATCCGGCCGAACCTGGCAAAGCGACGAACTTTGCCTATGACGCACTCGGCCGACGCACATCGATCACTAGCACGCCGGCCGGCGGCGGTTCTTCGGCCGTCACCTCATATATCTGGTGCGGCAGTTCGATTTGCCAAGCGCGTGATGCGGCAAACGCGGTGACCCGCGAGTACCTCGCCGAGGGCGAGTATGTCCCTGGAGCATTGCCTCAAACCTACTACTACGGCATCGATCAGATTGGCTCGGTCCGCCGCGTCTTCGCCAGCACGACCAACGCCCCGGCATACGGCTACGATCCCTACGGGGTGGCTCTACAGGCCACCGCTCCGCTCACAGACTTCACTTACGCCGGTATGTTCCACAATGCCGACAGCGGATTATATCTTACGCTTTTCCGCGGCTATGATGCGGAAGTCGGACGGTGGCTCTCACGCGATCCGATTGGCGAAGCTGCCGTTCTGAGTCCACGGGGTTTGGGCGGTCCATTGTCGGACTTGGTCAATTTGGGAGCCGTAGACCAGTTCAGTCTCTACACTTACGTTGCTGAGAATCCTATTAGTTGGATTGACCCACTAGGACTCGCAAGAACATGTGGCGAAAAAATCCGAAGCTTTTGCGCTGGGTTAATGGCTTTATGCTCGCAATATGTAGTCGGAGACCCTGGTGGCAACACGGCAGATCCCGCCCCCGAACCACCGATTATCGAAATTAACCCGACTTCCGCTGGTCAAGGTTCCCGAAAGAGACGACAATAGAATTGGAAGATCGGAAACTGTGGAACATAACAATGTCGAATCAAAGTCCGTGGGAAAGAGAGCCGGACCTCCCCGCGTTGCAACGCGCATACGACATGATCCCACGAGATGAGGTGGCTGCAGTCACCAAGCTAGTCGACTTGGCGAACCAGGGTTCTCTGATGAGCCTTGTCTACCTCGGCAATTTGTATCGGCGCGGGCAAGGGAGCATTTCCCCAGATCTTGGTGAGGCGGAGCGTTGGTTCAGAAAGGCTGCAGATGAGGGATTGTTGGTAGGAATATTTCATCTGGCTATTCTATATATGAACCAGGAAAGATTTGTTGAATCGGAGGCCCTTCTTAAAGAGGGTTCCGGCAGAGGGTATTCACCTGCTACCTATTGGCTTGGGCGTCTATATTGGAGGGGCCCAAGCTTCATGCGTGATCTTTCGGAGGCGCGCATGCTACTGGAGAGAGCTGCTGCCAAGGGGCATATTTGGGCAAGCAGAGACTTGGCGCGCGGCTATGCAAACGGTGAGTTTGGATTTAAACCTTTAAGAGGCGCCAGATTTTTTTTGCGAGGCGCTATTCAATTCATGCGAGTGTACCAGTCTGATCCGAAAAGTCAGCGCCTGCGGCGCGACGGCGCTTGGGTAGAGTGAGCCTCGACCTGAAGGTAGGTCTCAGGTGCGCATTCAACGAGACGGCAATGATTCAGGCACGGGAACGGGATTCAGTCTGAAAGTCAGGCTCTTTAAGTCCCAACAATGGTCCCCTTCGGAAGAACTCCATCGCAGAACGGCTGCTGGTTGTGTCAGTTGTCGTCCAACCGACGGGCAAGGCGAACCCCTGGTCCTCCACCATTCTCCGGAATGAATTCGATTCCTGCTGCCTCGAAGGCGGTACGAATAGCCTGAAGGGTTTGGATTTGAGACGATCGCCCTGTTCCAGATGGGTAATTGTTTGTGTTGCGACGTGCGCCACTTCGGCTAGTTCACGTATGCCCCAGCCAAGAGCTGCTTGAGCCATCCTGCACTGGTTGCGTATATTTCATCACGGTGTGATGGTTCTTGCTGCCCGCTCACGGGGATGGACAATCCTTACCTGATGATACAAAGCGCCTTAGGGCGGGCAGGGAAGATGAAGACTACAAGGAAGACTTGTCGGTCATGCCACCCCAATCAACTCTGTCCTCTTTCATTCCAACACCTTGGCAAGTGCTGAAACCGCTAGGTAGCATTTGTCCGCAATTGCCCATACAACGCGCGGGAATCCTATCCAGAAGCGAATACTTGCGCAAACGAAGCCCAGGCGGTCAATCTGGTTGAGCTGAGTGCTGACATTGTCTCCGCCTATGTCAGCAAGAATCCGTCGCCGGACTGCCTGATCTGACTGCTTCAATTCATTCGTCCTTGGCAGGCATCGGCAGACATCTTCGTCGAAGAACCGAAGCTGGAGCCGGTAGTCAATCCGAAGCGATCGGTGTACCCCGACTATATCGTCTGCCTTGAGGATGGGAAGAAGTTCAAATCACTGAAGCGCCATCTCGGGGTGAAGTGGGCGCTGAAGCCTGATCATCCCATGGTGGCGCCGAACTATGCAGCCCAACGATCAGTCCTTGGGAAATCGAGCGGGCTTGGCCGCAAGACGGTCGTCGCCTGCAAAGAAATCAGCACGTCGGAAGGCTTGATTTCGTTATCCCAGAGCGAACCTGTTTGACAGTATCGTCAGCTCCGATGGCTCGAACAAAGCCTCTGCGTCCAGCATGAAGCGCGAAGCTGCCTCTCGCCCGCTACGGCGCCCGTTGAATGGCGCGCGGGCGAGCGGCAGCTTCTCTATTCGTCAAGCTCAGACTTCGATCTCTGCGGATCAGCAGAGGGTCGTTTTAGTAATTCCGCGACATCGACGCCCAGCACTTCGGCCAGCCGGTCAACGACATCGATGCTCGCGTTGTACACGTTGCGTTCCAACGCACTGATATAGGTGCGATCGATCCCGGCCTGGTGCGCAAGCTCTTCCTGTGACAGGCCTCTAGCCCGCCGCAGGGCTCTTAGGTTTTGCGCGAACGCTTCTCGGATTTCCATGAATCCGACACCAGCGACCTTGCAGAGTATTTCACCACGGAGTATTCTCTACAACTCACATTCGGAGAACTGGGCTTCCTAGATTGGTTTTGAACCCACTCAGCAGGAGACTTGTCCCACGGAAGGAGATCAAACTGTGGCAGCGAAAAAGCCGACTGTTCTCGCCGCAAGCCGCAACGACCCGGAATTGCAACCGGCAGCCCTATGCGATCCCGCGCTTCTGCTTTTGAGCGATTGGCGAATGGCTCGGTACACCTCCATGCTACTATGCCGTGTTCAGCAGCGGCTGGAGAGCCAAATCGTGGTCAATCCCGGAATTCAGGGATTGACCGCAGATTCACCAACGCGAGTCCAAGGCCGAACGGCACGTGTTCTCGGTGACCCACGGGAGTATGCGGTTGCGCGGGAGGCCGAGATCTTTGCGATGACCGAAGCTCTTAGGCTTCAAGATTCTATCCCTGACATCGCCGCAACGTCGCTCGTCGGCGTCATCGCCAAGTTGGAAATGATCGTTGGCGCTGATCGAGATATTGGTGATCCAACCGACTTCCCGTGGCCGCACATAGCCTCCGTACTGCGTGACTTGAAGGCCATCGCAGGAGGTTTGCCGTTTGGTCGCCGGAGCCGGGCAAGGACGCGGAGTGATGTTGCCAGGCATTGGGAGTCCGCAGTCAAGCTGGTCGCAGCGCTGGAAGAGGAAGGCGCGGCAGAACGCCGGGGGCGATGTGGCGGTCTACTGACTCGCCTCCTGAAATATCCTTGAGTCGCACGCGATATCGAATATCAACAGCCGGGAATTATCGAGAGGCGGCGGACAGATTGCGACGGTTCGCGTCCCACTGATGGTTCGGCCGGATAGCAGCATCGGGATATTCCCACTTGTCGCCTGCAGCCCGATCTCGACAATTGAGACGAAACCGCACGGCGCAAGTCATTGCACGCTGTGGCCCTACGACATGAACTTCATGCTTTTCTTCGCAGTCCGAAGGACTCTGATGGCAGGTCGATCCACCATGGGGAGAGCGACCGCGATGGCAAAGGAAACCAGGACTGAGCCGCAGGCGTTGGTTCCGGCGAACGACAACGGCGACCTCGTCAGCCCCGAGGGTCGCCCTGAAAACGTGGCAGCCAAGCTGGATCGGGTGGTGCTGGATATCGCCCAGTTGATCGGCCGGCGGCTGGCGCGGGAGGCATTCGAGGCGGGGTTGGCGGCCAACGACAATCGGCCGGACCCCCGAGAGGGAGAGGGGAGGGGGCCAGAGGGCAAACCCTCTCGGAACAAGAAGGAGGATCTGCCGCCATGACCCGTGCCGCAATCTACGCCCGCTATTCTTCCGACAGCCAGCGGGACGCCTCGATCGAGGATCAGTTCCGGCTATGTCGCGAGCAGGCGGTGCGTGAGGGCTGGAGCGTGCCGGGAACCTATCAGGATGCGGCGATCTCCGGCGCCAGCACAGTGCTGCGGCCGGGCATCCAGCATTTGATCCGCGATGCGCAGCGCGGCCGCTTCGAGGTGGTGATGGCCGAGGCGCTCGATCGCATCAGCCGCGACCAGGCAGACGTCGCCACCCTCTTCAAGCATCTTAAATTCGCTGGCGTTGCCATCGTCACCTTGGCGGAAGGTGAGATCAGCGAGCTGCATGTCGGCCTCAAGGGCACGATGAATGCCCTCTTCCTCAAGGACCTTGCCCTCAAGACCCATCGCGGCCTGCGGGGTAGGGTGGAGAAAGGCAAGGCCGGAGGCGGCCTGTGCTACGGCTACCGGGTGGTGAAGAACCTCGACGCCGAAGGCGAGCCTGTTCGCGGCGACCGCGAGATCGTGGAGGAGGAAGCGACCATCGTGCGCCGCATCTTCCGCGAATTTGCTGCCGGCAAGAGCCCGAAGGCGATCGCCGTCGACCTCAACAAGGAGGGCGTTCCTGGTCCGCTCGGTCGACACTGGGGCGATACCAGCGTGCGCGGGCATGTCATCCGGGGAACCGGCGTCATCAACAATGAGCTCTATACCGGCGTGCTGGTTTGGAACCGCCTGCGTTACGTCAAGGATCCGGCCACCGGCAAACGCGTGTCCCGGGCTAATCCGCCAGCCAAATTGATCCGCACCGAGGTGCCGCATCTCAGGATCGTCGAGAACGAATTGTGGCAGGCCGTGAAGGAGAGACAGAAATCCATCGCCAGCCAGTTCGAGGCGGTGGCGATCGCTACGCGCAAGGCCCGAGCGAGGAAGCTGCACACCATGAAGCGGCCGGTCTCCCTCCTCTCTGGCCTGCTCACCTGCGGCTGCTGTGGCGGGCGCTATGGCCTGTTTACGCGCGAGCGTTATGCCTGCCTGAACCACCAGCGCCGCGGCATCTGCGACAACGGCCGCACTATCACCCGCGAGAAGATCGAGCAGCGCGTCCTCGCCGGCCTGAAGGAAAGGCTGGTCTCGGCCGATGCCGTGGCCGAGGCGATCAGAGCCTTTGCCCAGGAGACCAACCGCCTCAACCAGGAGCGTCGCGCGCAAGGCGAGCAGGACCGCAAGGCCCTCGACAAGATCGAGCGCGCCATCGCCGGCATTATGGCCGCGATCGAGGATGGCCTTTACCAACCTTCGATGAAAGCGAGAATGGAAGACCTGGAGCGGCAGAAGGCGGAGATCACTGCGCGTCTGGCAGTGGCGCCAACTGACGTTCCCGACCTGCATCCCAACATCGCCACTCTTTACAGCAGGCGGGTCGAGCAACTCACGCAAGCGCTCGCTGACCACGAGGACGGACGTCCTGCCGCCGAGGCGTTGCGGTCGTTGATCGGAGAGATCGTGCTCACGCCCGGCGACAAGCGCGGCGAGGTGCATGCCGAGCTACGTGGCGAGCTGTTCGGCATCCTCGAACTCGCCAAACCTGACCAAAACCAAGAGTCTGACGGTGTTATGACAAAAGGGGTTGCGGGTCCCCGCAACCAACCTACTTGCGATGCTATATGCTCTGCCTCGTGATGCGGCCGACGTCTTAATCCAAGTGCCTAAAATGAGGTTCGCCGGACCACACAAAATCATACGAAGGACATGAATTGGCGAACCACCCCGCAAGCTATTGATCTTCATTGGTAAAGGCCGTCCCTCAGCGACTAACAAGATCGTTATTCGCCAATGGGTTGCGAAGCAGTTCGCCAAAGTCGATTCAAGAAGCTGATCCAGCCACTCGACGACCTTATTATCTTCTCTGAATGGCAGCTTTGCGCTGATATCGGCCGCCGCGTAGGCTCTGGCGTTTCCCAAAAACGGTCATTGCTAGTGGCCTGGGGACGCCAATCGCAATCGATTCGCTTCGTCAGGCTGCGCGGGCGAAGCGGTCGATCCTGAAATCGTCGAGCGGCGTTTCGCAGCGGCCGGTCATCATAAGCTCGGCCATGGCGTCGCCCACGCCCGGGCCGAGCTGGAAGCCATGCCCGCAGAAACCGAAGGCATGGAACAAGCCCGGCGTCGTCATTGAGCGTCCCATGACCGGCAGCATGTCGCGCACATAGCCCTCGCAGCCCGACCATGTGCGAATGACCGCGACCCGCGCGATCGCCGGCAACAGCCGCGCGACTGCGTGCAATTGCACCGGAAGGCGCATGGGATCGGCGGTTGCGTAACCGGGATCGAGGTCCACCGCCACCCGCTCGGCCGCGCCGCCGAAGACGATGTTGCCGCGTTCGACCTGACGCAGATAGGCGCCATGATCCTTGTCGCGCGTCCAGATGCCGACCACCGGCAGGATTCGGTGCGACAACGGCTCGGTCACGCCCATCTGCGGGCCACGCGCGTCCAGCGGCACCTGTTCGCCGAACTGCGCGGCGACGCGCGCGCCCCAGGCGCCGGCGGCGTTGAGCAGGCACTCCGCGGCGAACGCACCTTTCGAAGTGTTGACAAGGAAGCCGGAGCCAGTGCGCTTCGTCGTCTCGACTTCGGCGTCCTGGACGATTTCCGCGCCGAGCTTACGGGCGGCTTCGGCAAAGGCCGGCGCGATCAGCCGCGGATTGCCGCTGCCGTCATGCGGCGAGAACGACGCCGCGATCGCCTCAGGACCGAGGCCGCGAAACCGGGAGCGGATTTCGCGCGGGGTCAGTTCCTCCAGCTCGAGCCCCCACGGTCGTGCCGCCTGAGCGTAGGCCCGCATGTCGGCAAGACTTCCCTCATCGAAGATCAGTCGGATGTGACCGGTGGCCCGGAATTCCACGTCGCGGCCAAGCATTTTTTCGGCCTCGCCCCAGAGCGTGAGCGAACGATTGGCAAGCGGCAGCTGGGACAAATGGCGGCCGGTGCGCCGGATGTTGCCGAACGAAGCGATGGTCGCCCCGCTGCCGATCCGGTTGCGCTCGATCAGCGTCACGCGCGCGCCTCGCCGGGCGAGGAAATAGGCCGAAGCCGTCCCTATCAGGCCGCCGCCCAGCACGATCACATCCATAGTCATTCCTTAGCGAAGAGCAGCTGATCCTTGGATGCATCCATCTTGTCGGCGCCGCGGCATTGCGTCAAAGATGGGTTTGGACGGAAGTCATAAGCTCGACCTATGGAGTTGGGATTTGCGGGCCCGGCAGCTCGAAGTGTTCATCGCCGTCATGCGCGCAAGCACCGTGACCGCCGCGGCGCGGATGCTGAACATCTCGCAGCCCGCGCTCAGCCAGATACTGCTTCATACCGAGGACGAGCTTGGCTTCACCCTGTTCGAACGGGTCAAAGGCCGGCTGCGGCCGACGCCTGAGGCGCTCGAGATCTTCGCCGATGCCGAGCGGCTGTCGGCGGGACTGGACGGTTTGCGCCGCAAGACTACCGACCTGCGTCTCGGGCGGACCGGGCTGGTGCGGGTCGCGGCTTCGCCACCGCCGGCCATGGCGATATTGCCGCGCGCCTTCACCGCATTCCGGACGCAGCATCCGGACATTTTGCTGCGTTCCCATAGCGCCCCGATCGCCGCGATCGTCGACATGCTGCGCGCCGGCGATGCCAGCCTCGGCGTAGCCATGGACGACCGGCTGCCTCCCGATATCGAGGCGGAGATGATCGGCAGCGTCGGCTTCGCCTGCCTGCTGCCTGCCGGGCATTCACTGCAGAAGAAAACGGAGCTGACGCTCGCCGACCTGGCCGGGGAGGAGCTGATATCCTATCGCGGCAATACCCGCCCCGCTGACGAACTGGCCCACGCTGCCCGCGCGCAAGGCGTGGCGCTTTCACCATCGCTAGAGATCGACGTCTCTATTTCCGCGATCGGTTTCGTCCAGGCCGGCCTGGGTATCGGCCTGGTCGACGCGCTGCTGCCCTGGCACCAGTTCGCCGGCCTTGCTGTCAGGCCATTGGCGGCCGGACCGGAATTTCCGATCGCGCTGCTCACGTCGCGTGCCCGGGCCCTGTCGCGCGCCGACGAGATGATGCGCGACGAAATCCGTACGGCCTGTTCCGCCGTTCTCGGTGAGCATCGCGCCAAGGCATAAGCAGGACTTATATCCTTCCCCCTCATCCATCTTGGACGTTGATCGTCCGCTCGTGCGAGTTTTGGTCGGCAGACAGGAAGGGACGCATCATGGACGGTGCCATCGTGGCGGACGAGGCGCAGAACGAAGCCGACTGGAAGGTCGGCGTCGATATCGGCGGAACGTTCATTGACTTCTGCGCGCTGGAGACCCGTTCCGGCCGGGTCGCCTCGCTGAAGGTGCTGACGACGCCGGACCATCCGGGCGCCGAGCTGATGGCGGGGCTCGCCCTCCTGGCGGAACGTGAAGGCTTCGATCCCATCCATATGACGCGCTTCGTGCACGGCACGACCGTCGGCATCAATACCATCATCCAGCGCAAGGGCGCCCCGCTCGCGCTGTTCACCAATGCCGGCTTCGAGGACGTGATCGAGCTCGCGCGGCTGCGAATGCCGGACATGTATTCGCTGTTCTGCGCGCGGCCGGACCCGCTGATCTCGCGCGACATGGTGTTCGGCATTCCGGCCCGCATGCGTGCCGATGGCAGTGAAACTCAGGCACCCGACATCGCCGTCGTCGAACGGGCGGTTGCGGCTGCGAAAGCAGGCGGAGCGCAAGGGATTATCGTGTCCTTCCTCCATGCCTGGCGCAACGCCGCGCAGGAAGCCTCGGTCAAGGCCGCGATCGCCCGCCTGGCACCGGACGTCTTCGTCTTCACCTCTGCCGAAGTGTGGCCGGTCATCCGCGAGTATGAACGCAGCTCGACTGCCATTCTCAATGGCTATGTCCATCCGCGCGTCTCGGGCTATCTGACAGCGCTGGAAGAGCGGCTGAGGAGCTGCGGTGTGCCGGCGCGCCCGATGCTGACGAAATCGAATGGTGGGCTGATGAACGCCGCCGAAGGCAAGCGCGCATGCGTGAACATGCTTTTGTCGGGAACGGCTTCCGGCGTCATCGGCGCCTCGTGGCTGGCGCGTCAAGCCGGCGAAGACAAGATCCTTACCCTCGACATCGGTGGGACGTCGGCCGACTTCGCGCTGATCATAGACGGCGAGGCGCAGTTCGGCACCGGCGAGCTAATCGGCGAATTCCCGCTCCACATTCCATCCGTGTCGGTGAGCTCGATCGGCGTCGGCGGCGGCTCGATCGCCAGCGTCGATGCGCAAGGCGTGCTGCGAGTCGGGCCGGAATCGGCTGGCTCGGCACCGGGACCGGCATGCTACGGCCGCGGCGGCGAACGGGCGACGGTGACTGACGCCATGGTGGTGTGCGGATGGCTCGGCCACAGCGAGATGGCCTATGGCCAGCTCCGGATCGATACTGGATTGGCGCATCGCGCGGTCGGCGAGCTTGCCGCCCGGCTCGCCCGCACGATCGAGCAGACCGCGCAGGCAATCCTCGATATCGCGGTGTCGGAAATGTTCGTCGAGGTCGAGAAACTCGCCTCGCGCGCTGGTGTCGACCTGCGCGATTTCACGCTGATGCCATTCGGCGGCGGCGGCCCGATGCTCGGCGCCTTCCTCGCCCGCGAACTCGGCATGAAACGGGTGATGGCGCCGCGCCGCCCCGGCGTGGTCTCGGCACTCGGCGGGTTGGTGGCGGATCTGCGCGGCGATTTTATCCGCACGATCTTCAGCCCGCTGTCCGCAGCGTCGCTTCCCGCCATCCGCGAGGCCTTCGAAGCGCTTGCGGGTGAGGGGCGTCATTGGCTCGCAGAGCAGGGGCATGACGCGGCCGCGGAACTCAACCTCTTCTGCGACATGCGCTATGTCGGGCAGAGCTATGAGATCGAAGTCGTCCTTTCGCCGCAATGGCTGGCGGATGGCGATATGGCCGCCATCGTACGGGCTTTTCACCTCACCCATCAGCAGCTCTACGATTTTCACGATCCGGACGGCGATATTGAGCTGGTGAACATCCGGCTGTCCGCCATAGGCGCAGGGCCGAAGCTTTCCTTCCCGCAAACCGATGAGGTCGACGCCCCAGCCAATCCGGCGCGCCGGCTCCCGGTCTATACGGGCCTCGGCGTCGAGACCGTCGACCTTCACGACCGCCAGACCCTCATGCCTGGCAGCACGTTCCATGGGCCTGCCGTGGTCGTTCAGGAAGACACCACATTTGCGATCCCCGCGGGAGCGCAGGCACGGGTCGACCGCCATCTAAATCTTCTGCTGACCTTCCCGGAGTGACGCCATGTTTGACCGGACAAACCTGCAGGTTCTGGCGAACCATGCCCGCGCGGCGGCCGAGAATATGGCCCACACGCTGCACCGCACCGCGCACTCCGCCTTCGTCAAGGAGACGCAGGATTTCACCGTGATGCTGATGAACCGGTCGGGTGCGACCTTCGCTGTGCCGATGGAACTCGGCGCGACCTGGTATCCGGGGCTTTCTTATCACCGCGCCATTGCGATGGTCGGCGATTACCGGCCGGGCGATGTTGCGTTCACCAACGATCCCTATTCCGGCCACGTCGCCACGCATGCGCCCGACACGCATCTGTGGAAGCCGGTCTTCGTCGACGGCGAGATCGTCGCCTGGACCGGCGGGCACATCCACAACACCGACATGGGCGGGGCGGTGCCGGCCTCGCTCAGCCGGGCGCTGACCGAAATCCATCAGGAAGGCATCCGCTTCCCGCCGATGAAGCTGGTGCGGGAGGGCGTCTTCGACGAGACCATCCTGCGGATCATGAGCACCAATGTGCGCAAGCCCGACCTCAACATCGGCGACATCAAGGCACTGGTCGGCGCGCTCAACACCGGCGAGCGCAAGATCCAGGCGATGGTGCGGAAGTTCGGCAAGGCCGGCTTCGTCGAAGGCGTTTCCGCGCTTCTCGACCAGGCGGAGGCGCAGGCGCGGGACGTGCTGCGCGCCATGCCCGACGGCACATGGGAATTCGCCGACTATGCCGACGAGGATTCGGTCGAAGCCAATCCCTGCCGGCTGAAGCTGAGGCTGACGATCAAGGGCGACGAGGCGGTGCTCGACTTCACCGGCTCCGACCCGCAGCTCGGCTCATCTCTCAACGTACCCTCGGGCGGCGACCCGCGTCACACCATGCTGCTGGTGGGCGTCTATTACGTGCTCTATACGCTCAACCCGAAGCTCCTGCTCAACACGGGTCTCACGCGGCCCTTCACCTGCATCACGCCGCAGGGTTCGGTGCTGAACCCGGTCCATCCCGCGGCCGTCGGCATGCGCTCGCTCACCTGCGCCCGGCTGCGCTCTGTCATTTTCGGCGCCTTCTCGCAGGCGGTGCCGGAGCGCCTGCCCGCGGCGCCGGCCGGCAACAATTGCATCGTCAACGTCATGACCGTCGATGAGCGCACCAGCCGGACCGTCATCGCGGCGGTGAACCCGGTGGTGGGCGGCGGCGGGGCGATGCCGCATCGCGACGGCACGAACGGCTCGGGGGCGGATGCCGCCTATCTCAAGAACACGCCGATCGAGATCACCGAGACCGAGACGCCGGTCGAATTCGTCAGATATGGCCTCGCCAAGGACAGCGGCGGCGCCGGGCGCTGGCGCGGCGGGCTGGCAACAGAAATGGCCTTCCGTGTCTTCGCCCCCGATTCCAGGATCACTGCGCGCAACCGCGACCGCAGCTTCTTCCGACCCTGGGGCGTGCTGGGCGGCAAGGCGGCCGGTCTCTCGGACATGGTCGTCAATCCAGGGACCGAGCACGAGCGGCGGCTGGGCAACATCGACACGGCGGTATTGCAGCCCGGTGACGTGCTGGAAATCCGCTCGGCCGGGGGCGGTGGGCGCGGCGATCCCTATCAGCGCGAGCCGTGGAAGGTCGCGCAGGACGTGCGGCGCGGCTATGTATCGGCGGCGGCGGCCGAGCGCGACTACGGTGTCGTCCTGCGCGCTGGCGAGGTCGACGAGGAGGCGACGGAGCAGCAGCGCGCGCGGCGCAAGCCCCCTGTCGGCCATTTCCATTTCGGCCCCGAGCGCGACGGCTACGAAGCGCAGTGGACACCGGCGGCCTATGACCGCCTCCAGGCCTTCCTGGACGCCTTGCCGATCCACTGGCGATTCTTCGCCAAGACCGAGATCTTCCGCCGCATGAAGGGACGCTCCGGGCCGGAAGGCGTTCAGGCGGCCTTCGATGCGGTCTGCGAGCGGTTCCCCGAACTGCCGCGTCCTCGTCCGATACGGGAGGCTGCGGAATGATCACGGGCGGCCGCATCGTCCGGCTGGCGGAGCGGGACCGGGCAGAGGTGCATTTCCTTCTCGACAATGAGAGGCGCGGCGCGCTCGCGGGCGACACCGTGCTGACCGCCATGCTGGCGTCAGGACACGCCTTGCGGAATTCCGAGTTCGGATCGGAGCCACGCGCAGGCTTCTGCCTTATGGGTGCCTGCCAGGATTGCTGGGTCTGGCAAGAGGAGGGACCGCGCCTGCGCGCGTGCACAACCCTGATAGCCGAGGGTATGCGACTGCGCACGACGCCGTCGGAGAAGTGGCCGTGAGCGATGTTGCCTCGCCGCGCATCGTGATCGTGGGTGCCGGCCCTGCCGGTATCAGGGCTGCGGCGACGCTAGTCGATGCTGGCTTCCATCCGATTGTGATCGACGAGGGGCAGCGCGCAGGCGGCCAGATCTATCGCCGCCCGCCAGCCGGGTTTACCCGCACGCCGCAGCAGCTCTATGGATCGGAGGCGGCCAAGGCCCGCGCCCTGCATTCGCTTTTCGACCGGCTGGTCGAAGAGCGGCGGCTCACCCATCGCGCAAGCAGTTCGGTCATCGCCGCGCATCAGGGGATGCTGCACGTATTGGCAGAGCACGGCGTGCAGATGATCGGCTATGACCGCCTGATCCTGGCCACCGGCGCGTCCGACCGTATCGCTCCCGTTCCGGGCTGGCAGAACGCTGGCGTCTACAGCCTGGGTGCTGCGCAGATCGCGCTCAAGGCGCAGGGCGTGGCGCTCGGGCGACGGATCGTCCTTATGGGATCCGGGCCTTTGCTGACCCTGGTTGGGGCCCAACTCGTCAAGGCTGGCGCGGATGTGGTGGCGGTGCTCGACACCTCCCCCTGGCGCCAGCAACTGCGAGGCCTGTGGGATCTTGCCGCTCGGCCAGCCGTCGCGTTGCGCGGTTTGGTTATGCGGGCGCGGCTTGGTGGCCGCTACCATGCGGGCGTGACGCTCGAACGGATCGAGGCCAACGGGTCGGGGGTGGTGGTGGTGCGCTGGCGCGACGCTGGCGAAAGGCAGCACCTCACGTCATGCGACATGGTGGGCATGGGCTGGCACTTACGGGCCGAGACGCATCTCGCCGATCTGGCGGGATGCACCTTCGCCTATGACGAACAGTGGCGGCAATGGCTGCCGAAGGCCGACCAGGTGGGGCGGGCCGGCAACGGCGTTTATCTTGCAGGCGACGGGGTTCGCCTGCTCGGGGCTGATGGGGCCGAGATCGCGGGGCGCCTCGCGGCGGCAGCCTGCCTTGCCGATCTGGGACATCCGATGCCTTCCGTCGGCGCCGAGCTGCTCAAGCTTAAGCGGCTCAAGCGCTTTGCACGCGGCCTGGCCATCGCCTTTCCGTGGCCGGAGGCGATGGCCCGGGCACTCCCCGGCGATGCGATCGTCTGCCGCTGCGAGAACGTGACCGCAGGAAGCATACGTGAGAGCGTGGAGCGTGGCGGCGGCGACGCCAACAGGGTGAAATCGCTTTCGCGCGTCGGCATGGGGCGCTGCCAAGGGCGCTACTGCCAATTGGCCGCCGTCGAACTCGTCGCGGCGAAGGCTGGTTGCAACCCCGGCGCCGTCGGCCGGTTTCGCGGACAGGCGCCTGTGCGGCCCGCGCCTGTCGGCGCTTTTCTCCAGGAGGGCTGATGCGAGTGCGAAAGTCGTGGCGAGCCTTAGAAATCGGCGACCTTACCCCAGGACGAAGCATCGAAGCGCCGCGGATCGTAGGATTTCGGGTCGACAATCGGCTCCGAGCCGGTGACGAGATCGGCCACCAGGTGTCCGGCGCCGGATCCTATGCCGAAGCCGTGTCCCGAAAATCCGGCAGCCAGGAAGAAACCTGGAACGGCATCAATCTCGCCGATCGCGGGCACGCCGTCCGGCGTGCTGTCGATATAGCCGGCCCAGGCCGCGCTGATCCTTGTCTGGCGCAGCGCCGGCAACAGCTCGAGCGCGCGGGCGTGGGTCAGGCGGATGGTCGCCCGGTCCGGGACCGGATCGAGAATGCGCATGCGCTCCATCGGCGTCGGTTGGTCGAGCCGCCAAAGCTTGAGCGTTTCGTGCCCAGAACGAACACCCTGCAGGTCGCCGGGCGCAAGGCTGCGCCACCGCTTCAGGAACATCGGCACGAAGTGCGACGAGAAGCGCAGCTGCTGCGGCGTCACGTCGACGCGGCCGCGTCCGCTGATTGCGAGTGTGTAGCCGCCATTGCCACGATGCGTGACGGAAATCTTTGCCGTGTGCAGCGCGTCCGGCAGGCCTTCGGCGCCGGGCGAGACGGAGAGGATCGAAGAGCGGATCGACGCCTGCGGAAAGCGGAAGCCGAATTGCCGGCAAAAGGAGGACGCCCAGGCGCCGCCAGCCAGGACCGCCACCTTGGTCCGGATCGTTCCGTTTTCCGTGACAACGGCGCTCAGGCGTCCACCCTCGGTTTCGATACCGCGCGCGGCGCAATTTTGCAGCACCGTGCCGCCCAGCTTCAGGATGGCGCGGGCGACCGCTGGCGCGGCTCGCGATGGATCAGCGGTGCCGTCGCTCGGCGAGAAGACGCCGCCCTTCCATGGTCGGCCTGTTGCGCGGCCCCGCTCACTGGCCTCGGCGCCGTCGAGCATAAGCGTGGTGACGCCGGCCGTTCTGGCGAAGTCGCGCCAGCGCGCCCACCTGGCCAGTTCCGCCTCGTCATTGCTGAGGTAGAGCAGGCCGCAGCGGCGAAAGCCGGTGTCCTCCCCGCTGTCCGCCACGAAACGCTCCCACAGATCGAGGCTGCGTGTCGCCATCGGCAGTTCACGGGCGTCACGGTTCTGCTGGCGGCACCAGCCCCAGTTGCGGCAGGACTGCTCGGCGCCGATGCGCCCCTTTTCGACGAGCACGACCTTCATGCCGCGCCGCGCCAGGTAATAGGCCGCAAAGACGCCGACGATGCCGCCGCCGATGACCACCGCGTCCGCGGATTGCGGCAGTTCGCGCGAAGTCTGAATTTGCTGCAGCGGTGCGCGCATGATTATCTCCGCCATGGGGCTTCAATCTACCGCGCTGCGCAGGCAGGCGCTGCTGCAGTTGAGAGCGAGGCAGAATTTTATTCCGGCAATCCGGTTGAATTCGGAAGCCGATGCGCTTCAAAGCGGTGTCCGATCCGATGGACAGGCCGTTGGGCTGTGCTAGTGTCGCTGGGTATTGGCAGCACGGCATTTTGTGCTGTGGCATGCGTTCCGTGGAGACGGCCATGAAGCTGGATCGGATCGACATCAAGATCCTGCACGAACTGCAGAAGAACGGCCGCATCACCAATGTCGAACTGGCCGAGCTGGTGCATCTGTCGCCGAGCCCATGCCTGATGCGGGTGAAAAAGCTCCAGTCGGAAGGCTACATCGAGGGCTATTCCGCACAGGTCAATATCGGCAAGCTCGGCCAGACGCTGACGGTGTTCACTGAGATCACATTGAAGAACCACCGCCAGGTCGACTTCGCCCGCTTTCTCGCCGTGGTGGAGAAGATCGACCAGGTCATAGAATGCCACCTTGTCTCAGGCGGCTACGACTATCTGATGAAATTCATGACCGCCGGCATCAGCGAGTATCAGACGATCATGGAACGGCTGACCGACATGGACATCGGCATCGACAAGTATTTCAGTTTCGTGGTGCTGAAGTCGCCGATCGTCAAGGCGCACATGCCGCTGCCCAGCCTGTTTCCGATGTAGGCTCCGCGCTTCGTCGCTCTACGCGTTCGTTTCAAGCATTCCGGATGCAAAAAGCGTTGCAGGCTTCCAACATCAGGATGACGTTTGGTTGAATCGCCATCCTGATCTGATCTAACTTTTTATTGGAGCATGATCTTCTCCGAACCGGTTCCACCTTTCGGGATCATGCTCTAGAATTTGCTCTTAGCGGTGGCCGTACTGACTGACCAGCTCGGGGTCTCGGACGAGCCCGTCGAGCCAGGTCGGATCGAGCTTCGGCACGGAGGAGAACAGAAGCTTCGAATAGGGGTGGGTGGGCGCCTTCAGCTTGTCGGGCGTGATCTGCTCCACCCGCTCGCCATTGTACATCACCATGATCTCGTCGCAGATTGCCTCGACGACGGAGAGGTCGTGGCTGATGAAGATATAGGAAAGGCCAAGCTCGCGCTGCAGCTCCTTGAGCAGTTCGATCACCGCCGCTGCCACGACCGTGTCGAGCGCCGAGGTGATTTCATCGCAGATGATGAGCTTGGGTCCGGCCGCCAAGGCACGCGCAAAGTTCACCCGCTGCTTCTGGCCGCCCGAAAGTTCCGACGGACGACGATAGCGCAGTGCTCTCGGTAGGCGGACCATGTCGAGCAGTTCGTCGACGCGCTTCGAGCGCGCCTGCCGGTTCAGCCGGTGATAGAAGGCCAGCGGGCGGGAGATGATGTCCTCCACCGGCTTGGCCGGATTGAGCGCGGTATCGGCATACTGGAAAACGATCTGCATCTCGCGCAACTGGTCCTGGCTGCGTTTGCTTGCGGCGCGCTCCAGTTGCTTGCCTTCGAAGACGATGTCGCCGGCCGCCGCCGGATGGATGCCGGCGATGACGCGCGCGAGCGTCGATTTTCCGCAGCCGGATTCTCCGATGACGCCGAGATTGCGCCCTTTCTCGACGACCAGGCTGACGGTATCGACGGCCCGGATAAGCGGCAGTCCATCGTCCCGCAAAGCGCCATAGCCGGCCGTCACATTGTCGATGCGCAGCAACGGCTTCGCGCCGGCATCTGCGTCCGCATGCGCTTGCCGCGGCTTCGGCTCGAAGGCAGCCAGCAGTTCACGCGTGTAAGGATGCTGCGCGGCCGAAAGAATCTGAGGCGTGCTGCCGGTCTCCTGCACTTCGCCGCCCTTCAGCACCACGATGTGGTCGGCGATCTGGGCGACGACGGCGAGATCGTGGGAAACATACACGCCTGCTATCCCGCCAGCCCGCATCACCGACTTGAACGCCTTCAGCACGTCGATCTGCGTCGTCACATCGAGGGCCGTCGTCGGCTCGTCGAAGATGACCAGCTTGGGATCGCCGATAAGCGCCATGGCCGCCGATAGCCGCTGCAACTGGCCGCCGGAAACCTGGTGCGGATAGCGGGCGCCGATCCCTTCCGGATCCGGCAACGACAAGGCCCTGAACAGCTCGACAGCGCGCTTTCGCGCCTTCTCGAGAGGCATCAGCCTGTGGATGCGCGTAACCTCGATCACCTGCTCCATGATGGTCGCCGAGGGATTGAACGAGGCCGCGGCACTTTGTGGAACATAGGCAATGTCGGTGCCCCGCAGCTTGGCTCGCTGCTTTTCGGAAAGTGCGGCCATGTTCTTGCCGTTCACATTGATCTCGCCGCCGGTTATCCGGCAGCCGGGGCGTGTGTGCCCCATGAGCGAGAGCGCCACCGTCGTCTTGCCGGAGCCGCTCTCGCCGATCAGCGCGACGATCTCGCCGTCGGCAATGTCGAGGCTGATGCCCTTGATGATTTCGACGATCCGTCCGGAATCGGTCTTCGCCTCGATCCTCAGGTTCCTCACCTCGACGAGATTGGTCATGCGTCCCTGTCCCTGATCTTCTGCGGCAGGTTGTCGATCAGCAGGTTGACGCTGATGGTGAGGCTGGCGATCGCCAGCGAAGGTACGATGACTGCCGGCGCCGCGAACGGCAGGCCGCCGATGTTCTCACGCACCAGCGCGCCCCAGTCGGCCAGAGGCGGTTGCAGCCCGAGCCCGAGAAAGGACAGGCCGGAAAGCAGGAGCACGATGAAGACGAAGCGCAGGCCGAAATCGGCGAGCACCGGGCGGATAATGTTGGGAAGGACCTCCGAGCCGATGAGGTAGGCGGTGCTTTCGCCGCGCACGCGGGCGACGGTCATGAAGTCCATGGTGTTGATGTTGACGGCAAGCGCGCGGGCAAAACGGTAGGCGCCAGGGATATAGATCACCGCGAGCGTCAGGATCAGCACCGGGATCGACGAGCCGACCGCGGCAACGACGACGAGCCCGAATAGCTTGCTGGGGATGGAGTTCATGGCGTCGAGGAAGCGGCTGAGGCAGGTGTCGAACCACCCGCCGGTGACGGCCGCGACCATGCCGAGCACGACACCTGAAAAGCAGGCGATGAAGACGGCGGCAAGCGATATGCCCACGGTGTAGCGCGCGCCCATCAGCACCCGCGAGAGCATGTCGCGGCCGAGATAGTCCGAGCCCAGCCACAGGCCTTGGCGCATCGGGCCGAAATAGTCGTCATCGACGATGTCGCCGATCGGATGCGGGATGATGTAGGGCGCGAAGATGGCGATCAGCGTCCACGCCAGGATAACCAGCGAAGCCACGACGCCGACAAGATTGTAGCTGTGGCCGAGCAGAGATCGTCGGGAGGCTGCAGCGCGGGCCATCGTCATCTCAGCCTCGGATTGGACATGATGGCCACGATGTCCGCGGCCGTGATGAGCAGCAGATAGCCGAGGCAGAAGATCATCGCGCAGCTCTGGATCAGCGGCAGGTCGCGCGTCGCGACGGCATCGACCATCAGCTTGGCGATGCCGGGATAGTTGAAGATTGTCTCAACGATGATGACGCCGCCAACCAGATAGGACAGCGACAACGCAACCGCGTTGACGATCGGGCCGAGCGCATTGGGAAGCGCGTGCCTCAGCACCATGCGGCCGCGCGAAGCGCCCTTGAGAAGCGCCATCTCGGCGTAGGGCGTGGAGAGCGTTTCGATCACCGCGGCCCGCGTCATGCGTACCATCTGGGCGGAGATGACGAAGGTGAGCGTGATCACCGGCATCGCATAGATGCGCACCAAGTCGGTCAGCGAATGCGCCTCGTTGACGGAAGACAACGCCGGCAGCCATTTGAGATAGACCGCGAAGAGCAGGACCGCCAGCGTCGCGACCATGAACTCCGGCACCGAGATCACGCCGATCGAAAGCACGGTAACGGCGCGGTCATAGAGCGAGCCGCGCAGCATCGCGGCGGTGATGCCGAGCGTCAGCGCCAGCGGCACGGACAAGAGCGTTGTGATGGCGGCGAGCTTCATGGTGTTGACCAGACGGCCGCCGATCAGCACTGCCACCGGCATGTTGTTGGCATAGGACGTGCCGAGGTCGCCATGCAGCAGGCCGAGAAGCCAGCGCAGGAAGCGCAGGATCGCCGGATCGTTGAGGTGCATGGCCTCGCGCAGGCCGGCGACCGCTTCCGGTGTCGCCGCCTGGCCGAGCAGCATGGACGCGGTGTCGCCAGGCAGCATGCTGGTGGCGAAAAACACGGCGAACAGCACGATCAGAAGGGTGACGACCGCGATCCCCAGCCGCTTCACCACGAGGTTCAAAACCCCAGACGTCATGGAAGCGCTCCTGCGGTTGCGTTCGGCCGAAATATTGCTCGACGCGGTGCCGGAGGCCGGCTGACCGGCCCCCGGCAGGCGCCTCTCAGGCTTCGAGCCAGAGATACTCGGCCATTGCGTAGCCCATCATGCCACCAAGCGGGTTCGCTTCCAAACCCTTCACCTTGCTGGAGAGGGCATCGACGTTCGAGATATAGGCCGGGATGATGGTTCCCGCCTCCTCGGACACCATGGTCTGCATCTGGTCGTAGATCTCCTTGCGCTTGGCCTGGTCGAGGGAGCCGCGCGCCTCGACAAGCATCTTGTCGAACTTCTCCGACTTGTACTGGCTTTCGTTCCAGGGCGCATTCGATGCGTATAGCAGCGAAAACAGGATGTCCGGGGTCGGGCGCGGATTGATATTGCCGAAATGGACCGGCGCCTTGAGCCAGTAATTGTCCCAGTACCCGTCGGAGGGGACGCGCTGGACATCGAGCTTCATGCCGATATCCGCCCCGGCCGCCTGGATGATCACGGCCATGTCGATCGAGGAGGTGGCAGCGTCGGAGGCAATCACCGGGATGGACTGGCCGAGCACGCCTGCCTTCTGGAAGTGGAACTTCGCCTTGTCCGGATCGAAAGCCTTCGGCTTGAGGTCGGCATTGTGGAAGATGTTGGCCGGCGAGACCGGCTGGTCGTTGCCGATCTCTCCAAGGCCGCGCAATGCCGATTTGACGATCTGCTCGCGGTTGACGAGATATTTCATGCCGGCCACGAAGTCGGCCTTGCTGCCGGGGTCCATATCGAGCCGAATGTTGAGGTCGGTGTAGTTGCCCGAGGTCGTCTTCGACAATTCGAAACCCTGCTGGCCGCTGATGAGCTTCATCGCGCGCGGATTGATCGAGGCGGCGAAGCCGACATCGCCCGACAGAAGCGCGTTGACGCGCGCGCTGTCGTCGCTGATGGCGATGAACTCGAAGGAATCGAGATAAGGCTTGCCCGACTTCCAGTAGTTCTTGTTCTTGGTGACCACCGAGCGCACGCCCGGCTCGAAGGTCTCCAGCACGAAAGCGCCCGTGCCGTTGCCTTTGGAAAAGTCGGTGGTGCCGTCCCTTACGATCATGAAGTGATGGAGCGCCAGGATGGTCGGGAGGTCGGCGTTCGGGTCGGCGAGCGTGATTTCGACGGTCGACTTGTCGACAGACTTGAAGCCCGTCATCTGCGCGGCGATCTTGGCGACCTTGGAGCCGACTGCCTTGTCGAGGTGACGCTTCAGCGAGAAGACGACGTCGTCGGCGGTGAGGTCCTTGCCGTCATGGAACGTGACGCCCTTGCGCAGCTTCACCGTCCAGGTCTTGGCGTCCTTGCTGTCGATGCTTTCGGCCAGCTCCATCTGCGTCTTGCCATCCTTGTCGAGGAAGGTCAGGCGGTTATAGAGCGAGCAGCAGCGGACATAGTCGGTGGAGAGCGACGCCTTGGCCGGATCGAGCGTATCGGCCGTCGAGGACGACCAGCCGGCAGCCTTGAGGTGGCCGCCTGAGACTGGCGTGGCGGCGACGGCATTGGTGGCTCGGCCGAGCACAGCGCTTCCCGCGGCAAAGGCGGCGCCGCCTGCCAGCAGCATTTTGAGGAGTTCACGGCGGCTCGCGCCTCGCCGGATGGCGTTTTCGACCATCGCATCGTCTGCTCCGGTCCAGTTGGTGATCTTGTCGCTCATGTCATTCCCCTTTCTGTTGTTTGGCCGGGATGCGCGTCTTGCTGCGGCTTTCCGGGTCTTGAGCTCAGGTTCGTTCCTTCAGGCTTTCCCGCACGGCCGCCGCAAAGTCGGCCATTGAGGTGAAGTGGTAGTCGGGCACGGTGAAGTGCTTGGGCTCTATCGTGCCGCCATAGCCCTTCTGGGCGTGGCGGCGCTCGATCCAACAGTTGGTCATGCCGAGCGCCCGGGATATGCCGATGTCGTGATACTGGCTTTGTGCAACGTGCAGGATGTCGTCCTTGCTGTCGCCGCGGGACGCCACGAAGTCGAGGACCTTCTGGAAGAAGGCAGGGTCCGGTTTCTCGGTGCCGGTATCGTCGGCGGTGAAGGTAGCGAAGAAGGGCGATCCAAGCTGCTTCTCGAAATGGTCGAGAGCCCAGCGCCGGGCATTGGTCATGGCAATCAGCTTATGGGACTTCGCAAGCTCGGCCAGCGCCGCCCTGCTGTCGGAAAAGCCTTGCCAGCCGCTCGCCGAATCCCGGAGCCGGGCGCCGTATTTCTCCTCGGCCGGCAGGCCGAGCCGCGGCGCGACGACCATGTAGACACGCGCGAGATCGTCGGGGAAAAGGTACGCATCGGGCATGTAGCGGGCTTGCCGGTAAAGGGCGAGCGCTTCTTCGCCGTCGACGGAAGCACCGGCCTCCGCGGCGATCTCGGCCAGGCAGGTCGTGATGCCGCCTTCGAAGTCGATCAGCGTACCGACCACGTCGAAGGTCATGTACTTGAACTCGTTAAAGCCCCTGGCCAAGACTGGCTCTCCTCTGCGCGCGGCCGAATTACTCATGCTGAACAGAACAATATTCCGTGCTGTCCGGGGCGTCGGCCTTTTTCAAAAGCCCGGAAATGCGGGCTTTCTGGCCTTGTCTTAAAAAGCAGTCTGGCACTTCCCCTGCGCTGGATTCGCCGAAAAGGCGCGAGGTAGCGGCACAAAATTGCGAAATCGTCCACCCCAGCGATATTTCGAGATACGAAAAATGCGTCGCCTTCATGCAAGGGCTCGGCGGACATCGACATCATCCAGCGTCTGGTCCAGCGTTCGGCGCGTGCGCTCGATAATGGCATCGATGTCGCTGTCCGTGCAGCAGAGCGGAGGGGCATAGCCGAGAACACCGTGCGCGAAGGCGCGGATGATCAGGCCATTGTCCCACGCCCGATCGAAGACGCGCCGCGCCGGCATGGCCGAGGCTGGAAGCGGCGTTTTCTTCTTTTTGTCGACCACCAACTCGATCGCGGCAAGCATGCCGCGACCGCGCACGTCGCCGACCAATGGATGGTCGCTCAACCCTGATAGCCCCGCCATCAGACGGGCGCCGGCCCTGGCGCCGTTCTCCAGAAGGCCTTCCTCATAGAGCTTCAACACCTCGAGCGCGACGGCGGCGCTGACCGGATGGGCGGAATAGGTGTAGCCGTGGCCGACCGCAGAAGCACCCGCGCCATCGGCGATGACGTTGTAGACATGATCAGCCATGAACACGGCGCCCATTGGGACATAGCCCGAGGTCAGGCCCTTCGCGGTCGTCATGAAGTCGGGGACGATATCCTCCTCCGTGCACGCAAACAGGGGGCCGGTGCGGCCGAAACCAGTGATCACCTCGTCGGCGATGAACAGGATGCCGTGCTCACGACAGAGCTCGCGCATGGCCTTGATCCAACCCTTCGGCGGGACGATGACGCCGCCCGAGCCCTGGATCGGCTCGGCATAGAAGGCGGCGACCCGCTCCGGCCCGATCTCCTCGATCCTGCCCTTCAGCGCCGCAAGCGATGCGGCGATGATCGCGCTACCATCCTCGCCTACCGGATTGCGATAGGGATAGGGCGAGGGGATCTTGTGCTGCCATTCGAACGGAATGCCGAAACCGGCATGAAAGGCGGGCAGGGCGGTCAGGCCTGCGCCGACCACCGACGATCCGTGATAACCCTGCTCAATGGAAATGAACTGGTCGCGTTGAGGCTCGCCTCTGGCATTCCAGTAATAGCGGACGAACCGGATTGTGCTGTCGACCGCGTCCGATCCCCCGAGCGTGAAATAGACGTGGTTGAGATCGCCGGGCGCGCGGTCCGCCAACTCCGAGGCGAGCCGGATGGCGGGCTCCGAGCCGAGATCGAAATAGGCGGTGGCGTAGGGCAACTCGCGCATCTGCCGGGCCGCCGCCTCGACGATGCTGTCATGACCATAGCCTGCATTCACGCACCACAGCCCGGCGAAGCCATCGACGAGTTGCTTGCCGGACGCGTCGGTCACGGTAGCGCCCTTCGCCGATTTCAGCACCCGCACGCCGAGCGCCTCGTGGCCGCGATAGGAGGAGACCGGGTGGACGAGGTGGGCGCGGTCGAGTTCGATCAGGGAATTGGCGAGCATTGTTGTCCTCCGGACTATCCGAGCGCCTGGTTGGCGAGGGCGTAAACTTTCGGCCTAACCGTTGCCGCATCCGCCCTGGCAGGACGGTCCATGGCGACTCCGCCGCCGACATGGGCGAGGCCGATTTCGGTCAGCCAGCCCGCGAGGCCGGTGCGGCTGTCGGTATCCACGCGCAGGAAGGCGCCGGGGCGCGACGCGGCGAAGAAGCTAATCAGCCCTTTGGCGTCCGCGGCGCTGCCCGCAATGACGGGGCCAATCACCTCGCCGCGTCCGAATGGGCGGATTGCGGCATAGGCCGCGATGATGCCTTTGCGGCGGATGACTGCGAATTCACCCCGCTCGGCCAGCGCATCGATCAAAGCTTCACGGTCGGCGCCGTAGGCGTCACGGTCCAGAGCCTTGATTTCCAGCAGATCGTGGGTGCTCGCGGCTTCCACACCCTCGGGAGCCTCAAGCGCTGCCACCTGGCCTTGGTGCTGAAGAATCGTGCCCGAGGGCATAAAGCCCAGCTTCTCATAAAGGGGCATGCCGTCGGTTGTCGCGACAAGTCGCAGTGGCCGGTCGCCGGCAAGGGCGAAGGCCTGTTCCATGAGCCGGCGCCCGAGTCCTTTGCCCCGCGCGTTCCTGTCGACGATCACCATGTTGATCATGGCGCAATCGGCGCCGTAGGGCGTTACCAGGATTGTCCCGGTGACCCGGCCCTGGTCGTCGAGCGCGACCGCGCCGCTGGAGAGTTGCAGCGCCATCTGCCAGTCCTGCGGGCGATGCGGCCAGTTCTCCTGGCGAGAAAGCGCGACTGCGCCCTCGATATGATCCGGCCCAAAGTCCTGGAGTTCGATCTCGCCTTGCTGCATGAGGCACCTTTCCATCTGGCCCCAAGTCTCGGTCATCGGTGCGCCGCAGATCGTCTGAAGGTTTCGACTTCGGCAGTATCATCCGCCTTTGCGCAGGGGGTGCGCCGCATCTTGTGCTGGCGCGGGGCCGCGGGCAGAAACTCGGGAAGCCGCGGACGACCCTCTCGACCGACCGCAAGATGCTACAGCGTGCCAAACCGGCCGGCGGATACGCAACTTTCTGCTTTCGCGGGGCCGATTTCGGTCAAGTGACCGGCCGCCCGCCCGCATATGATGACGAAATCCCAAAGCGGGGCGCGTTTCCACCGGAGATCGACGGACATGGCTTCCTTCAGGCCCAAATACATCACCTTCGACTGCTACGGCACGTTGACTTTTTTCCAGATGGCGGAGGCGGCACGCGATCTTTATGGCAGCCGGCTTGACGAGCCGCGCATGCAGGAGTTCATCAAGAACTTCGCGGCGTACCGGCTAGATGAGATCCTGGGCGACTGGAAGCCCTATGCCGAGGTCATCCACAATGCGCTGGAACGCGCCTGCAAACGCAATGGCGTCGGCTTCAGCCCCGATGACGCCAAAATGGTCTATGAGCGCGTGCCGACCTGGGGGCCGCACGCCGACGTTCCGGCCGGCCTTGCCAAGGTCGCCAAGGAAATTCCGCTGGTCATCCTCTCCAACGCCATGAACGCGCAGATCATGTCCAACGTCGAAAAGCTCGGCGCACCGTTCCATGCCGTCTACACGGCCGAGCAGGCACAGGCTTACAAGCCTCGCTTCAAGGCCTTCGAATACATGCTCGACAGGCTTGGCTGCGGTCCAGAAGACATCCTTCACTGTTCGTCTTCCTTCCGCTACGACCTGATGTCGGCCCATGATCTCGGCATCAAGAACAAGGTTTGGGTCAACCGCGGCCACGAGCCGGCCAATCCCTATTACGGCTACGTGGAGATATCCGATATTTCCGGGCTGCCGGGTGTGGTCGGGCTCTGAAACAGGCGGGTTACCGATGAAGTTCGTCTCCTACTGGCACGACACCGCCCCGGTCTTTTCCGGCGGGGCGCAAGGCCCGGTCGAGGGGCACTATGATGCGGCGATCATCGGCGGCGGCTTCACCGGTCTCGCCGCCGCCCGCCAGCTGGCGAAGGCCGGCGTCAAGGTGGCCGTGCTGGAAGCGGAGCGGGTGGGCTGGGGCGCATCCGGACGCAATGGCGGGCACCTGAACAACGGTCTCGCCCACAGCTACCTTTCGGCCAAGGCGGAGCTTGGCAAGGAACGCGCGATAGCCCTCTACCGGGCGCTGGACGAGTCCGTCGACACCATCGAGGCGCTGGCCGCCGAGGAAGGAATCGATTGTAACTTCCGGCGCGCCGGCAAGCTGAAGCTCGCCTCCAAGCCGCAGCATTTCGAAGCGATCGCCCGCAACTTCGAAGCCGTCCATGCGGAAGTGGACCCGGATACGGCGCTGCTGTCGCCGGCCGAACTCAAATCCGAGATCGGCTCGCCCTTCCATGGCGCAATGCTCTCGAAGAAAAGCGCCATGATGCATATGGGCCGCTATGTGGCTGGGCTGGCGACAGCCGCGGTTCGCCATGGCGCCGTTATCCACGAGAATGCTGCGGTGACGGATCACAGGCAGTCCGGTACGCGGCATCAGCTGACCACCTCCCGCGGACGCATCAGCGCCGACAATGTGCTGCTGGCCACGGGCGCCTACACGACATCGAATTTCGGCTATTTCCGCCGCAGGCTTATCTCCGTCGGCAGCTTCATCATCGCCACGCGGCCGCTGAGCGACGCCGAGATCGCCGTGACCATGCCGGGCAACCGGACATGCGTGACCTCGATGAACATCGGCAACTACTTCCGACTTTCGCCGGACAAGCGCCTGATCTTTGGCGGCCGCGCCCGCTTCTCGGCAACATCGGACCAGCGCTCCGATGCCAGGAGCGGACAGATATTGCGGGCAAGCCTCGCGGCGATCTTCCCGCAGCTCGCGAACGTCGAGATCGACTATTGCTGGGGCGGGCTGGTCGACATGACCAAGGACCGGTTCCCGCGGGCCGGCTACCATGACGGGGTCTGGTACGCGATGGGCTATTCCGGCCACGGCGCGCAGCTCTCCACCCATCTCGGCATGATCATGGCCGATGCCATGCTCGGCCGCGAGGACCGCAATCCGGTGAAGGGGGTCGAGTGGCCTGCCATTCCCGGCTATTCTGGCAAGCCTTGGTTCCTGCCCATGGTCGGTCTCTACTACAAGGCGCTCGACCGGATCCAGTGATCGGGCTGGGGTTTAGCCCAGCCCGCCTATGTGGAAGCTCTTCATCTCCAAATATTCCTCGATGCCGGCCTGCGCGCCCTCGCGCCCGAGGCCGGACTGCTTGACGCCGCCGAAGGGGGCTATCTCCATCGAGACCGAGCCGGTGTTGAGACCCACCATGCCGAACTCCAGCGCCTCGCCGACGCGCCAGGCGCGCTTCAGATTCTCGGTGTAGAAATAGGAAGCAAGCCCATAGGGCGTGCCGTTGGCCAGTGCGATCGCGTCCTCTTCCGTCTCGAAACGGAAAAGCGGTGCGACCGGACCGAAAGTCTCCTCGCCGGCGAGCTGCATCTCAGCCGTGGCGCCGGCCAGCACGAGTGGCGCGACATACTGAGGGCCCTCCGGCAGCACCGGCTTCTCGGTGACGATCGTCGCGCCCTTGGCGAGCGCGTCCTCGACGTGCCGATTGATCTTCTCGACCGCCGCCATGTTGATCATCGGTCCGATCGCGACGCCGGGCTGCGTGCCCGGTCCCACCGTCAACGCATTGACGCGGGCGCTGAGCTTGGCGGCGAAGTCTTCATAGACTGCGGTCTGAACGAGGATGCGGTTGGCGCAGACACAGGTCTGGCCGCCATTGCGGAATTTCGAGGCGAGCGCGCCTTCGACGGCGAGGTCGAGATCGGCGTCATCGAAGACGATGAAGGGCGCGTTGCCGCCGAGCTCGAGGCTGAGCCGCTTGACGCTGTCGGCCGCCCCGCGCATCAGCAGCGAACCCACGCGAGTCGAACCGGTGAAGGAAATCTTGCGCACGGTCTCGTTCGCCATGATCTCGTTGCCGATCTCGGCCGGCATGCCCGTGACGATGTTGACGACGCCGGCCGGAATGCCCGCCCGTTCAGCGAGCACGCCCAGCGCCAGTGCCGAATAGGGCGTGAACTCGGACGGCTTGATGACCACGGTGCAGCCGGCGGCCAACGCCGGCGCGACTTTGCGGGTGATCATTGCATTGGGAAAATTCCACGGCGTGATGATGCCGCAAACGCCAACCGGCTCTTTCAGCACGATGATGCGACGGTCGGCCGTGGGCGCGGGAATGGTGTGGCCGTTGATGCGGCGCGCCTCCTCGGCGAACCATTTGACGAAGGAGGCGCCGTAGCGGATCTCGCCCCTGGCCTCGTCCAGCGGCTTGCCCTGTTCGGTCGTCAGGATCAGCGCAAGATCGTCCAGGTGCTTGAGCATCAGGCCATGCCAGGCCTCCAGCAGGGCGGCGCGTTCGGCGTGCGTCTTCTTTTTCCAATCCTGATAGACGGAAGCCGCGGCCTGTATGGCCGTGCGGGTCTCCGGACCAGCCATGTCGGGCACTGTGCCGACCGATAGCTGTGTCGCAGGATCAATCACATCGACCGTCCTGCCGGAACCTGCCGCGACCCATCTCCCGCCGATGAGGCCGGCCTCGCGGAAGAGACTTTTGTCATTCAGGTTCTTCATCAATACGACCTCGCAAATCAGGTGAGCGCCGCGACGACGGCGGCTGTGATGGCTTCCGTGCTGTCCTTGCCAGGGGCGGTGCCAATGCCTTGCGCTGTTGTCGCCTCGAGCGCCTTCATGACGCGGCCGGCCGCATCCTTCTCGCCAAGGTGATCGAGCATCATGGCGCCGGACCAGATGGTGGCGATCGGATTGGCGATGCCGAGATGGGCGATGTCGGGCGCGGAGCCGTGCACTGGCTCGAACATCGACGGCGCCGAGCGGTCGGGGTTGATGTTGGCGGAAGCCGCGTAGCCGAGCCCGCCCTGGATGGCCGCGCCGATATCCGTCAGGATGTCGCCGAAGAGATTGGAAGCGACGACCACGTCGAGACTTTCCGGCGCCATGATCATGCGCGCGGCGAGCGCGTCGACATGATAGCTGGTGACGGCGACATCAGGATATTCCGCCGCCAGCTTGCGGGTGATCTCGTCCCAGAACACCATCGAGTATTTCTGCGCATTGGACTTGGTGACGGAGGCGAGTTTGCCGTGCCGCGACCGCGCCTGCTCGAAGCCGAAGCGCAGGATGCGCTCGACGCCGGCCCGGGTGAAGATCGAGGTCTCCACAGCGACCTCGTCCAGTGTGCCCTGATGCACGCGCCCGCCGGCGCCGGAATATTCGCCTTCGGTGTTTTCGCGGATGCAGAGGATGTCGAAGCTCTCGGCCCGCAGCGGACCTCTGACGCCCGGCAGCAGGCGGTGCGGCCGGATATTGGCGTATTGCACGAAGGCCTTGCGGATCGGCAGCAGCAGGCCGTGCAGCGAGACGGAATCCGCCACCTCCGCCGGCCAGCCGACGGCGCCGAGAAGGATGGCATCGAAGCCGCGCAAGGTGTCGATTCCGTCCTCCGGCATCATGCGGCCGGTCTCCTTGAAGAAGCGGCAGGACCAGGGGAACTCCGTGCCTGCAAGGCAAAAGCCTCCCTGCTTGGCTACCGTTTCCAACACCGCCCAGGCAGCGGCAATGACGTCGGGGCCGATGCCGTCACCGGGGATCAGGGCAATAGAGTAGGTTTTCATCGACATCTCTTCACAGGGTGATCAGGACGCTCTTGGTCCTGCGATTGGCGAGGTAGGCTTCGCGGCCAAGGTCCTTGCCAATCCCGGAGCGCTTGTAGCCGCCGGTCGGCAGGATGTGGTCGCGCGAGCGGCTGTAGCGGTTGACCCAGACGGTGCCCGCCTCGAGCCTGCGCGCGAAACGGATCGTGCGCGACAGGTCGGCGGTGAACAGGCCGGAGGCCAGCCCGTAGGTCGGATGGCTGGACAGCGCCAGCGCCTCCTCCTCGCTGTCGAAGGTCTGGACGGTCAGGACCGGGCCGAAGATCTCCTCGACGATCGCCGGATTGCCCTGACTGACATTGGCAATCAGCGTCGGTTCGTAAAAATAGCCGGGAGCTTCCATGGCCCCGCCACCGATCAGGCATTCGCCGCCGGCGGAGACAGCGGCTCGCACGATGCCATCAACGCGCGCCCGCTGCCCGTGCGAGATGATCGGCGAATATTGCGTCGTCTCCTCCCAGGTCGGACCGGGCCGCACGGCCTTCATCTTTTCCAGGATCGAGGCCGTCAGCCGGTCGGCCACGCTCTTCTCGACGATCAGGCGCGTGCCGGCCACGCAGGCCTGGCCGGCATTGAAAGTGACGCTGCCGGCGATTGCAGTCGCCGCTTTGTCGAGATCGGCATCGGCAAAGACGATCTGCGGGCTCTTGCCACCGAGCTCCAGCGTCATCGGCTTGACACCGGTGCGGGCGACGTTCTCCATGATGGCTGAGCCGGCGCGGGTCGAACCGGTGAAGCTGACCTTGGCGATCTCGGGATGACCGGTGAGCGCCGTGCCGGTCGTCGGGCCGTCGCCGAGCACCACGTTGATCAGCCCCGACGGCAGGCCGGCCCTGACCGCAAGCTCTGCCATGTAGATAGCCGAGAAGGGCGTCATTTCCGACGGCTTCAGCACGACTGCATTGCCCGCGGCCAGCGCCGGGCCGAGTTTCCATCCGGCCATCGAGATCGGAAAATTCCACGGCGTGATCGCACCGACCACGCCATAGGGCACGCTCATGATCATGCCGAGACTGGCGTCGTCGGTCGGCACCAGCTCGCTGCCTTCCTTGTCGGCGAACTCGGCAAAGAAGCGGATCTGCTCGGCGGTGACGGCGATGTCGCCGGCGACGAGCTGGCCCACGGGCCGGGTCGAGCTCAGGGCCTCGATTCGGGCGAGCGTTTGGGCCTCCGCCTCCATCAGATCGGCCCAGGCGTGGAGCGCCTTGGTGCGCTCGCGCGGGCGGACGCCGCCCCAGTTGCTGGCTTTCAGCGCGGCCTTCGCGCTTTCCACCGCCCGGTCGACCAAATCCACACCGGCCACGGGGCAGGCGGCATAGGATTTGCCATCGGACGGACGGCGCATCTCCATCGCTCCCTCGGCCGAAACCAGCTCCCCATCGATGAAGTGGCCGACGGGATGGGCGATTGTATCGGGATTGAAGCTCAGGCTCATGGGCAACCCACTTGGCAGGATTGGCCTGAGCCTAGCCCGTGCCGGCACGCAGCATGCGCTGTTCGGTGATCCGCCGCCGACGAATGTTGCGTGCCGGGGACAAGAGACGGCAAAATCTTCCGCGGAGGTCGTGGCCTGTGCAGACGCTCGCTAGCCCACCGTGACGTAGATTTTGCGCACGGTCTCGATGGTCTTCCAGACACCGGTGAAGCCCGGCTTCATGACGAAGCTGTCGCCGGCCCGGTAGGTCACCTTTTCGCCGGCGTCGGGCGTGATTTCGACCACGCCGGCGAGGATATGGCAGAACTCGAAAGTCTCCCCCTTGATCGAGCGCGTTTCGCCGGGCGTAGCCTCCCAGACGCCGGTATGGACAAGGTCGTCCTTGGCGACGTCCTGAGCCCAGGTTTTGAAGGCGGGGTCGCCGGCAATCAGCCGCTCTGGCAACGCGTTCGATTCGCGGGGCGAAAAGCTTGGGTTGATATCGATGGACTTGAGCAGGGACAAAGGATGGCCTTTCCAGTTGAATTTCAATAACCGCGCGACCGGTCGACGAGCCCGATGGGATCGAGACCGGCGCGGTGGCGCCTGATGTTGTCGATTACGGCCTGCGCGGCGGTCGCGGGTTGGGTGACGCTGGCTATGTGCGGAGTCAGGATGATCTTCGGATGCGACCAGAACGGATGTCCCGCCGGCAGCGGTTCGGGATTGGTCACGTCGATCATCGCCGACGACAGATGGCCGCTATCGAGCGCGGCGACAAGCGCTTCTTGGTCGAGCTGCGGGCCGCGCCCAGTGTGGATGAGAGCCGCGCCCTCGGGCAATTTCGCGAACAGACCAGCATTGAGGAACCCACGCGTTTCCTCGGTCAGCGGCAGCAGGCAGACCAGTATGTCGCTGGTTGCCACCATTTGCTCCAATCCGAGCTCGCCATGATGACAGGCCACGCCCTCGATCTGCCGTGGCGAGCGGCTCCAGCCGGCGAGCGGGAAGCCGAAGGGTTTCAGCCGGTCGAGGACGGCTTGGCCGAGTTGGCCCAGGCCGAGCACGCCGATCCGGCGCAATGCTGCCTGGGGTTGCGGGATGTCGCGCCACTGTCCGGCGCGCTGCTGTGACAGATAGGTCGGCAGGTTGCGGTGGAGAGCGAGCACGGCGAGCGTCACATATTCCTGCATCATGCGCACGATGCCTTCCTCGATCATGCGCACGATTTTCAACTTCGCAGGCACTGCATCGAAGCGGAACTGGTCGACGCCGGCGCCGATGGAAAACAGGATCTCGAGATTGCTGTAGCGGGAGAGGTCCTGCGGAACGGTCCAGGTGATCAGATAGCGCACGGCGTCGGGATCGACCGTCGCCGGGTTCATCGCGAAGGGCAGTTCGGGGAATTGCCTGGCGAAGACATCGGCGAAAATCGCACCGCGCTGCGCATCGGAGTTGAACAGGAAGGTCATTCCGGCTGCTCCTTCAGCCCACGCAACGCGCGCCCAGCGCGTCGATCATCTGCCGGCAGGCGGTGAGTTCGCTGGCGAAGATGTATTCATCCGGCTTGTGGGCGCGGCCGATGTCGCCGGGGCCGCAGATGATCGCGTCCAGCCCCGCGGCCTGGTACAGCCCGGCCTCGGTGCCGTAGCTGACGGCGGCGAGCGGCGTCTGGCCGGTCAGCTCTTGCAACAGCGCCGCCAGCGGCGCGTCCTGCGGCAGCGACAGCGCCGGATAGGCGCTGACCGGCGTCCACTCGACGCGAAAACCGTCAGTCTCACAGGCCTCCGTCCGCGCCTTCACCGGCGCGAGCAGGCCGGCCGGATCGATGCCGGGTACGGCGCGCGCCTCCAGATCCAGCGTGCAGGTATCGGGGATGATGTTGACCGACTGGCCGCCGGCGATCACGCCGGCCTGCAGCGAGGAATAGGGTGGCTCAAAGGCCGCATCGAACGGGCCGTGCGTCAGCCCTCCGGCTTCGCTCACGACCGTGCCCAGGACATCGGCCATGGCATGGATGGCATTGAGGCCTAGATCGGGGCGAGAGGAATGGCCTGAGCGCCCCCTTATGGTCACGCGGGCGGCCGCCTTGCCCTTGTGGCCGCGCACGGCGCGCATGCCGCTCGGCTCGCCGACGATGACGCCGAGCGGCTTGGCGCAAAACTCGGAAAGGCGGGCGATCAGGTGCGGCACGCCGCGGCACCCGATCTCCTCATCATAGGAGAAGGCGAGATGGATCGGCCGGGCGAGGCGCAGTCCCACGAGCATGGGCGCGGCCGCAAGAGCGGCGGCCAAGAATCCCTTCATGTCAGTCGTGCCGCGTCCGTAGAGCCGGTCACCGTCCCGACGCAGTGCGAAAGGGGACGAGCTCCATTGCGGCTCGCAAGCGGGGACGACGTCCATATGGCCGGATAGGATATAGCCCGGAACATCGGCGGGACCGATCGTGGCGAAAAGATTGGAACGGTCGCCTTCCGGCCCGGGGAGCACGGCGACCTTCGCGCCCTGTTCTGCGAGATAAGCCTCTATCCAGCCTGCAATATCGCCGTTCGCCTTGCCGGCGATCGATGGAAAGGCGACGAGACGGTCGAGGATGTCGAAGACGTCCATTTCAGCCTCAAGGCGTTTTGGGTTCGCCGGGTTCAGGGCCGACGGCCATACCTCCAGAATTGCCGCAGAGGATGGGCGCTTTCCTTCGCGATTGCGTGCCGAAAGCGGAAGTGTTTCAGTTGAATCTTGCGTTGGCACGCGTCATTCGAGCAAATCGTATCGGTCTGGTTGTTTAGCGTTGGCAGGGCAGGGACGTTGTATGTCGCCCGTTACGCAATCTTTCAGAGGCAAGGAATTGAAGCCGTCCGAAAGCTTGAAAATCGATGCCTTCTCGGTGCGGATCGCCGACATCGAAGGGGTTGAACTGGACCGATTGCATGCGCTCTCGCTGTCAGTGGGCTGGCCGCATCGGGCAGAAGACTGGCAATTCCTGCGCGAAACGGGACAAGGCTTGGTGGCTCTCGATGAGATCGGCCGGGTTCTGGGATCCGCGATGTGGTTTGGGCATGGCGCCAGCTTCGCGACCGTCGGCATGGTCATCACCTCGCCACGGCTTCAGACGCTCGGGGCCGCGCACTGGCTGATGAAGCGGGTTTTCGACAACATTCCCGGGCGCGACCTTCGCCTCAATGCAACCCGCGCCGCACGGCGGCTCTATCTCTCGCTCGACTTCCATCCGGAGAAGACTGTCTATCAATGCCAGGGCAGCGCCCGCGTCCCAACGGCAGGTAGCCCCACGGAGGAGCGCGGCGACGTCCGGACTTTGGACGCAAGCGATATTCCGGCAGCGGTCGCCCTCGACGCGGCGGCGTTTGGCGTGAGGCGGACAGCGCTTATTGAAAAGCTCTTCGCGCATTCGCTCGGTTACGGGCTTTTCGACGGAAACAAGCTGACCGCTTTCGCGCTTTGCCGGCCGTTCGGGCGGGGCCATGTCGTGGGGCCGGTCGTGGCCGAAAGCGACGCCGACGCTGTGGCGATCGTCCGGCCGCACGTGGCCGACCATTCGGGGACTTTCCTTCGGGTCGACACCCACATGGACAGTGGCGAGTTCGCCGCCTTTCTGTCGCACGCTGGAATGCCAGTTTTCGATACGGTGCTCACTATGTCGATGGGCAAACGCATCAGCGATTTTGCTGCAGGTGGCCCGGTTATGCCGAAGACCTATGCTCTGGCGAGCCAAACTCTCGGGTAGGTTGATGTTCGACTTGGAAGGTTTTAGCTTTTGCAATCTGAACGTCCAAACATGGACAACGCCATAACCCGCCAGCCCGCTTGCGGCCCCTTTCGGCCATTGACCAGGAGAATTCTTGGCTCTCCGCTAATCGATATCCCTAGCCAGCATTAATCTCGTTCATCGTCTAAGGTTCGCCAGACCATACGAGAGAATACGAAGGAAATGGGGTGGCGAACCAGCCGCTAACGTATTGATTTCCTGTAGGAAACGACGGCCTCGGCGACTAACAAAATCGTTATTCGCCAAGGGGCTAGGAAGCAGTTCGCCAAAGTTGATTCAAGAAGCTGATCTGCCACTCGCCGACCGCATTTATCTTCTACGGAACGGCAGCTTTGCGCCTGTTCTGACGTACACGGGCATCTCAGCCCTGCCCAAAAGCAGGCCGAACGATTGACGCACCTGGAAAACGTCGGGCTTTTGCGAATGCCGCGGTTGAGTGTTGGCATTTACTTATTGTCACGGTGCTTAGGGAAAGGCATGCCGGGACTATGGGCGGCTGCGCCGCCATCGACCGGGATGATGGCGCCGGAAATGTAAGACGCTTCCGGCGAGACCAGGAACACGATCAGGTTCGCCACTTGCTCCGGGCGGGCCATGCGTTGCTGCGGTAATTGCAGTTGCTGGTTGGTCGATAAGGCCTCCATGACGCCGGACATCATTTCCGCGGCGGTCGGCCCCGGGCAGATGCAGTTTGCCCGGATGCCGAAACGCCATAGTCGACCGACCACAAGCGCGTGAGCGCCACCAGCGCGGCCTTGGAGGCCGTGTAGGCATCGGCGAGTGGCATCAAGAGCACGATCGCGCCGCCATCGCGCATTGTCGGGCGGAAGGCGCGCACGCTGAGCATCACGCTGGTCAGGTTGACGGCGATGGTTTTGTTCCAGGCCTCCAGCGTCAGCAGGGGATATCTTGTTGAACAGATGACCGGCAAAAAATACATTGCTGCTCGAAAAGCCTGCGTCGGCGTCTCAAGGGAATCAATCGGCATCTCAAGACCCGCGACGCTTGGAAAGTCGCTGATCCATCTCAAAAGCTTCCAGTCATGATGTCGGCCTGTCGGCCAGGCTCCTTCGCTGCTTCGCTTTACAAGTGAGCCAAGATCGCCGCTGCTTCGGTTTCGGCGAAGCAAAGGACAGAAAAAGACTTCTTTTGGCGATCCGGCCCGGATGCTCTTTTGCAGGTCTAGAACACATAAGGCGCGCCCGGGAGGCGACGCATAACAAGAGAGCGGCCGCAAAACGCCGCCTGGCATAGGCCGCTTGAAAGGGGCCGATGCCGGCAACAGCCATGGGGAACCACGACAATGAAGACATTCCGCAATTGCCTGATGACGGCGGTCAGCGCAGGCCTGCTCAGCCTGGGGCTTGCCGCTCCCGCCAATGCCGGCGCCATTCGCCTCGGCATGACCACCTGGGTGGGTTATGGGCCACTGTTTCTCGCCCGCGACCTCGGCTATTTCAAGGAGGCCGGCGTCGATGTCGACCTGAAGGTCATCGAAGAATCGGCGCTTTACATGGCGGCGGTTGCCGGCGGCGATCTCGACGGCGCTGCCTCCACCGTCGACGAGCTCATGAAATACCGCTCCGACGAGCTCTGCTTCAAATATGTCGTGGCGCTCGACGACAGCCATGGCGGCGACGGCGTCGTCACGCAGACCGACGTCAAGTCGCTCAAGGATCTGAAGGGCCAGCCCGTCGCCCTGAACGAGGGCTCCGTTTCCGAATTCTGGTTCAATGTGCTCCTGAAAAAGGAAGGCATGACCGAGGACGATGTCAGCGTCACCAACATGACCGCCGATGACGCCGCGACGGCCTTCATCGCCGGACAGGTTCCCGCCGCCGTGACCTGGGAGCCGCACCTCACCGAAGTCCGCAAGGGCGGCAAGGGCAAGGTGCTGATCGACTCCACGACCACGCCCGGCCTGATCGTCGATGTGATCGCGCTCAAATGCGACCTGATCGAGAAGCACCCCGAGGACGTGAAGGCCCTCGTCAAGGGCTATTACGAGGCGGTCGAATACATCAAGACCAACCCGGACAAGGCCTATGAGATCATGGCCAAGGGCATTGGCGGCTATCTCGAGAAGCCTGAGGATTTCGCGGCCGGCGCCAAGGGCGTGCGCTACTACGACCGCGCCCGCAACCTGGAATTCTTCGGCACGCCGCAGAAGAGCGAAGCGGCCGACCTGGTGAACTTCGCGCAGGACGTCTGGGGCAAGGCCGGCAAGCTCAAGATGACGATCGACTCGAAAACCATCCTCGACACCGATTTCATCAAGGAACAGTAGGCCGCCGAGATGGCCGGGATCGGCTCGTCCGGACCGATCCTGTTTCTCGAACGCCCGAGGTTCACGCCTGAAATCAACGGAGGCCATCTATGGCACAAAGGCGGACGGCGTGGACGCGCCTGACGACTCCATTCGCCAATATCCCCGCCAGCACGGCAACCACGCTCGCTTTGGCGATGTGGGTCGTCGTGATCGGCGGCTGGGCCTTGCTGTCCTATGGCCGCCTCGTGCCGAACATGTTCCTGCCGACGCCCGGAACCGTGCTCGAGACGGCCTACCGCATGTCGCTCGACGGCAGCCTCTTCTACCACACGCTGACCAGCGCCAAGGTGGTCATCCTGGGCTTCATCGTGTCGTCACTGATCGCGGTGCCGCTGGGACTGTGGATGGGCACCTACCGGGCGGTGCAGGCGCCGCTGGAGCCGCTGGTCAACTTCATCCGCTACCTGCCGGTGACCTCCTTCGTGCCGCTGTTCATCCTTTGGATCGGCATCGGCATCGAACAGCGCATAGCGGTCATCTTCTTCGGCACGTTTTTCCAGCAGCTGGTGATGATCTCCGACTGCGCGCGCAGCGTCTCCAGGGACCTGGTCAACGCCTCCTACACTTTGGGCACCAAGCGCTCAGAAGCGGTGTGGCACGTCATTTTCCCCGCAGCGCTTCCGGCGATCCTCGACACGCTTCGCGTCACCATGGGTTGGGCCTGGACCTATCTAGTCGTTGCCGAGCTCGTCGCCGCGTCGAGCGGCCTCGGCTATATCAGCCTCAAGGCAATGCGCGGCTTCCAGGTCGATGTGATCTTCATGGCGATCGCCGCAATCGGGCTTCTGGGCCTGATCACCGACACGGCATTCCGCATTCTCCGGGCAAGGGTCGCGCCATGGGCACCTTGATCTTGAACGCATCCTCGCAAAACGCAGCCGGATCAAGGGTAGTGATGACCGAAACCGTCAAGGCGAACAATTTGGCCGGCACGGCCCATGCGGCCGGCGATCCGCGTTCGGCCGGCACCACGATGGCCATCGAGGACGTGACATTGCGCTATGGCGATGCCAATGGCGTGCTGGCGCTGGACGATGTGTCGCTGAAGGTGGCCAAGAACGAATTCTGCGTCATCGTCGGCCCTTCGGGATGCGGCAAATCCAGCCTGCTCTACCTCGCCGCCGGCCTCAATGACGCGACCTCGGGCAGCATCAAGGTCGACGGCCGGGAAGTGATCGAGCCCGGCGCCGACAGGGGCATGGTCTTCCAGAGCTACACCTTGTTCCCGTGGCTCACGGTGCGCGCCAACATCGAATACGGGCCGAAGCGCAAGGGGCTGCCTGCGGAGCAGCGCAAGCAGATCGTCGACCAGTATCTCAACGAGGTCGGCCTCGCGTCCTTTGCGGACCACTACCCCGCCCAGTTGTCGGGCGGCATGAAGCAGCGCGTGGCGATCGCGCGCGCCCTGGCCAACGACCCGGCTGTCCTGTTGATGGACGAGCCGTTCGGCGCGCTCGACAGCCAGACGCGCGGCACCATGCAGAAGCTGCTTCTGCGCGTCTGGGAGCGGCAGCAGAAGACGGTGCTCTTCGTCACTCATGATATCGACGAGGCGCTGGTGCTCGGCGACCGCGTTCTGGTGATGACGGCAAGGCCCGGCAAGATCAAGGCCGAGATCAAAGTCGACATCCCACGGCCGCGTTCGATGGACGTCATCCTCGAACCCGACTTCATCGCGCTCAAGCGCCGTATCCTCGGCCTTCTGCACGACGAGATCGACGAGGATCACTGAGCGCAATTTCCAAGAGCAAAAGTCGAGGCAGTCCAGCAGTGCTGAACGCCGATCTGCCCCAATGTTGAAGGGTGAGACGGCCTCTACCTTTCGCCGTTGCGCGCCGGGCCGAGGATCATCTCCGAAGCCTTTTGCCCGATCATCATGCTTGGCGCGTTGGTGTTGCCGCCGATCAGCTTCGGCATGACGGAGGCATCGGCGACCCGGAGTCCGTCCACGCCTCGCACCTTGAGTGTCGCCGGATCGACGACGGCCATGTCGTCCGTTCCCATCTTGCAGGTTCCGACCGGGTGATAGACGGTCAGCGCCTCGGCGCGCAGATAGGCCAGGATCTCGTCGTCGGTTCGGACATCCTTGCCCGGCAGCATCTCCTGGCCGCGCACCGCGTCGAACTCGGACGAGGCAAAAATCCGGCGCGCGATCTTGATGCCCTCCACCAGCACCATGGCGTCGTCTTCATGCGTGAAAAAGCGGTGGTCGATCAGGACGTCGCGGCGAGAATTGTCGCGCGACAACCTGATCTCGCCCACGCTTTTCGGTCTGAGCACGCAAGTGTGAATGGCGTAGCCGTGGCCGTATTCGATCAGCCTGCCGCGATGGCTGCGATAGCCCGGCACGAAATGGAACTGAATGTCGGGCAGGCCGTTCGCGTGCTTGGTCTTCGCAAAGCCACCGGCTTCGACGTAGTTGGTGGTGAGCATGCCCTTGCGGCGGGCGAAATACTGGAAGGGCGCCGCTGCCATGCGCGGCAGGTTGGCGAGTGAGAGGCCGAGCGTCCTGGTGCTTCTGGACCGCACGGTGATCATGCCATCGACATGGTCCTGCAGGTTCTTGCCGACGCCCGGCAGGTCGAGGATCGGCGCGATGCCGATCTGCTTGAGCTCGGCTGCCGACCCGATGCCGGATGCCATCAGGATCTTGGGCGAGTTGATGGCGCCGGCCGACAGCACGATCTCGCGGTTGGCCGAGAGCTGCTTCTGCTGGCCCTCGTGCCGCACGCGCATTCCCGTGGCGCGGCCCTCGGCGATGACGAGGTCGATCACCTCGCATTGGCTGAGCAGCGTCAGGTTCTTGCGGTCGAGCACCGGGCGCATGAAGGCGCTGAAGCTGCTGAAGCGCTGTCCACGATCCTGCGTGACGTTGTATATCCCAAGGCCGAACTGGCTTGCGGCATTGAAGTCGGTGTTGGCAGGCAGACCGGCGCTTGCGCCTGCTTTTACGAACATGGCGGAAAGCTCGTTCGGATCACGGGGATTGTCGACCAAAAGCTCGCCGTCGCTGCCGTGATAGCGCGGGTCCTGGGCAAGCAGGTTGCGCTCCAATTTCTTGAATACCGGCAGCACATCGTCATAAGCCCAGCCGGCGCAGCCGAGTTCGGCCCACTCGTCATAGTCCTGGGCGGCGCCGCGAATATAGACCATCGAATTGATCGAGCTCGATCCGCCCAGCGCCTTGCCGCGATTGACCGGAATGCTGCGGTTGTTGAGGTGGGGCTGCGGCACGCCGACGAAACAATAGTCGTAGTTCGGGTTGCCGTAGAGCGAGAGGATGCCCGCCGGCACCTTGACGCGCAGACTGTTGTCGCTGCCGCCGGCCTCGATCAGGCACACTGTGGCCGACGGATCGGCGCTCAGCCGATTGGCGACCACGCAACCGGCCGAGCCGGCGCCGACGACGATGTAGTCAAAGCTTTCGGTTTTCATGCCCAGCCCCTCGAGAATGCCGGCGCTCGAGGCATGGCAGAACCGGCCGCCGCGAAGGCGTATCCTTGTTCCGGAACCAGTTCCGCGCGGACGCATGTCCGGCTTCGCCCGCCACCTCATGCAGCGCTGTCGATCCGACCGCCGGGACTCTAGGTGCGTCTATCGGTGCGAGAAATTCGGAAATGGTTACGCGTGACTTCGGAGATTCGTTATGGGCGCCCGCCGGCACGTGCTGCTACTTGTGAGCGCCAGCAGAGGAGCGGTGGGATGGCGCAGCCTGGCTGCATCCACCAACTGCCGGAGATCGTTTTCATCCCACGCGGCGGAAGCTGTCGGATGGTCAGAAGAGGACCGAGCATGTCGGTTGAGAAGGTAGACACGCTCGTCGTCGGCGGCGGCCAGGCCGGGGTGGCGATGAGCGAGCATCTGAGCAAATGCGGGGTGCCTCATCTTGTGCTTGAGCGCGGCCGGATCGCCGAGCGCTGGCGCTCGCAGCGATGGGACTCCCTGGTCGCCAATGGCCCGGCCTGGCATGACCGGTTTCCGGGCATGGAGTTTCCCGTGACGGGTCCCGACGGCTTTCCTTCCAAGGAGGAGGTCGCCGACTATTTCGTCGCCTACGCAAAGCAGATCAATGCGCCGATCCGCTGCGGCGTGGAGGTAAAACTAGTGCAGAGGAATGTCGGCCGTCCAGGATTTCGCGTCGAGACCTCGCATGGCGTGATCGAAGCCAACAGCGTCGTGGCCGCGACCGGGCCTTTCCAGGTCCCTGTCATCCCGCCTCTCGTTCCTGGCGATGCCGGCATCCTGCAAATCCACTCCAGCGCCTACCGCAACCCGGCGCAATTGCCGAAGGGCGCGGTGCTGGTGGTCGGGGCGGGATCCTCGGGCGTGCAGATTGCCGATGAGCTGCAGCGCTCAGGCAGGCGCGTCTATCTCTCGGTCGGCCCGCACGATCGGCCGCCGCGCGCCTATCGCGGGCGCGACTTCTGCTGGTGGCTGGGCGTGCTCGGCAAGTGGGATCTCGAAACCCCGGGACCTGGCACGGAGCATGTCACGATCGCGGTGAGCGGCGCGCGCGGCGGCGAAACGATCGATTTCCGCCGTCTGGCGGCCCAGGGGCTTACGCTTGTCGGCATGACAAAGACGTACCAGGACGGCGTGATGAGTTTCGCGCCGGATCTTGCGAAGAACATTGCCCGGGGCGATGCCAGCCTGATGTCGCTGCTGGACGAGGCCGACGCCTATGTCGAGCGCAATGGTCTCGACCTTCCGGAAGAACCTGATCTTCGCAAAATCGATCCCGACCCGGAATGCGTGACCAATCCGATCCTCAAGCTCGATCTTGCCGAAGCCGAGGTAGCGACGATCATTTGGGCGACGGGCTTCGCCGTCGATTACAGCTGGCTGAAGGTCGATGCTTTCGACGAGAGGGGCCGACCAAGGCATCAGCGCGGCGTCTCGACAGAGCCCGGAATCTATTTCCTGGGTCTGCCCTGGCAGTCGCGCAGAGGCTCGAGCTTCATCTGGGGCGTCTGGCACGATGCCAAGCACGTGGCCGACCGTATTTCGACGCAGCGCAAATATCTGGCCTACCACGCCGCCACGACGCGCGAGACCGTGGACGCCTGACCAACGCTGCGAGCCGATCCCTCATGGAGACCAAGATGGCGCACACGCGAATTCGCAAATTCAACACCAAGGACACCTATCCCGAGCAGAAGCTCGACAACGATCTCTGCCAGGCGGTCGTCACGCGCGGCGGCCGCACCGTTTATCTGCGCGGCCAGTGCCCGCAGGATCTCGACACCGCCAAGAACATCGACAGCCACGATCCGGTCGAGCAGACCCATAAGGTCATGCAGAACATCAAGCAGCTCATCGAGGAGTGCGGCGGCACGATGGAGCATCTGGTGAAGGTGGTGGTCTACATCACCGACGTCCGCCACCGCGAAGCCGTCTACCGGACGATGGGCGAATACATCAAGGGCGTACATCCGGTTTCGACCGGGCTGGTCGTGTCGGCGCTGGCGCGGCCGGAATGGCTGGTCGAGATCGACGGCACCGCCGTCATTCCGGACTAAAGCGCCATGACTTTTTCTATCGTCGCGCGCTGCAGGCGCACGGGCATGTTCGGCGTGGCGGTGTCGTCGTCGTCTCCCGCGGTCGCGGCGCGTTGCGCCTATGCGCAGGCGGGCGTCGGCGCGGTCGCCAGCCAGAACGTCACTGACCCGACACTCGGGCCGCGGGCATTGGAATTGATGGCGCGCGGCGCCTCCGCCGCGGAGGCTGTCGCGATCCTGAAGCGCACGGCCGCCTTCAGTGAATACCGTCAGGTGCTGGCGGTCGACGCCGCAGGCGTCAGCGCGATCCACTCCGGGCCGAAAGCGCTCGGCATCTGGGCCGAGGCGCACGGCGAGGACGTTGCCTGCGGAGGCAACCTGCTCGCGAATGACGGCATCCCGCGTGCCATGGTCGACGCCTTCCTTGCCTCCGAAGGCCATCTCGGCGACCGACTGATCGTCACGATGCGCGCCGCGCTTCATGCCGGCGGCGAGGCGGGGCCTGTCCGCTCCGCCGGCATGAAGCTGGTCCGCGATGTGTCCTGGCCCGTCGCCGACCTGCGCTGCGACTGGACGGAAGCGTGTCCGATCGAGCAGCTGGCAACGCTGTGGGAGATCTATAAGCCCCAGCTCGATGCCTATGTCACCCGCGCCCTCAATCCGTCCGACGCGCCGAGCTACGGCGTCCCCGGTGACGAATAGTCCGACCAGTTCTGGAGCGAGCATGAGCGAACTCAGCCACAAGGAGTGGGTCGGCAAGGCGTCCGCGATTCGCTTCCGCGACAAGGCGTTCATCGACGGCAAGCCGGTGCCGGCGCGCTCCGGCCGGACCTTCGCCAGCGTCAATCCGGCCACGGGAGCGACGCTCGCCGAAGTCGCCTCCTGCGGGGAGGAGGATATCGATTTCGCCGTCGCGGCGGCCCGGCGCAGTTTTGAGGCCGGCGTCTGGTCGCGAACGAGTCCCCAGCATCGCAAGCAGGTGCTGCTGCGGCTGGCGGAGTTGCTGCGCGAGAACCTGCAGGAGCTCGCGCTGCTGGAATCGCTGGATATGGGCAAGCTGGTCAAAGATGCCGCCACCATAGACGTGCCGGGCGCTGCGGCGATCTTTCAGTGGTATGGCGAGGCGATCGACAAGCTCTATGACGAGGTAGCGCCGACGGGGCAAGGCGATCTCGCTCTGGTGCGGCGCGAGCCGCTTGGCGTGGTCGGCGCGGTCGTGCCGTGGAATTTCCCGATCGACATGGCGACTTGGAAATGCGCGCCGGCGCTGGCGGCGGGCAATTCGGTGGTGCTGAAGCCGGCCGAGCAATCGCCTTTCTCGGCGCTCAGGCTGGCCGAGCTCGCCATGGAGGCGGGCCTGCCCGCCGGCGTGCTCAATGTGGTGCCGGGCCTCGGCGAGACCGCCGGCCAGGCGCTTGGCCGGCATATGGATGTCGATTGCCTCGCCTTCACCGGATCGACCGCCGTCGGCAAGCTGTTCCTGCAATATTCCGGCCAGTCGAACATGAAGCAGGTCTGGCTGGAGACCGGCGGCAAGAGTCCCAATCTGGTGTTCGCGGACTGCGGCGATCTGGATGCGGCGGCCGACATGGCCGCCTTCGGCATCTTCTTCAACCAGGGCCAGGTCTGCTCGGCCAATTCCCGGCTGCTGGTGGAACGCGGCATCAAGAATGCGCTGGTCGAGAAGCTAGCGGAGCGCGCGGCTGCGACGCAACCCGGCGACCCTCTCGACCCGGCATCCAGGATGGGTGCGATGGTGGATGCGCGGCATGCGGCGACGGTCATGCGTTTTATCGATGGCGGCAGGAAGTCAGCCCGGCTGGTCGCCGGAGGCCGCCGGGTGGCCGTCGACGGGCGCGGCAGCTTCGTGCAGCCGACGATCTTCGACAATGTCTCGCCCGAGGATCCGCTCGCCCGCGACGAGATATTCGGTCCGGTGCTGTCGGTCATCGCCTTCGATAGCGAAGAGGAGGCGCTGCGGATTGCCAATGACAGCGTCTACGGCCTTGCGGCATCGATTTGGACCGACAGCCTGTCGCGGGCACACCGTATCGCGGAAAGACTGCGGGTGGGCACGGTTTCGGTGAACACCGTCGACGCGCTGAGCCCGATGACGCCCTTCGGCGGCTTCAAACAGTCCGGCTTCGGGCGCGATCTGTCGCTGCACGCGCTCGACAAATACACCGCGCTGAAGACCACCTGGATCAAGTACTGAGAAGCGGCCGCGACTTGATTGCAGCGACCAAACGGGCATCATAGAAGCCCATGCCGCTTCGTTTCACGCTCAGACAACTCGAGTACTTCGTCGCCGTCGGCGAGGCGGGCTCTATTGCCAAGGCGGCCGAGCAGGTGAACGTCTCGCCGCCGTCGATCTCGGCTTCGATCGCCCAGCTCGAGGCGGAGTTCGGCGTCCAGCTCTTCGTGCGCAAGCATTCGCACGCGCTTGCACTAACGGCGGGCGGACGCCTGTTCCTCAAGGAAGCCGCGCGGCTGCTCAACGATGCGGATGCGCTGCATGACATTGCCGGCGATATCGCGGAGAAGGTGCGCGGACCGCTGGCAATCGGCTGCCTTTTGACTTTCGCGCAGATCGTGCTGCCGGCGCTGCGCCGGAAATTCGAGGATGCCTATCCGGATGTCCGCGTCAGGCAGTTCGAGCGCAATCAGGGGCAGTTGTTCGAGATGCTGCAGCGCGGCGAGATAGATGCCGCACTGACATACGATCTCGAACTGTCGCAGGACATGACATTCGAACCGCTGATGCAACTGCCCGCCTATGTGATGCTGCCGGCCGCGCATCGTCTGGCGGGGAGGGCGGGCATCACGCCAGAGGAACTGGTCGACGAACCGATGGTGCTGCTCGATCTGCCCTACAGCCGCGAATATTTCCTGTCGGCTTTCCAGCCCAAGGGCCTGCGGCCAAAGATCGCCGAGCGCACCGGCGACATCGCCGTGATGCGCTCGATGGTCGCCAATGGCTTCGGCTACGGCATAGCCAACATGCGGCCGCTCAACACCATGTCGCCGGACGGCAAGCTGCTGGTCTTCGTGCCCTTGCTGGGAGACATCAGGCCGCTGACGATGGGAATTGCGCTGCCGAACGCCGAGCATCGCACGCTGACGGTGCAGGCCTTCATCGACCATTGCCGCCGCTTCGTCGTCGAGCAAGGCGTCTTCGGCACCGAACGCATTGTCAAATGAGGAGGGTTACGGCCAGCCGTCGGTGAGCCGCGACAGCAGCCTCTCCAGCATCTCGTCGCAACGCCGCAGCTGTTCGACGCTGACAAATTCGTCCGGCTTGTGCCCCTGCGCCATCGAGCCCGGTCCGCAGACGACGACCGGCGTGCCGAGATCGCGGCTGAACAATCCGCCTTCCGTGCCGAACGCGACCTTCATGGTATCGTTGGCGCCGGTCAGCGATTTGACGAAGGCGACCGCTTCCGAAGCGACCGGCGTGTCGAGGCCCGGGTAGGTGTTGGTGATCTCGATGTCGATCGCGGCTTCGGGCGCGATCGAAGCGGCATCAGCGGCAATGCGCGCCGCGGCAATGCACAGCCTGTCGAGAATGCCGGCGGCATCATCGGCGGCGACGTTGCGGATCTCGAAATCGACCTGGCAGAGATTGGGCACGATGTTGAGCGCCACGCCGGCATTGATCTTGCCCGCATGCACCGTCGTGTAGGGAATGTCATAGTCGCCATCGCGAGCGCCTTCGCGGACCAACCGGTCCTGTTCGTCGCGCAGCGCGCGCACGAAATCGCAACCGAGATGGATGGCGTTGAGTGCCAGCGGAGCGAGCGCCGAATGGCCTTCGCGTCCCTTGCAGAGGGCGCGCGCCGCGAGCTTGCCTTTGTGCCCGGTCGCCACCTGCATGTTGGTCGGCTCGCCGACGATGCACAGCAGCGGGCGTTGGGGTGCCGCGCTTAGCATTTCGATCAGGTCGCGCACGCCGAGACATCCGATCTCCTCGTCGTAGGAGAGCGCCAGATGCAAGGGCGTGCGAAGCGCTATTTTCGAGGCCTTGAGGCTTGCCGCGAGCGCGCAGGCCAAGAAACCCTTCATGTCCGCCGCGCCGCGCCCGTAAAGCTTGCCGTCGCGCGCGGTCATGGCGAATGGCGGCAGCGTCCAGTTCTGGTCGTCGACGGGAACGACATCCGTGTGACCGGAAAGCATGATGCCGGGCTTATCGGCCGGGCCGATCGTGGCGAAAAGATTGGCCTTGTGCCCGTCGGCGCTGTGGATGATCTGGGAGGCGATGCCGTTTGCTCGAAGCAGGTCCACCGCATAGCCGATGAGGTCGAGGTTCGAGTCGCGGCTCACCGTCGGGAAGGCGATCAACCTCTCGAGTATTCTGACGCTGTCCATTCCTGTCCGGTCCCGTTGCCGCAGCCGTTCTCTACATCGCGCCGCGGCGGTCCTGAAGTCGCATTTGGCTCAGCCTCGCTTCATCTGAGGCTAATCCATGCAAGGGCGATTAGGCGCGTCCTAATCCGCACAGAAGAATTCCGTAGTTTTCCCGCGCCCGTGCCAACTTATGAGTAATCTCGGCAGCAGCGGCAGCGCCAAGCCGATGGAAGGATTACATGCGCGACCCACGCTACGACATTCTGTTCGAGCCGATGAAGATCGGTCCGGTGACCGCCAAGAACCGCTTCTACCAGGTTCCGCATTGCAATGGAGGCGGCTATCGCGATCCGTCAGCCGCGGCGGAGATGCGCCGAATGAAGTCCGAAGGCGGATGGGGCGTCATCTTCACTGAGCAGACGGAGATGCATCACACCTCCGAGATCACGCCCTTCATCGAGCTCAGGCTGTGGGACGACGCCGATATTCCGGCCCTGACCAAAATGGCCAAGGCCATGCACGAACATGGCGCGCTCGCCGGCATACAGCTTGCCTATTCCGGCATCAACGGTCCCAACCTCTACACCAAGGAGGTTCCGCGCGGCCCTTCGGCCTTGCCGATCCGCACCTTCACCAACGATCCGGTGCAGGCGCGCGCCATGGACAAGCAGGACATCCGCGACCTGCGCCGCTGGCACCGCAACGCCTTCAAGCGCGCCAGGCACGCGGGGTTCGACCTAGTGTGCCTCTACGGCGCGCATGGCTTCGGCATCATCCAGCATTTCCTGTCGACCGCCACCAACCAGCGCAGCGACGAATATGGCGGCTCGCTGGAAAACCGCTCGCGACTGATGCGCGAGCTGATCGAGGAAGGGCGCGACGCGATCGGCGACACGTGCGGCCTGACGCTCAGGCTATCGCTGGACGAGATGATCGGCGAGCTTGGCTTCGCCAATTCGGAAGTGCGCGACATGATCGAGATGCATGCCGAGCTGCCCGATCTCTGGGACCTCGCCCACGGCGCCTGGGACGATTGTTCGGGGCCGTCGCGCTTCAAGGAAGAGGCGGCGCAAGAAAGCCTGGTCTCCGGCGTCAAGGAGCTGACCTCGAAGCCGGTCGTCGGTGTCGGCCGCTTCACCTCGCCGGACGTGATGGTGAGGATGATCAAATCAGGCACGCTCGATTTCATCGGCTGCGCTCGCCCGTCGATCGCCGATCCTTTCCTGCCAAGGAAGGTCGAGGAGGGCCGCATCGAGGACATCCGCGAATGCATCGGCTGCAACATCTGCATCACCGGCGACATGACAATGTCGATCTCGCGCTGCACGCAGAACCCGACCTTCATGGAGGAATGGCGCAAGGGCTGGCATCCGGAGCGCATGCAGGCCAAGGGCGATAGCGACAGCGTGCTGATCGTCGGCGCCGGGCCTGCCGGACTGGAGGCCGCCCGCGCGCTCGGCCTGCGCGGCTATCAGGTGGCGATAGCGGAAGCCGGCACCGCGCTCGGCGGGCGCGTGGCGCGTGAATGCCTGCTCCCGGGCCTGTCGGCCTGGGGCAGGGTGCGCGACTATCGCCAGTATCAGCTCAGCCAGATGCCGAATGTCGACATCTATTTCGAAAGCCGGCTGTCGGCGGACGACGTCCTGTCCTTCGGCTTCCAGAACGTCGCCATCGCGACTGGATCGACCTGGCGGCGCGACGGCGTCGCGCGCGCCCATGTCGTGCCAATGCCGATCGACGCCGCCATGCCGGTCTACACGCCCGACGATCTGATGGGAGGCAAGGTGCCTTCCGGCAAGGTCGTGCTGTTCGACGACGATCACTACTACATGGGCGGCGTGCTGGCGGAGCTGATGGCGCGGCAGGGTGCGAAGGTGACGCTGGTAACGCCGTCGGCCTATGTCTCGGACTGGACCCGCAACACGCTAGAGCAGGGCGCCATCCACCGCCGCCTGGCGCAGATCGGGATAGATATCGTCCTCAACAGGACTGTCACGACCATCGCGTCAGGCGGCGTCGTGACGGCCTGCGTCTATACCGGCGCGCAACAGGAGGTGGCGGCCGATGCCGTGGTCCTGGTCACGTCGCGCAATCAGGACGATGCCGTTTGGCGCGCGCTGAAAGCCCGGGAAAACGAGTGGGCCGGCAACGGCATCCGTTCGATCAAGGTTATCGGCGATGCCGAAGCGCCGGGGCCGATCGCTTGGGCAACCTATGCCGGCCACCGCTTCGCTCGCGAGCTGGACGAGGCCGATATTGGTGACGCCCTGCCTTTCCGGCGGGAAGTGACGGCGCTGGCGGTGCAATAGGATAGAAGAGGGCAGCCGCAACTTCCCTTCCACTCTATTCTGCCCGCAAGCGGAGCGCGTATTTCCAGCAGGTATCATCCAATAGAATGCTGCCGACCAACAGGCGGGGGAGCTTCGCGTTGAGGAGCTCGATTGCCTCTCCCGGTGGCGACCTCTTCCGTCGACGGTCGCTTCAGTCGAGCTGCAGGCATGCGCCAGCGCGATCGGCCCGAGCGGACAGTGCGGCGCCACAGCCACGTCATAGGCTTCGGCCATCGCCGCGATCTTGCGGCATTTGGTGATGCCGCCGGCGTGCGACAGATCCGGCCGACACCGCTTCCTCGAACACCGACTTGAAGTCCCACCCGCTGTAGAGCCGTTCGCCAAGCGCGATCGGCGTCGAGCCGAGCGCGGCGATCTCCTTCAGCGCCTCGCGGTTTTCGCTGAGCACCGGCTCTTCGATGAACATCAGCCGGTATGCCTCCAGCTCCTTGACCAGGATGCGGCATCGGCCCGTGCACGCGGCCGTGGAAATCGACGGCCACGCCGATATTCGGCCCGACCGCCTCGCGCACCATGGCGACGCGCTCTATAGCCGTGTCTATCTTGTCGTGGCTGTCGACGATCTGCAGTTCCTAGGTGCCGTTCATCTTGAGCGCCTGGAAGCCGTGCGCCGCCATATTCCTAGCGCCGGCCGCCACTTCCGCCGGCCGGTCGCCGCCGATGTCTCGGCGGCATTGCGTGAACGACGCAGCCAGCCCATGCTAACGCCGGAGATGTTCACCATAAATCGACGGTGTCGTTGTTCGCGGTCGTGTGTTGCAGTCAACAGCCCGCCTCGGCTTGACCGCCGTGCAACCCGCCCGGCGGTCGGTATTCATTGCCGATTGGCACTTTCAGCGTTCCACATACACGATGCGGCGCGTCGACGGCTCAACCAGCACCGGCCGATTGTTCACATAGACATACCGGTACCGGTAGTTCGGGATCTTCTGCAGGGCTACCGTCTCAGGCAGCGTCGCGCCGGTCGCAACCTTGCCTTGAAGGTAAACAGGCTTGACCCGATGCTCACTGATGTAGGTGCGCACCTGTTCGGGGGGAGTGATTACCGTGCCAGCCGCACCGCCGCCCACGATCCCCGCCGCGCCGCCCACAGCAGCGCCGACCGGACCTCCGATGATGGCGCCGGCGATCGCTCCGGTAGCGCCGCCGGCGACGGCTCCCGCATTAGCCTGCTCGCGAGGAGCTTTCACCACCGCGATGCCGGAATTGGCTGGCCGCTCGGTCAAGACGACCCGATTGCCGCCGAATTCCGCCGTGACGTAATCGGAATAGACCCAGCCCTGACCACCAGCTTCGGCGATGGTGCACCATTTCGAGTTTTGCAGACAGCCGTTCAATGTGGCCGTCTGGCCCGCCCGCAGCACGCCGATGACCGGATATTGCGAGCCTGGACCGGCGCGAACGTTAAGGTTTGTAGCGGCAGATACGGGAGTGTCGGCAAAAGCTGCGCCAGACAAGGCGACAAGCGCGCCTGTCACAACAGGTAACAAAAGCCTTCTCATCATTCTCTCTCCGTTTCATGGTTCCCTTCAGAGCCAAAACGAGGAAGAGCCATGTGCGTTCCGCTGGCAGGATCGCGGAACGGCTAGATACCAAATGTCACCATCGGGTCGCTTTGCTGCTCCCGCTTGAGTCGAGATATGGTCGGGTTGCCATCATCGGAGCGGCCGATCTTGCCGCACACCCTGCGCGGTCGGTCCTGGAGTCGCTGAGGTCTGATCGGTGGGACAGCCATCGTTGCGGGAGAAGCCGGACAGGTCTTGAAATGTCGGCATTACTGACGCTACCGGCTCGCGCCAGCCGATGCCATGCGGAAGGGCATGAAGCGACCCGCCACGCAATGGGTTCGGCCGGGTTTAATAGGGCGAATGAAACACATGCGCGGCGAAGCTGTAGGTACGCGATAGCGTTGGACAACAGCCACGCTGCGTTGCCCGTCGCCTTCGATATGCGTGTTGTTGCTGTTCGGATTAAACGGATCGACCGTTTGCAAAAGCGAATTGGTGTTGTTTGCGTCGCCTGACGCTAACGTCATCGTATCGTAATTGTTCAAATTGTCGGCAGCACAGCCTGACAACAGGACCGCATTCGCGGCGGGAAAATACAATCGCAAATCCATGAGGTATCCCCCGGCACCGGCTGGCATAATGCTCAATTTCTATTTTGTTGTCGAATCCCGCTAAGGCGGCTTGCCATTTGCATCAGGCTAAGCAACGTTGGCAGCGGGTTTGAGATTTTGGGGGGGACTATAAAGCGGTTTGCTTTAACCGTTGCTACGATCGTTTGCGTTGCAGGCTGCGCTACACCACCGGACAAAATAGCAGGCGTGCCCAATGCTGGCCCCTGCACGCAAGCCGACAAAGAGCGCCTGGCGGTTCTGACAAACCAGCAGAACAAGGCGGCTACGGGTGACGCGCTTGGCGTCTTCCTCATTGGCGTGCCGGTCTCATCAATGTCCGGCGGCGACCATGAGACCGAGATCGCCGTGCTGAAAGGACGCTGCGGGCCGCCGAAGACGTGACAGGCTGAGTCGCAGTCAGTGTAAAGCCGCACGGACAACGACTGACGGTCCTAATCAACGTCATGCCCCAAGTCCCTATTGCGAAACTGCGCAAGGCGCATATTCTTTGGCATGGGGTCTTGATCGAGCAGTCCAAGGACCTGGACCCTGGACGCGGTGCTATTTGGTCGAGGATGGCCGAACTTTCAATAGAGCCATCCGTGGGACAGAGCCATGCAGCACGGAGCCGTGAGTGATCCGGGCATGGGCCGAGGCCAGCTTGAGGCGGCCGACGGCGATATTGTCCGCGAGCAGGCCGTCCTCTTTCGTCTCACCGACCGACTTTACCGTGCCAACGGCCTTGGCGAGATCTACGATGCGGCGCTGGATGCCATATGCGACGCCCTCGGTTCGTCACGCGCCTCGATCCTGAGATTTGACAGCCACGGCGTCATGAGCTTCGTCGCCTGGCGCTCACTCTCTAATGAATACCGCGAGGCAGTTAACGGTCACACGCCGTGGACGCGCGGGGAGCACGATGCCGAGCCTATCTTTGTCGAGGATATTCGTCTCAGCGGTGAATCTCAGCAGATCATCGACACGGTCCTTGGCGAGGGAATCGAAGCGCTGGCTTTCATCCCGCTTGCCACCTCCCGCGAGCTCATCGGCAAGTTCATGGTCTACTATCCGGCACGCCATCGCTTCGGGGATCGTGAACGCGAACTTGCGTTGACCATTGCCCGTCAGCTCGGGTTTGCGATCGAACGGGAGCGGGCGGAAACCAGTGCGATGCGACTGAGCGCGCTCGTCGAATCCTCGGATGATGCAATCATCGCGACCGATTTGGATGGCATCGTCACGGACTGGAACAGCGGCGCTGAGCGTCTCTACGGCTACGGCCGCAAGGAAATGGTCGGACGTCCGCTCATGTTGCTGATACCGCCCGATCGGCAGATCGAGGAGCGGCAGATCCTGGTGCGCATTCGCAATGGAGAGCATGTCGAGCACTTCGAGACCGTTCGCCTGCGCAAGGATGGCAGCAGCATTCCCATCTCTTTGACCGCTTCCCCCATCGCGGATGCGTCTGGCGCAATTGTCGGTGTCTCCAAGATCGGCCGTGACATTTCCGAGCGGCTGCGGGCGCAGGAGCAGCAGGAGTTGCTGCTTCGCGAGATGGACCACCGCGTGAAGAACCTCTTTACCATCGCAAGGACCATCGTCAATTTGAGCGCGCCAGCTGCTGAAACTCCGGCCGCGCTCGCCTCCACCGTTTCTGACCGCCTCGGCGCCCTCGCGCGGGCCCATGCGCTGACGATGCTCCCCTCGACTGGCCCGTCTGTTCATGGCGCGACGAGCCTACATGCATTGATCGCCGCAATCCTCGCGCCATACCGGCATGGAACTGACGAGCAGCCCCGCTTCGCGATCAGTGGCATCGATCTGCCGGTGCCTCCAGCGATGATCACGCCGCTTTCTCTCCTGCTACACGAATTCGCCACAAACGCTGCCAAACATGGCAGCCTCTCGGCGCCCGCCGGCTCGATCGAGATCGCTTGCTCCAATAGAGACGGTAAGGTGAGTGTCCAGTGGAGAGAGGTAGGAGGACCACCTCCGGTCGCAACCGAAGACGAAGGCTTCGGAAGCCGCCTGATCCGCGCCGCCGCGAATGAGCTCGGCGGAGTCGTGCGAGATTGGGACCCCGCCGGAATTGTCCTTGAGATCACGATCGATAGTGAAAGATTCTCGGTCTGATGCCCGAGCCGCTTGTCAGCGCAGCAGCCCGTCGCTCTCAAAATCCTCCCATCCGCGCAGTTTGGCCTCCGAGTTTTCGTCTCGGCCATTCCTGGCTGAATGGGCAACCTCGCGGCCCTTCTTTTGCGCACGCTTGACTGCCGCCTTGGCGGCAGCGCGTCGCCGGTTCTCGGTGCGGGTGGCGTCGTCTTCTTCGCGCCAGACGGTGACCAGATCGCAATCGAGCACATCCTCGATGTGGCGCGGGTCGAAGACGTGGAAGGTGATCTTTCTGGCGCGGCCGCGAAGCTTGACCGTTCTGGTCCCCGAGCTCTGCAACCGACCATCCTTCAGCCAGCGGTGCCGCTCGCCCGACGAGATCGTCAGGATGTCCTCGACTTCGCGAGGGATGACCGGAAGGTCCTCGATGTCGCGCATGGCTTTGGACACGATAGCCGCTGCCGCTTGCACATCGGCATCGACGCCCTCCGGCAGGCGCAAGGTGAGCACGCGGGATTCGATGTGAAGCAGCTTTCTCAGGGGCGCGGGAAGGCGCGCGCGGATCTCGAGGAAAATGCCCCTGGCCCGCATGGACGATCCCAGAGTCGCCGCCGGTGAAAGCGGCCACTCAGCCATTAATTTGGCGGTCGGTTCGGTTTTTCGGCGCCCGGGCATGTCCCATAAATAGGCCGGGCTGGGCCTGGCACAACGCCGGTGCAAGAGGCAACCCGGTGTGACGCGGCGCCACCGATCTTGGACAGAGGATTCTTCCAAATATCCGCCATCTGAGAACCCTCAACGGAGCGAATTGTCGATCGGCGAGTTAGGCTGGCTAGACGGAAGAGACTGGATTGGACGGATGGCAGCATCGAAAAGCAACGGTCACTTCACGCCAACCAAGGCGGCGCCGGAAGGCCTTGCCCCTGCCCTGGCGCGAAACATTGAGGCGCTGATCGAGAGGCGTAAACGAGAAGCCACGGCCGCATCGCTGGAGGAGCGCGCGGCCGCAGCGATAAGCGGCTTCGCAGGAAGCATGGTCTTCGTCTACTTGCACATTGTCTTCTTCGGGATCTGGATCGCCCTCAATCTCGGCATCCTGAGCTTTGTCAGACCCTGGGACCCATCACTGGTCATCTTGGCTATGTTCGCCTCGGTCGAGGCCATCTTTCTCTCGACCTTCGTGCTGATCAATCAGAACCGAATGAGTGCGGAGGACAATTCCAGGGCAGACCTCGATCTGCAGGTCAGTCTGCTGAACGAGCACGAAACCACCAAGCTTATCAAGCTGGTGGAGGAGATTGCCAAGCGTCTGAACATAGATACCGATGCGGATCACGAGCTCAAGGAACTCAAGCGCGATGTGGCGCCGGAGGCGGTTCTGGACAAGATTGAAGAGGTGGATGACCGTCGGACGCCCAAGTGACAGCTCGCCAATAGAAGCGGCAGTTTGAAACTGAGGCGCTACCAGGTTGGGTCAATCAGAGGATAGGAGCATGTTCGACCACATCGGCTTCAACGTCGGGAATTTAGAAAAATCGCTCGCCTTTTACAAAGCAGTGCTCGCTCCTCTCGATCTTGGCGTGCTCGAATCCGGAGAGGGCTGGGCAATGTTGGGTGGCCATGCCGGTCGTCTCTGGATAGGGGCATTCGGACCTCCTCCTGCACCTATCCACATAGCGTTCCGAGCCGGCTCCCGCGCTATGGTGCACTCGTTCTACAAGGCAGGCCGCGCCGCCGGAGGTCGCGACAATGGCGCGCCTGGCATTCGCGCCCAATACGCACCGGATTATTATGCAGCTTTTGTGCTCGACCCGGACGGCCACAATGTCGAAGCCGTAGCCTTCGCCGCAGATGTCTGAAGCAGCGCACTCCACGTAAGGAAAACATTGTGACGCGGATCGCGACCTTCAACGTCAACGGTGTCAACGGCCGGCTGCCGGTGCTCCTGAAGTGGCTGGCCGAGACTGACTATGACGTGGTCTGTCTTCAGGAACTGAAAACGTCCGACGAGAAATTTCCCATCGAAGCAATACGGGACGCCGGTTTCGGCGCGATCTGGCACGGCCAGAAATCCTACAACGGAGTGGCGGTGCTGGCGCGAGGGAGGGATCCGGTCGAACGTCGCCGGGGCTTGCCTGGCGATCCCGACGACACGCACAGCCGATATCTAGAGGCTGAAATCGACGGCCTGGTCGTCGGTTGCATCTACCTCCCGAACGGCAATCCGGCGCCGGGCCCCAAATTCGATTATAAGCTGCGCTGGTTCGAGCGTCTTGTCGACTACAGCAAATCGCTCTTGGGCGAGCGCACGGTGCTTTGTGGTGACTTCAACGTCGTCCCGACTGAGATCGATGCCGTAGTACCTCGCCGCTGGTTGGGTGACGCCGTCTTCTTCCCGGAAAGCAGGAAAGCCTATGCCCGCATGCTGGGCCTGGGTTGGGTGGATGCGATGCGTCGGATCCACCCGGGCAAGGGCATCTACACCTATTGGAATTTTTCGTATCGCGGCGGCTACGATCGAAGCTCCGGCCTGCGAATGGATCATCTGCTTGTAAGCCCGTCCCCTGCGGAGAGCATTCTGGCCGCAGGTGTCGACGTCGAGACCCGTGGATGGGAAAAGCCGAGCGATCACGCACCCGCCTGGATCGACCTCGGTTAAGACAGTTTGCTTGACCGCTCAAAAGACAAGGTGCTTGCGCTTTCGTCCGGTCTTTCTCGGATAGGCCTTCATGTCAACCGCGTTCCAGACGCCCCTCGCGGGTGGCGGGCTCAGCGCACCTTCACAAGCGGAACCTAATGTTCGCCTGCCGCTTATGCCGGAATGAGCACCAGAGGCATCAACTTCCTCGATAAATGGATGGCAGAGCACCTGCCGAACGCCATGACAGATGATCCCATGGCCGTCAGTGATCTCGCCGATGAGATGATGAAAGGGGCAGAGCGAGAAGGCATTCCGGCCAGCGAAATCCACGAGGAAGTTGATAGTGTGTTCGGGGTGATCTTCGAGGCGATGCATCATCGGGAAGGCAGCTTGCCCGAGGCTGAGAAAGCCGTGTTGGATCAGTTAGCGGCACGGCTGGCCAGGGAGGCCGGCATCTCAGATGACCAAGCTGGCGAACTGCTTAAGCGCATCGGCACGGACTGGGACTCGCTCCTTAACGAAGCGCATTTTCTGAAGGAGCTTGAAGGCAGGCTAGAGCAGGAATAAATACCTCTTCGGTGCGGTGACCCCTGCGCGAAGCACCAAATCGTCTGGACGGACGATCGGGGAACAGGGTGCGAAAATCCTCTACCTTTTCCAACAGCGTCTGTTGACCTCGACCTGCTTCGGACGAACTTGAAAAGGCAGGCTAGCCCCGGCTTGGTTCAGGCAGGCGGGTTCGCCGGTTCGTGAGGCCCCCGGGTCAGACGGCCCAACGGAAGTCCAAACGGGGCTCCATTTTTCCGAGTGGTAAGCGCCTCATATCGAACTTCTTGACCGCGTCGCTTTCGCTAGAAGCGGACAATCAAAGCGTAGAATCGGCAGCTGGATCGGCCAGCACAAGCGGTCTATGACAAAGACCAGCACGCCGTAGATAGACGACAAGCTAACTTTCACCAGCCGCGCCTGTGCCCTGTTGCTAGAAGTTCAAATTTGACCTTTCATGATCATGATTTGTCTAGAGTCTTTCCCATAGATTTTATAGCGTCTGCGCTATGAGTTTCGGCAGTTGTGAATCGCCGCCGGCTTACTATGCCGACGATAGGAGAACGCAATGACCCGCACTCACGTTGAACGTCTTGGAGAGTTCAGGGAAATCCTGGTCGCGACTCGACGCGAAGGCGTCCGTAATGTGCACCATACGCGCGACGCAATGCGGGCAAGTGGCTTTCAGATCGGGGATAGCGAAGGCTCCAGCTATGGTGCTCAGCTGAAAGCGCTCCAAGAAGAAATTGAGGCAGTTGATCGCGCCATCGAAGACGAGAAGCGGCTGGCCTTGGCTCTCGAAGGACGAACTCAATCCCGCCGCCCGACCAAGCCAAGGATCGTGAAGGCAACATAGAGTTAGCGCAATCGTTGGAGCTGGTTCGCGGCCCAACTCGGCTACTCTAAAAATTATGCTGATATTTGCCCCTCGACCAGGCTTTACACCGTCAGCGAGTATTCCGCATCGTTGCTGAGATCTCGCCATAGGGCGTGAGCCCGCCCACCGACATAGCCTTGGCGCACGCCTTGCTACCCCAGCCGAACGCCTGCGCATCCTCCTCGGCGACGCCGCCGTCGACCATTAGCTGCTTGAGCCCAGCTGGCGTCCAGCGGTAGTAGTCATGCTGGCGCGCATGCACGTAGAACGGGAAGGTGTGGCCACCAGCGTCCAGCCGCGGCTTGCTCATGACGTGGATGTTCGCTTCGGCCGCTTGCGGGCCCTGCACATGTTCCAGCGCGCTGACGGTCGGTTCGGCAAAAGGGCCGAGAGCCATGACCGTGAGCCTTGCGGACAAGTCGCGGCTTATCGAAAATCCGCGGCATGCGCCCGTTCTGATCAATCTGGCAAAGGCGTGGACGATGGCGAAGCCCGCGCCGACAGCAACCCCGTAATGGAGGCTTACCATGGCGCGGGCTCTCCGCTTCTGAACCCGGGATACCTGAAACTGTCAGTTCAGCGTCGGTTCGCCCATCGTCTCGGCAAGAAAGGACGCGGCGATCAAATCGTCCGCGTCGATGCGTAAGGAGCCTTCGCCGCGCCCCATGATGGCCGCGACCTTCTGGAAGGTCTTGATCTCATGCTCGGTGATCCTGGCGTCCCGCATCCTGGTTCTCAGATCGGCGACACGCATCCCGAGCGACCGGGATGTTCCGATTTCTCTATTCGACATTGGTCAGTCCTCCTCCCCCCGCTCGTGTCTGTTTCGCCGCCGCCCGAATTCGCAGCCTGCCCACAGTGAGGAGCATCAGCATGCAAGCTCGTGAGAATCTTCTGATATTATGAATTAATGATGAACTCGCGCGACTGTAGTTCAGCCCTGGATCGACCATCGTGATCACCGCGCCGCGCTCGGAGTATTCGAACGTGTCCAGAATCTTGTGAATGACGAAATCAGCTACATTGGGCGCCGAGCCGGCGTGATCTTCCCTCCATCCCGAAATCAGCGCGTCATCCCTTGGCAGCAGTCGTGTGCCTATTAAGTCTCCGACAACTGCACGACCGTTAAATATGTAGCGACTTGTATTAGCGTCCAGAATTATTAACGCTCCGCAGCATCGGTTGCGTCCTTGGAGCGGGCAGCCTCTCGGCAGAAGCCAGGCCGGGAACCGGATCTTTGACTGGCTGCTTTCCAAATGGGGTCTGGTCAGGTCGCGGTGTCGTGCAAGCGAGCGGCAAACGACTAGAAAATAGCGGCGTCATCGAGTTGCCGGATTTGTGGGCCCAGCACCGGCGAACGCCTTCCAGCATCAACCCTTGCGGCTACTGGCCAGGTGAATTGCCCAGCGCGTTGGAACCTCTTGCGAAACCGGGTGTTAAGCTGGGTTCAGGGGAATTCAACCTTTCATGGAACGACGAGTCTTGCCCTCCAGCATTTCTGGCGCGAAATCCCTGGCCCATGGCGAGCAGGTCGAAGGGCCCCGTGCGGTCCTGCTCCTCGGCAACGAGATGGAAGATTTCTTCGAGAATGCAGCCGTGGCTCTCCACCTGGTGGCCAATGACGGCACCATTTTGCGCGCCAATCGAGCCGAACTGGACTTGCTCGGCTATTCCGCGGAGGAATACGTCGGCCGCAATATCCGGGAATTTCACGCCGATGCCGCCGCAATCGACGACATTTTGAACCGCCTTTCTCGGCATGAGCAGCTTCAACACTATCGCGCGAGGTTGCGCGCCAAGGACGGCTCCATCCGTTGGGTGGAGATAACATCAAATGTTCGTTCGGCTGGTGGTCGGTTCCTCAACACGCGCTGCGTCACCCTCGACGTAACTAACAAGGTCGAAGCGGAAGAGTTGTTGCGCGAACAGGAGCAGAGACTTGCCCTGACCTATCACAGCGCTGGTGTGGGAATCGTGGAAGCTGACGCCGAAGGCCGGCTGCTGCGGGTGAACGGACATTTGTGCCGTCTTTTGGGCTGTACGCAGGAGGACCTTGTTGGCCGATCTATTTTCGATCGGACCTTTCCTTCCGACGTCGAGGCGGATCGCACGAAATATCGCCGACAGGTCGCCGGCGAGATCAAAAGCTACACGATCGAGAAGCGGTTCGTCCGCAAGGACGGGTCGCTTTTCTGGGCTGTCGTAACCTCTTCCAGCGTTTACGACGGCATCGGGCGGTTTCACTACGCAGTACGGGTGCAGCACGATATCACCGAGCGCAAAGAGATCGAGGCGACACTCGCGCAAAGGGCCGAGGAGCAGGCTGCGCTGCATCAATTGACGGAAATGCTGCAGCACGCCCATACCCGCGAAGACGTCTACGAGGCTGCGCTCGATGCGATCCAGCGCGGGCTAAGATGTCAGCGCGCTTCTATTCTGCTTTTGGAATGCGGAGTCATGAAGTTTGCCGCCTGGCGGGGCTTGTCGAACGCGTATCGAAGCGCCGTGGAAGGCCATTCGCCCTGGTCCGCGGCAGATCACGATCCGCAGCCAATTTGCTTGCGCGATGTGGAACAGGCCGAGCTCCCCAGCAACTTAAGAGACGCAATCCGAACAGAAGGCATCGGCGCGGTCTGTTTCATTCCGATAATCGAAGGCGGGCGTCTGCTGGGCAAGTTCATGGCCTATTTCGACGAGCCGCACGAATGCTCGGCAGAAGAGATTGAAGTCGCCCGGACAATCGCGCGCCAGCTCGGGTTCGGCATTGAACGTGTCAGAGCACAGAATGCGACCCGGCGACTGGCGGCAATCGTGGAATCGTCCCACGACGCCATCGTAAGCAAGGATCTCAACGGCATCGTCTCGACTTGGAACCGCGGCGCCGAGCGCCTCTTCGGCTATACGGCCGCGGAGATGGTAGGCAAGCCCATCACCACCATCATTCCTGAGGATCGGCAGCACGAGGAGCCGCTGATATTAGGCCGCATCCGCAACGGCGAACTCGTGGATCATTTCGAAACGGTTCGCCGCCGCAAAGACGGAACGCTGATAGATATCTCTCTCACAATATCGCCGGTGCGGGATGCCTCAGGCCGTATCGTCGGAGCTTCCAAAATCGCCCGAGACATAACTGACAAAAGGATAGCGGAAGCGAAGATACAAGACAGCGAGCGCCAGCTTAAAGACCTGCTCGCTGCCATTCCTGCCGCGATCTACACCACCGATCGCGACGGCAAGATCACCTATTTCAATGAAGCGGCGATGCAACTCGCCGGCCGAACGCCCGTGATTGGCACCGACGAATGGTGCGTGACATGGAAGCTCTACTGGCCGGACGGAACACCGCTTCCCCACGATCAATGTCCCATGGCCATCTCGCTGCGCGAAGGGCGGCCCGTCCGAGGATATGAAGCAGTGGCCGAGCGGCCGGATGGAACCCGGGTTCCATTCATTCCCTATCCGACCCCGATACGCGATGCCGCTGGAAACATCACCGGCGCCATAAATATGCTGGTCGATGTGAGCGAGCGTAAGCAGGCCGAAACCCAGCAACGGATCTTGCTCGACGAGCTCAATCATCGCGTGAAGAACAACATGATGATGCTGAAGTCCCTGCTTTCGGTTGCGGCGAGGACCAGCAAGAGTTCAGAGGCCCGCACCGTTCTGGATGAGGCCAGCAAGCGGGTGGCCGCCATGGCTGCCGCTCAGCGAGTCCTCTATGACACGCCCGACGCCATCAACTTCGGTGCCGGACCTTTCTTGGGAGCTGTTTGCGAGACCGCAAGACAGATGTTCCCCCCGGCTGTTCAGTTGTTCTGCGAGGCAGATCCGATCCAACTGCCAAACGACATTGCGATGCCGCTGGCGCTCACTATCAACGAGCTTTTGACCAATGCCGTGAAGTACGGCTTGCCGGGAAATGGGCCTGGAACCATCCGTGTTTCCATCAGACAGAACGGCCGAGCCATTAGCCTTGTGGTCGAGGATGAGGGCCCGGGCTTCGAACTGAGTTCGGTGCGCTCGTCGTCGTCAGGCCTGCGACTTGTCGAAGGCCTAGTGCGACAGATCGGCGGGACTTTTGAAGTTAGCCGGCACCCGTCCAGATGCACCGTGACCTTTTGTCTGATGCCCCAGGAGATTGGCCTTGCGACCGAAAGCAGCGATACCTGAGTTGAGCCGTGCGGGGGATATTAATCGATCGTTCGGGCCGCAGGTCGTCTTCTCCCGAGATGATGTGAGCGGAGGACACGCTGAAACCACTCTGAACCAGTCGATCTTGGTCGTCGAAGACGACTACCTGATCGCGCTGGATATAGAGGCCGGACTGCTGGCCGAAGGCTTCTCGCTAGCGGGCGTCGCGACCAGCGCCGATGAGGCGATAAGTATGGCGCTCTCGACCAAGCCGGTGATTGCCCTGATGGATATCCGCTTGCTTGGCAAGCGGGACGGCATCGACGCGGCCGTGGAATTGTACCGCGAGCTTGGCATACGATGTATCTTTACGACGGCGCACGGTGATCGCGACTTGAGGCTTCGAGCCGAGGCGGCCAGACCGCTGGGCTGGGTGCAGAAACCCTATTCTATAGCGACGCTAGTCGCAGCCATTCGAGATGCCTTTCAGGAGCTCAAGAAGGAGAGCTGAACGCGCGGGGAGGGCCAATTAAGCAGTTGGATCCGCCGAGCGCGCCACATCAGTGCTTGATTTTGGGTGCCAAGGTGCTCTGCTCTCTTCGCCTTGAGGCAGGTTCATCTCGGTCGCGGCCTTGCTTGTACATGATCACGGCTTTTAACGTTTTGGGGGCTGTCGCGCCCCATCTTCGGAAGATCTGCAAGGCCGTCCGGATATATCGTGACCCTGCCTTCCTCGACATGCGTGACAGCGCCCATGCGCTCGATCTGGTGGGAGCAGGATATGGAAGGGCCGGCGAACGCTGCGGGATTGCCTCCGCTCCGGATGATTCTCGACACCAACAACAGGTTGATGTACGAGCCGCTGCTGGGGAGATCGAGCCATCGCGCGCCGAATTCGCCGGGCGCATGATCGGGGCCTTTGCACGCGTGGCCGCAATCTGTTGGCTGATGATCACACGGTCCGCAATCGAGCTGTTCTGAAGGGTTCGCGAACCCTGCGCAACCGAAACGCAACGACAACGTCTGGCGACCAACGCTGACTAACGTCTCGCACCCAAGGTGCTCGAAACATCAAGCGAAAAGTGCAGACAGGTGCGGGAGACGATTCCGCCTCTCCGCTCTTGCAGGCTCGTCTACCCGTCAGGACGGTGACGGGTAGACGAAACCGAGCCTCGTCAGGTCGGCAGGTTCAATCAGCCCGAATCTTATTTTTTCTTGCGAGCGGCGGCTTCGGCGCGCACAGGCGCCTCGTTGATATTGGCCGCGCCGCCCATGTCGCCATTCTTGGTTCGTCCGGCCCCCGGCCCGGCGCCTATATCCGCGCCTGTGGTCGGATCGGAGGAGGGATCCGAAAGCGTCCGCTCTCCCATTTTTGTAACCACTTTCATGTCTTTGGCCGCCAGCTTGACTGTTGCTGTCCCATCGCCATCGTCCGCTGGCATGACTTCCTCAAGATCGTCCACGCGGTCCCATTCGTCTCCCGAATTCCATGGCCCATTCGTGTCCCCTTCACCCTGCGACGTGTTGACGTACATGCTCGCATATTTCTCAATGCCGGGGAGCTTGCCCGTCGGAAAGTTGTTCTCGATCGCGTAGAGTGCTTTCTCGAAAGATTTTTGATGCGCGATTTCGCGCGTCATGAGGAATCCGAGGGCGTCTTTGACGCCGGGATCTTCGGTGATGTTGATCAGTCGCTCATAGACGATCTTGGCACGCGCCTCGGCGGCAATGTTAGATCGCAGATCGACGGTAGGCTCGCCGCGGGAATCGACATAGGCGGCAGTCCACGGGACTCCGGCCGAGTCGCACAACGCAGGTGCGCCGCCAAATAAGATGGACTCTTTGGCTGTCGTGCCGCTTGCGCCGACCATCAAGTACAGTTCGGCTTCTTTCATCTGCCCTTCGGCCAGCTGCGCCTTCAGGCCTTTGTTGAGCATGGTGACGATCGAGCCGACGACCTCGAGATGGCTGAGCTCCTCGGTCGCTATGTCGAGCAACATGTCCTTTCGGCCGACATCGTCTTCGCCTAGCCCTTGGGTGAAATAGCGCATTGCGGCGGCAAGCTCCCCATCGGCGCCGCCGAACTGCTCCATGATCATGCACGCCAGCCTCGGATTCGGCTCGGAAACACGAACGGTGTATTGCAGTCGTTTATTGTGCATGAACATGAGGCTTCCTCCAAGGGTTGGCGTTCCGTAACCTCCCAACACCTGGAATGTTCCTGCGTTTAAGACAGAATGACTTAAAACGTGCGTTTTCTGAATCCGCGGAGCCGCGTTGACGTCGCGTGCTCACCCGGATCCGACTTTGCACGAGAATTCCTGCAAGCTAACCTTTTGCAATACTTGAGTGGGAGGACCGAGACGATCAGAGCGCGTTGAGGCGCCGACGTGTCAGTCGGGCCTGAAGGAGAACTACCACCAGGAGGAACAGTCCTCGGATCACTGATTGCCAGTAGGCCGAAAGCGAGATCCATCCCATCCCGTTCTCGAAATTCAGAACATTGAAAAGGATGCCGAGCAGGAGCACGCCGGCGAGCGTGGTCACAACCGAACCCGAGCCGCCGGTGAGCAGCGTCCCGCCGACCACAACGGCTGCGATGGCGAACAATTCCCACCCCACTCCTTCAATGGGCTGTCCCGCCCCAAACTGCGATGCCAGGATAACGCCGGCGAGCCCTGCGAGTCCCCCGCTCGCGACATAGACCAAAAACTTCACACGATCGGTCCGCAGGCCCATGAGACGCGAAGCATCCTCGCCGCCGCCAATTGCCAGCACCGCCCGTCCTGTGCCGGTGTAATTCAAGACAAGGGAACCAATGAGATATGCCACGACGGCGATAGCCGTCGGGATCGGAAACGTCCAGAAATTGCCTTGGCCGATGGCAGTGAAGCCCGATTCATAGGAGACCGAAACGGTCTGGTTGCCCGCAAGCAGGAGGGCCGAGCCGCTGGCGGCCTGCATCGTGGCGAGAGTGGCTATGAACGGCATCAGATTGGCGCGTGTGACAAGGGTCGCATTGATGAGCCCGGCGGCCAGCCCAGCGCCTATACCCGCCGCGAGACCAGGAACGATTCCATAAGGGCTTGCCAATGCCGAAGCCACGCTGCCCAAGGCAGCGACGGAGCCCACGGAAAGATCGATTCCCCCTGTCATGATGACGAAGCACATACCAAGCGCCACCAGCGCGAACATGGAATTGTAACGCAGGAGAGTCATGACGTTGTAGAAGCTGAGGAACCGATCATAGCGCAGGAAACCGAATAGAATGAGCGCAGCGAGGGCGATCAATACGCCGTAGGTGCCAATAATGCGGACGAGGCGGGCACGATTCATAAGACTACCCGCGGTGCTGCTGCTGCAGCCACACGGCGAGCGCGATGATCCCTGCCTTGACCACCAGGGCAGCGGCGTCAGGCACCCCGTTCGCCAGAAGGGTGTAGCGCACCAGTTGAATGGTAAGCGCCCCCAGCAGGCTACCGACGATGGTGGCCTTGCCGCCGCTGAGCAGGGTCCCGCCCACGGCAACAGCCGCGATGGCATCGAGCTCCATACCAAGGCCAACCAGGTTGGCGTCGCTGGAGGAGTTGATTGCAATCACGATAAGCCCGGCCAGCCCGGCGCAAAGACCGCTAATGCCATAGACCGCAATCTTTACCTTGGAGACGGCAATCCCAGCTAGTTCGGAAGCCTTTTCATTACCGCCGACCGCCAATATGCGTCGCCCGAACAGCGTTTTTTTCAACGCCCATGCAGCTGACGCGACAATGACAGCCATGATGATGACTTGCGCCGGGATGTCCAATGGTCGAGCAAGGCCGATCCATTGAAATTCAGGTACGCGGAAGGTTTGCAGGTTCCCGTTGGTCATCACCTGAGCGATGCCGCGGCCGGCGATGAACAGAACCAGTGTCGCGACAATCGGCTGGATGCGGAACCGGGCGACCAACCAGCCATTGAAGAGCCCCAACAGCCCGGCCACCAATACCGAGACGATCATCGCGGCAGCCACGGCCAGGTGGATGCTTCCGATCGGAAGGATCTTGCCCATGAAGATCATCGGTGCCAGCGCACCCGAAATCGCCATCAGCGATCCGACGGAGAGATCGATGCCGCCCGTGGCTATGACCAGCGTCATCCCGACGGCTACGATGACGATCGTGCAGACCTGGGTGAGGTTGACGTTCAGCGTCTGCATTGTCGCGAAATTGCGTGTGAAGGCGAGGTTGAACGCAACCAGCAAGACAAGTGCGATCAAGGTACCGTAGCGTGACAGAAAGCCGAAGAGGTCGAAGCTCCGCGCGACGGCATCCCGCTCCGCATATGACCTCGGCAGCTCGGTCATGTCGTGGCCCCCGAGGAAGCGCTTGTCCCGTGCGCCATCGCGGTCAGCACTTTTTCTTCGTTAGCGGCTTCAGCTTCCAACTCGGTCACGCTGACGCCATCGCGCAGAACGAATATGCGATCCGCACCTTCGATCACTTCCTCCAGCTCTGACGAGATCATGAGCACACCGAGGCCCTGATCTGCAAGTCTCCGGATCAGACGCTGGATCTCGCCCTTGGCACCCACATCGATTCCCCTTGTCGGCTCGTCGAGTATGAGTAGCTTCGGATTCATCGCCAGCCAGCGGGCAAGCAGCACTTTCTGCTGGTTCCCACCCGAAAGCTCCCGCACCTTCTGATTGGGTCCGGAGCATTTAATGCCGAGCTCGCGGATGAACCGCTCGACGATTTCGCGCTGGCGCGAGTCGTCCAGCACGCCGTTGCGGCTGATTTTCGGAAGCAAGGCAAGGGTGAGGTTTTCTGCGACCGTCATCTCCGGCACGATACCTTCGCCCTTGCGGTCCTCGGTGCAGAAGCCCATGCCGGCGGCGATCGCGTCGGCGGGACGGTCGGGGTGGTACGCGGCACCCTCCATCGTCATCTGGCCGGAGCTTGGCCGATCGGCACCGAACACGAGCCGTGCAGTTTCGGTGCGACCCGCGCCGAGGAGGCCCGCAAACCCCGCGATCTCGCCGCGCCGGAGATCGAAGCTCACATTGCGGACAGCCTGCCCGGCCCCAAGCCCTCGGGCCGAAAACATCACATCCCCGATTCTAGAGCGGTCGCGCTCGCCGAAGGCTGTGGCGTGACCCTCGACAGCCGCGACATCGCGGCCAAGCATAGCTGCAACAAGTTCCAGCTTGCCGATCTCTTTCATCGCGGCGGTGCGCACGGTGCGGCCGTCGCGCATGATCGTGACCTGGTCGCAGACCTCATACAACTCGTCGAGCTTGTGGCTTACAAAAATGACGGACACCCCTTCAGCCTTCAACTGATGAATGACGCTGAACAGCACTCCCACTTCGCGTTCGTCGAGGGACGAGGTCGGTTCGTCCATAATGACAAGGCGAGCGGAGAACCCTATAGCCCGGGCGATCGCCACCATCTGCTGTGTTGCAGTGTTGAACTCGCCAAGCGGACGGCGAACATCGATGCCAATTGCGAAGCGGCTCAGCAGGCGCTCGGCTTCCGCGTGCATGGCATTCCAGTCGAGCAGACCGTAACGGCGCTGTTCCCGACCCAGGCAAATGTTCTCCGTCACTGACCGTAGCGGGACCAGATTGATCTCCTGATAGATCGTGCTGATGCCGTTGACTTGTGCCTGGTGGGGCGAGTGGACCTCAAAGGGCTCGCCTTCGAACAGCACTTGCCCGGCATCCTTGCGGTAGTATCCGGTCAAGACCTTGATCAGCGTTGATTTGCCCGCGCCGTTCTGGCCTATCAGGGCATGGACCTCGCCTGAGCGCACGGAAAGCGATGCATCCGCCAGCGCCGGTATGCCGGCGAAACGCTTTTGGATGTCGCGCATGTCGAGAAGCAGCGTGGAAGGTCCGTCCGGCGGCCGCGTCATCAGCAAAGCTCCGAAAAAGCCTCCCCGCCGAGGCGGGGAGGCGCCTTTATCCAGACAACTCAGAACGCCGTACTGATCTTATCCTTTGCGTTCGTGCCATCGTAGAAGTCGTCGTCGTTCTTGATGAAGGGCGGGATTTGCTTCCCCGCGGCATAGTCAGCCATCGTGGCGAAAGCCTTCGGTCCGAAAAGCGGGCTGCAGCCGCAGATGGCGCCGATCTTGCCATCGACGATTGCTTGCACGCCGTCCTTTTCGCCGTCGATCGAGACGATCAGCACATCTTTTCCGGGCGTCTTGCCGGCGGCCTCCAGAGCTGCGATCGCGCCGAGCGCCATCTCGTCATTATGGGCATAGATGATATCGGCTTCAGGATGCGCCTGCAGCAACGTCTCGGCCACCTGCCGGCCCTTGTCGCGAGCGAAGTCACCCGACTGTGAGGCGACAATCTTGAATTCCGAGTGCTTGGCTATGATGTCGTCAAACCCCTTCTTGCGGTCGTTGGCTGGCGAGGAACCGGTGGTGCCTTCCAGCTCGATGATCTTCGATTTTCCATTGGCGTTCTTCACCACCCATTCTGCAATGCGGTTACCCTCGTTGATGAAGTCGGAACCGATGAAGGTGACGTAATCCTGGCCAGGCTTGGCCATCGTGTGATCCACATCGCGGTCGATGAGGAAGACCGGGATGCCGGCATCGCGCGCGGCCAGGATGACCGGCACCAACGGCTTGTCCTCGCGGGGAGGCAGGAAAATCGCGTCGACGCCCTGCGCGATCATGGAGTTTACGTCGGAGGCCTGCTTGGCCGAGGATCCGGCGGCATCAGTATAAACGAGCTGATGGCCGAGCTTTGCAGCCTCATCCTGCATGCTTTTGGTTTCCGCTAGCCGCCATGGATTGTTGCTCTCGGTCTGGGCGAAGCCAACTTTATACTTGTCTTTCTTGGCAAGTGGCGGGAGCGCGGCGAAGGCGCGTGTAGCGAGGGTAAGAGCGGCTACGCCGACGGCGGAGCCTACCAACAATTTCCGACGGGTAATGATCATGCTTTCCTCCTTGGTTGTCGCGTTTTGACGCCGTTGAATATTCCTCGCCTATGGCGGGCTAGGTCAGCTCGCTTGCAGACTCCGCCCTCGATTGAGTCACTGCGCCCGCTTCCAAAATGAAATCGGCGCAGCGGTCGCCCAGCATCATGGCGGGTGCAGCCGTGTTGCCGGCGTTGATGTTAGGGCACACCGACATGTCGGCAACGCGCAGGTTCTCTATCCCGCGCACCCGCATGGCCGCGTCCAGAACGGCCATTCGATCGCTGTCCGGGCCCATGCGGCAGGTGCCGGCCGGATGGTAATTCGTTTTGACGAAGCGCTTGCAGTGCCTTTCGAGCGCCGCGTCGCTGAGGTCGTCTTCCCGGGGGACGGCTACAGCCTTGACGCGGTCCGCCAGTGGCTTCGCGTGGAATGCCTTCAGGAAATAGCGCTGGCCGGCAATCATCTGCTTCATGTCGTCTTGATGTTTGAGCAGGTGCGGAGAGACGACCGGCATGTCGTTCGGATCTGCCGAACGCAGCTTCACGAAGCCACGGGACTTCGGCTTGACGACCACGGTCGTCACAGTGAGGCCGTAGGTATTCTCGACCAGGGTCAGGACATCGCGGTCCAGGTACACATGGGGCACGCAAAAAGCCTGGATCGTCGGTTCGCCGTCCGGGTCGGTCGGATTGACAAAAGCCCCGGCCTCGACCCCAGCCGAAAGGATGGTGCCGGCGCCGAAAAGCTTGAAGTGCAGGCCGTTCTTGATCATCCGCCAACCCTGGCCCTGCTTGAAGTAGCCATACGGGCCGTTTGCTGTGGCAATGATCGGCACTTCCGGATGGTCGATCAGGTTCTGGCCGACGCCTGGAAGGTCGACGACGCAGGCAATGTCATGTCTGGAAAGTTCCTCGGCTGGGCCAATACCTGACAGCATAAGGAGTTGCGGCGATACCAGCGCGCCCGACGAGACGATCACGTCGCCGTCCGCATAGGCCTCGTGCTCGGTTCCCGATTGGTCAGTGTAGATTACACCCTTTGCGCGCTCGTTCTGGATCAGCAACTGCCTCGCGGCAGAATTCAGCCTCAGCGTCAGCCTGGGATCCTTAGCCAATGGCTCGATAAACGCATAGGCAGCGCTGCTGCGCTTCCCGCGCCGGTTCATGAACTGATAGAAGCCCACTCCGCGTTGCGACGGCCCGTTGAAGTCATGATTGTAGGGCAGTCCGAGCCGTTGGACCGCCTGTACAAACCAACGCGAAACATCATCAATGTGACCGGGGTCGGAGACAAGCAACGGTCCTTCGCTGCCATGCAACTCGCCGCCGAGGCGGTTGTTGCCTTCCATGCCCGTGAAGTGGGGCAGCACCGCCTGCCAGTTCCAGCGGATGCCGGCATTGTTGCCGCGCAGCAACTCATCCCATTCGTCATAGTCCGAGGCACGGCCGCGCATGTAGACCTGGGCGTTGACCGAGGTGCCGCCGCCCAGCACGTTGCCTTGCGAGATTTCGTGTTGACGTCCATCCAGATGCTGCTGCGGCTCGGTGCGGTAATAGCGCATGAACTTCGAGCCATTGATCATCTTGAAGATCCCCGGCGGCATATCGAGCAGCGGGTGGTGATGCGAATGCCCAGCTTCGAGAAGCAGGACCCGCCGTCCTGCCCTCACCAGCCGCGCCGCGACCACGCAACCCGCTGCTCCGCCGCCCACCACGATATGATCGTAAGTCTGCGTCATTCTCGCCGGTCCTCCCTCCGGCCCTCACGACATTTCAAATGTGCCACGGACATACTCCCAAGCCGCGGAAAGATGATTGAGCAGCGCCCGCTCGGCGCCATCCGGATCTCGCTCGATGATCGCCATGCAGATTTCGCGGTGGCTCAGGAAATTGATGCGGTTGCGCTCGGGCGATCGGGGCATGCGCATCCAATGCGGCGACAGCCACGCGGTGAAGGCCTTGTGCACTGCGGGCATCACCGGGTTGCGCGTGATCTGGTAGAGCACGGCGTGAAATCCTACGTCGGTGGCATAGAATTTTTCCGAATCCGGTATCGCCGCCTCGTTCATCTCGAGCGCTGATCTGAGCGTGGCCACGTCGTCCTTGCGCGCATGGATGGCGGCGTTGCGCGCAAGAGCGGCTTCAAGAAAGACCCGGGTATCGTAAAGGTTTTTCACTCCCGCCTGAGCGCTTAGCAGGTGGCCGACAACACCTTCCAAAGCGCCGAGCGCCGCGTCCAGCCCCGGCCGGCGGACCACTGGGCGAAAGCGTGGACGCGCTTCGATAAGACCGCGGCTTGCCAGGCGAGCGACCGCTTCACGCACCACGCCGCGGCCAACCCCGTACTCGGCCATCAACTCGCGCTCGGCCGGCAGGAAGCTGCCATCACCGAGCTTGCCGGAGACGATATCCGCTTCGATTCCAATCACCATGGCGTCTGCCGCGCGAGCAGCTCCGCTCGTGGCCCGCGTTCCAAGATGCTGTGGTGTACTTAACAAGCCGTCCTCCACTTCACGCAGTCATTAATGCGCAGATCGGACCAAAGCACAAGGTCCAGCGAGTTATCATCGGACCAAAAGCGCGGTGGATCACCGATCTGGTTGCGATCAGCCCGATAGAGTGCAATTATGGTATGACGAAAATAGGCCAGACGACGAGAGCCTCGCAATGGGCGATACAATAATCACGGACGTAGAGGTTCGGCTTTTCCGGGTGCCGCTGCGTGAAGTAATGACCGACGCCAAGCATGGTGCTCACACGCATTTTGAGCTGGTGACAGCGACCCTGAGGCTGGCGGACGGCAGCGAAGGGACTGGTTACACCTACACTGGAGGTAAAGGTGGGCATGCGATCGGAGCCATGATCGTGCACGATCTGGCGCCGTTCCTGAAAGGACGGGACGCGACCGACATCGAGGCGCTCCATGATGGGATGCTATGGCACATCCATTATGTTGGACGCGGCGGCATCGCGTCCTTTGCGATTTCTGCGCTCGACATAGCGCTCTGGGATCTGCAGGGCCGGCGCATCGGCCGGCCACTCTGGGAAATGGCAGGCAGGGCCGGCAAGACAGCCAAGGCATATCGCGGCGGCATCGACCTGAACTTCTCCCTCGATCAGTTGCTGGCGAGCATCGACTCCTATCTCGCCGCCGGGTTCAATGCTGTGAAGATCAAGGTCGGCAAAGACGACCTCGCGGAGGATGTCGCCCGAGTTAAGGCGATCCGCGAGCGCATCGGGCCGCACACCCCGTTCATGGTGGACGCCAATTACGCGCTCGACATTCATCGGGCGATCGAAGCGGCGAAAGCATTCGCGCCTTACGAGCTGCTCTGGTTCGAGGAGCCCATCATACCGGACGATTACCAGGGCTACGCTGCCATTGCCGAGGCGACGGGCATGCCGCTGGCCATGGGCGAGAACCTGCATGTGATCGAGGAGTTCGAGCATGCCTTCGCGTGGTCGAAGCTATCCTACATCCAACCAGACGCGTCGAACTGTGGCGGCATCACAGGCTGGTTGCGGGTCGCCGAGCTTGCGCGCAAGGCTGGAATTCCGGTGTGCAGCCACGGCATGCAGGAACTACATGTCAGTTTGGTCGCAGGCCAATCAAACGCTGGTTGGGTGGAGGCGCACAGTTTCGACATCGACCTGTACACCACTCGTCCGCTCAGGCTGCAGGATGGGCTGGCAGTCGCCCCAGACGAGCCAGGCATTGGTGTCAGCTTTGACTGGCGTAAGCTGGATGGCTTTGAGGAGAGGGTCTAAGCCAGATCGGTAACGGACCGACCTGGCCCGAAAGAGCCAGCTTGCCGAGCGGACCAGCCACGGTCGCTTCAAAGCGTCGAGAGGCTATCGCGCTGGAAAAGGAGCGCGCCGCGAATAAGCAGCACCCGCCGAACGGCGAGTGGGGGGTCCACGGCGGCCGGTCAAGTGATCTCCCGGCAGAGGCGAATGACATATCGCTATTGGGCTGTCGCAGGCGAAGCGGAGCACCTGGCCAATGAAGCAAATGTCCGACTGCTACTACGCGCAAGGTATCAACTTTTTTGCGAGACCTCGTCCCTCTGCTCATTGCGATCACTCAAATTTAAATGCGCTGGCATCCGAAGTGCTCACAATGGCTGAATGCCACGGTACGTTTTCGAAGTTACGAGAAACGGGCAGCGATTTGCCGATGCGTGGGTTGAACTGGACAGCCTGCGCGACATGCGACGAGAAGCGCTTAAGACGCTGCACGACATCGCCGTCGACGAAATGGCTGAGAGCGACCTCGATGAGACCCTGGCGATCTCGGTCCATGATGAAACCGGCAGGGCGATATATTCAGCAACTCTCACGGTCTCACAATCGTTGCCGCTCTTGCACCTGGTTGGCCGGTGAGAAGCGTCATAGGACGTTGCGTCGAAGTGGTCCGCCGCCGAACATTCTTGGGTGGGCCGTCATCGGGGGCCATGATCAGTGCGCGCGTCACGTGGGGTTGTGGCGCCGATCCGCCGGAAAATGAAGCTTTCATTTCCCTCCGGCGCTGCCTGCGCGGCGTCGGTCAGCATCGCCATTCGCTTGTGGATCGGCGACTTGATGCACACCGGATCTGTTGCAGCGGCATCGCCGACAATCGCCAACGTCTGGCATCTGCAGCCGCCCCAATCGATCTCACGCCGCTCGCAGCTTCGGCACGGCTCCTGCATCCAGTCGGTGCCGCGGAAGGCGTTGAATGCCGGTGAGTCGGTCCAGATTTCGGCGAGCCTGCGGTCTCCGAAGCGCTCGAAGCGCAGCGAGGGAATGGTCTGGGCGGCATGGCACGGCAACACGGTGCCGTCGGGCGCCACCATCAAGGCGTCGCGCGCCCAGCCCCCCATGCATGGCTTGGGATACACGGCAAAATAATCCGGCGTGACGAAATCGATGTTCATGATGCCGGCGAGCCTTTCGCGCGCCGCCGTGACGATGTCCGCTTGCCGGTTGACCGCCGCCAGGTCGGGCATCAGCCTGTCGCGGTTGGCGAGCGCCCAACCGGCATATTGGACATTGGCGATCTCCAGCCGCTCCGCATCCAAGGAGAGGGCGAGATCGATGAATTCCGGCACTTCCTCGATGTTGTGACGATGGACCGGCGCGTTGATGGTGAGGGGCAGCCCGGCCGCGCGGGCGCGGCGTGCCGTCTCCAGCTTCTTCTCGTGGCTGCCCCGGTGGTTGCCGATACGGTCGGTGGTCGCCGGACGGGCGCCCTGGAAGCTTAGTTGCAGGTGGTCGAGACCGGCTTCGGCAAAGGCCTCGATGCGGCCCTCGGCAATGCCGACGCCGGCGGTGATGAGGTTGGTGTAGACGCCGCGCGCCGAAAGCCCGGCGATCAATTGCTCGAGGTCGCGACGCAGCGTCGGCTCGCCGCCGGAAAGATGCACCTGCAGGACACCGAGATCGGCGGCCTGCGAGAACAGATCGAGCCAGGTCTGCGTGTCGAGCTCGTGGTTGGCCTTCAGCAGCTCGAGCGGATTGGAGCAATAAGGGCACTGCAGCGGGCAGCGATGCGTCAGTTCCGCCAGCATGCCGATCGGAGGCAGGAGGGGCGCACTCATAGCTTCACCAAAAGCTTGTCCGACCATTCCTGCAGGAAGGCGATGACGTCGGCCGCCACGTCCTCCGGATCCGCGTCATAGTCGGCCGCAAGATCGGCAACGATGCGCTCGACGATGGACCGGCCGTCGCAGCGGCGCAGTATGTCGAGACTGATCTCGTTCGGCCAGAATACCTTTTCCGGCGAAAGCACCGCGAAGGCCTGCCGCACGGGATCGTACTGGATGCGCACATACCTGGGCAGTGATGGCGCCGACCGCAACGACACGATGGCTCTTTCCCGTAGTGCCGTCATGGCGCCGCCTCCGGGCGGAAGGCACCGGGCGGTATGTTTCCCGGCGCGCCATAGGCATGCTGAAGGGCATCGAGCATGGCCCAGAGTATGTCGCATTTGAACACCAGCGCATCGATCGCCTGCTGCTGGCGCTCGGCCGTGTCGGCATGGGCGAGCACATAGGCAAGGGCGAAGTCGGCGTCGCGCGCCGCCTGTTCGGGCCGCTGGCTAAAATAGGCCAGCGTGTCCTCGGTGATGTAGTCGTATCTGGCCAGCATCGCCGGTACTCGCTCGCCGATGATGGTCGGCGAGAACATCTCGGTCAGCGATGACGCGACCGCCTCGAGCAGCGTATGGTTCGTGCAGAAGGAAAGATAGGCGCCGACGGCGAAACGGGTCGCCGGCAGCGCCAGCCTTTGGCTCTTGACCGCTTCGGCATCGAGTCCAAGCGAGGTCGCCAGGTGAAGCCAGCGCGCGATGCCGCCGCTCCGGCCGTCCTGGCCGTCATGGTCCTCGATGCGCTTGCGCCAGGCGGCACGGAACTCCGGATCCTCGGCATGCGCGAGGATCATGGCGTCCTTGCGCGGAATGACGGCCTGGTAGCAATAGCGGTTCAGAGCCCAGGCCTGCATCTCTGCCTTCGACAGGGCGCCCCCGGTCATTCTGTGATGGAAAGGATGGCGGTTATGATAGCGCTCGTCGCCGACCTGCCGCAGCACGCCCTCGAGTTCGCTCTTGGACAGTCCGCCTCGGGCCGCGTCGTGGAAATCGCTCACAATTCAAGCTCCATGCCATCGCTGGCGACTTCCCAGCCAGCCGCCTTGACCGCCGCGTGTTCGGCGGAATTCTCGTCCAGAACAGGATTGGTGTTGTTGATATGGATGAAGATACGGCGACCGATCTTCACATCGGCCAGGCCGGCGATAGAACCTGCTTCTCCGGACATTGCGATGTGCCCCATGCGCGCGCCGGTTTTCTGGCCGACGCCGGCCGTGATCATCTCGTCGTCCGTGTAGACGGTGCCGTCGAACAGAAGGCAGGCAGCACCGGCCAGGCGCGCGCGCAGCGCGGCATCGATGCGCGCGCAGCCCGGAATGTAAAAAACCGCGCCGCGACCGCCGGTCTCGCTGATGCGGACGCCGATCGTGTCGCCGGTGTCCGAGCTGAAATCGGCGGCGGGATCGCCTCTTTGCTCGAGGTAGAGCGCTATCTTGCCCGGCACCGGAAAGCTGCGGACGATCACGCCGGTCGGGTGGCCGTCCGCGCCGCAGATAGCCATCTCCTGTGTCGGCGCCAAGAGACGCCGTGGCACGATCGCCGGATCAAGGACATTGAAGATCGAATTGGCCGCCAGTGTCGCGAGCACCTGCGCGGTCGCATAGATCGCGAAAGGCTGCCGCTCACGCAGGCTGAGCAGGCCGGCGATATGGTCCACGTCGGCATTGGTCAGCACCACCGCGCGGATAGGCGTCGAGCGCAGCGGTGCATCGGCCGCGGGCTGCAGCTCGGACGCTTGCGCAATCTGCTGGCGGATGTCGGGCGACGCGTTGAAGAGGACCCAACCTGTCCCATCCGCCGATACGGCGATGGATGATTGGGTTCGCGAACGCACGCCGGGCATGCCCCTGCGAGCCGCGCGGCTCAGGCGGCAATTGCAATTCCACTGCGGAAAGCCGCCTCCCGCCGCCGATCCGACGATCTTCACGCGCATGGCAATGCATGCCCAGCGGGCCAACTGACCGGCGCCACTTTTACGGCTGCGGTCGATTTGCGTCCGCGTCTTCTGATATCGCAAAGAATTGCATGCCCCGTCGAGCAGGGCATGCAAATTCACGGGCTACTTTTTCGGCCGGATTTCAGCAGGCAGATATCGCGATATCTCGAAGCCCGCCGCCACCTGACACATGGTTGGTTTCTTCCAGGTCTTCTTCATCGAGTTCTCCTTCTGCAACCATAAGATCGACGGCCGTTAGGGCCAAGTGGTCCACTTTGCTAGGCCGCCTGCAAAGCACGTTGATTGGCGTCGCTCTCGCCAAGAGCGTTGAGCGCCTCGTCGGTTGCCGATTCTTCCTTCAACGTTTGTCGGAGCAGCGGAAGAGCATCCTTGAGACCGAGCTGTTCGGCCCATGCGATCAGCGTGCCGTAGCGCGCGATTTCATAGTGCTCGACCGCTTGCGCGGCGCCAACCAGCCCTGCGTCAAGCGCCGGCTCGTCCTTGTACTCTTCGAGGATTTCCGAGCCCTCCTCGATCATGCCGTCGATAGCAGGGCAGGTCTTGCCCCTGGCCGGCTTGCCGAGCATGTCGAAGACTTGTTCCAGGCGGTCCACCTGGTCTTCAGTTTCCTTGAGGTGCTTTTCGAAAGCGGCGCTTATCTTTTCGGACTGTGCTGCTTTCGCCAGCTTTGGCAAAGCCTTCAGGATCTTTTTTTCAGCGTAATAAATGTCTTTTAGTCCGTCCAGGAACAGGCTTTCCAAGCCGTTCGAAGTCGCGGACGAAGCTTTTTTCGGCATCTTAGGTCCTCCTTGGGTGTAGGGATGCGCCTGCGGCACTCTTCCTAATCCGCCCGGAGACCCGAAGTTCCGACAAGAGTGTCATCATCGCTGGCGCCGTGCTCACAACGACTTAGCTCCGAAGGCAGTCCGGTTGAGGAGACGTCAACTTCCGCCTCGTCCGACATCGCGCATCCGCTCGATTTCCTCCGGCTCTTTGTCGTCCATTCCGGCGATCTCGTTGCGAGCCTTGGCGTTCGCCTTGATCAGCTCATCGAGTTTCGCCTGCAATGCTTGGGTGTCGCGATGCTCGGCCCTTTGAATAAACAGCGTCATTGCCCAGGTGATCAGCGTCGCGGCGCCGTGCCAGTCAAGTGTCTCCCGCTCGAAGACGTACCAAGCAAGAGTGTAGCCGCCCAAAATCAAAAAGGCCGCCGGTCGGGACGTCAGTGTGCCGACTTTGGTCAGCGCTTCTCGAAGCTGCAATGTTGCCATGCCTGCGAACGGCTGAGCGCAATCCGGGTTCCCGCTGGATACGTTGGGCTGGAACCTAGCTCGAGGCGGGAACGTCCCCCTCGTTTCAAGCGCTCTCGCCGTGGAAAGCCATCGAGTGTCTCCTCAGAGTGTTCAAGCTCCCCACCGTGCAGCGATCCGTCCATTCCCCGCCGTTTCGGATTTACGGAACATCGGCGTCATCGTCCAGTTATCTCGCGTCGAGGAGGAGGTGCTCCATGAACGCGACAAAGGAATTCCTGCGAAGCTGGCTGGAAGAGAATGTCGGCAACTTGCCGACCGACACCGAGATCAGCGTTGCGATGCTGGCGCAGCAATTCGAGCAAGACGCCGATGCCGCCGGCTACGGTCGCGAGGTGCGCGAGCAGGAGGTGGGCAACATTGAGGACGCGATCCAACGTGCACTAGACAAAGCCGGCGAGGAAAACAGAGGGTCGGAATCCAGTGCTGATCACGAGAATTCGCTGGCGCCTGTCATCGATGCCCTGGAAGATGTCGAGCCTGAACAGGATGATGCCGAGGGCTCCGGCAAGCCGGCTGTCTAGTCTAGCGGTTCTCCTTGGTCAGCGTCGAAATTACCGCGTCCAGAACCGTCTTTGGGCAAGTCTCTCCTTCGCGCAGCGCTTCGAACAGGGAGGTCACCAAGCTTTCCAGCGTTCCGCCGTGATCCTTCGACAGTTTCGAAGCTGCCTGCGTTAGCGCTTCGAATTCCAAAAGACTGAGTTAAGAGTGGCGCGTCATGGTTCCTTCCTCGCGAGGCGGACGCAGGACGCAACCGGACGCTTGCCGCACTCGTAGAAGTGCAGCGGTTCAGCCTCAACCACATTTGTTGCAAGAGGCTGTTGCTTCTCCCGGCTGCGGAGCAGTAACGAGGTCGATCCCGCTGCCCACGGAACAAAGGCCGGCCACAGAGGTTTGGCCGGCTTCCAACCTGCCCGGAAGTCAGCAGACATCCGATGAAAGCGGAGAAGGTGCTCAATGACGAAGCCCCGCCAAAACGACGATCCCGCGCGATCAACCCCAAGCAGCGATCGGACCGGCCAGCAAACAGGAGCGGACAGGGATTCGCCGCAGGAAGATCCGGTTGAAGGCTCGCGCAAGATTGTGGATCGCGAGCTCGCCCGGCAAAAGCCGTCGGCCGGGGCTGATAAGAAGGAGGCCGAGCAGAGCCTGCGCGACCAAGTCGAGGAAGAGACCGAGCTGCCTCAGAAAGGGTCGGCCTGATAGCGAGCAGGGCGGCTGTAAAGTCGCCTGCTCCGCCACACCGCCTGATTTCCAACGATGACGGCAAAGTTCAGGAAGAACCTGCTTCTGTTGCTTGCGGCGGCAGCGGTTGGCTTGTCCCTGTACAATGGCCAGCTTGCGCGACGGGCGTTGGCCGCACGTCCGCTCGGGCGCTTCATCCATCTCCGGGGAACGAAGCTGCATTTCCTGGAGGCGGGCAATGGGCAACCGCTTCTGCTGTTGCACGGCAATGGCGCCTCGGCGGAAGACTTCACGACAAGCGGCATCTTCGGCAGAGCCGCCGCCAGATATCGCGTACTTGCCTTCGACAGGCCCGGCTTCGGCATGAGTCCACGCCCGGCCGGCAGACCTTGGACCGCAGCTGCCCAGGCCGACGTCATCGATGCCGCGGTCGCGAAACTCGGCATCGGGCGCTACATGGTTGTCGGCCATTCCTGGGGTGCAGCGGTGGCGCTCGAGATGGCGCGTCGGCATCGCCGGTCGGTAGCTGGCGTCGTTGTCGTCGCCGGCTATCATTACCCGTCGCCGAGACTGGCCCTTGCCATCTCCGCGCTGCCGGCGGTTCCACTTCTCGGGACGGTGCTGCGCCACGCTTTGCTGCCTTCGCTGGTCAGGCTGAACTGGCATTGGGCGATGAAGCAGATTTTTCATCCGGCAACGGTCGCGATGCCTTTTGCGGCGATGACAAGAGGATTGGCGAGCCGGCCCTCGCAGCTGCGCTCCATATCCGCTGAATCCTTTCTGATGCTGGTATCGGCACTCTTCCCAAATCGCCGATATGCCGACATCGCCGTCCCTGTCGGGATAATTGCCGGCGCGGGCGACCAGCTGTTCGATGCCAAGGCCGAGGCGCTGCGGCTGCAATCAGAGATAAGCCACTCGCTCGTAGAAATCGTTTTGGATGCGGGACATATGGTGCATCAAAGCAATCCGCAGGTGATCCTAGCGATGATCGACAAGGTTGCGGCTCTTGCCAACATTGGTGACATGGCGAAGCAACCGGCTCGCACGACATGATTAGGTGCGCGGTCCGCGGAACAGAGTAATACGGCCGAGATTCGGCTGGCTTCCAACGGAGAACCAGCTACGCATTTTACCGACAAAGAAATTGCAATTCCCGGTCAGGATGGAAAAGCCGAACCCGATCTTCGCGCGCGCCCTGCAACAGGCAATCGGCGGCGCAAAACCCGAACACGGAGGAACTTTCGCGTGGCTGCGGCTTGATCTTCGGGATTTGATGCGATTGCAGCGAGGGGAAGATGTTGCGCACCGTTGCCCGGCCGAGCCGGGCCTTCCTGCCCCTGCTGGCGCTGGCGCTTGCCTCTTGCTCCTCGTCTGAAACGATTGACCAGCAATCGAAGCTTGCGGCCTCGACGGCGCAGGCGGCAGTGCTGGTGAGCGGCGCCTGGCTCTCCGGCGCCGCGCCGTCCCATTATGCGTCCTCTGCATTGCAAACCTTCGCCGAGACACTCGCCGCCGGCCGGCAAGTGGAATCGGCGTCTCCCTCCGACCGGGGAAAGCGAGATTCGTTGGTAGCGGCTGTTACCCGGCTGTCGAATGCGGCAAGGCGGGCCAAGGACGCGGTCGAGGCCGAACAGGATGCCCAGGTCGGTCAGGCGCAACAGGAGCTTCGGGCCGCGCAAGGCGATCTCGCTGTGGCCTATCGCCAGTATTTTGCGCAGCAGCAATGAAGAAGCTGCTTGAAATTTCACTCGGTGTCGTGACCAGCGTCGGCGGCTTCCTGGAGGTCGGCTCGATGGCGACGGCGGCGCAGGCCGGTGCATTGTTCGGCTACCAGCTCATCTGGGCGAGGATGGGGACTGTAAATTTCGAGCATCTTGCCGGCAGGCCCGTATTCTCCGAGCGCGGCAGGAGCATCGGCTATATCGAAGAGATCGTCGCGGAGCGGGACGGCGACGACCTCGTCGCCACCGAATTTCATGTCGGCATCTTCGCCGCATTGGAGCGCTTGTCCGCTTCGACTGTCGGCGCTGCATTGCTCGACTTCTTCGCGCTGAGGCGCCGCGAGGGCCTTTATCGCATTCCCTGGGACAAGATCGAAATTTCCGATCCGACACGCCCCAGGCTGCTTTGCCCAGACGAGAAGCTTGCCGCTTTGAAGGCAAAGCCCATGGGCAAATGAGAACTCGCTAAAAAGCTGCTCGTCCAGGGGAACATCGTAGCCGGCAGGAAGTTCGAACTAAATCGAGGAGGCTGCACCATGAACAGTGTCATCTATCTCATTGGTCTGATCGTCGTCGTGCTGGCAGTGCTTTCCTTCCTCGGCTTTCACTAGGAGGCACCATGCAGCGCGAGAATGATCGGGGCCCTGAGTCCGCCGACTTTGCCAAAGCCAAGGACGAAGTTTCCGACCGAATCCGGCAAGAAACGCAAAGCGCCGGCGAAGCTCTCCACGATGCCGGCGACGAGGTCGCCCGCAGGGCTGGAGCGTATGCCGCCGAAGCCCAGCAGGCCGTCTCCGAAAAAGCGGAGCAGACGCAGCGCGATATCGGATCGAGCCTGGCCGCTTTCGGCGGCGCCCTGCGCGCCGCGAGCGATCACTTGGCTAACAGCGACCAGAGTGCGGCCTCGAAGTTCATGCAGGAGGCCGCAAGCGGGCTGGAGCGGCTGTCCTCCTCGTTGAGGGAGAAGCCGTTCGGACAAGTGCTCGAAGACGTTCAGTCCTTTGGCCGCGAGAATCCTGGAGCGCTTCTTGCCGGTTCGGTTTTGGCGGGATTGGCACTCGGCCGCTTCATGAAGGCTTCGCCGCCCGGCACGCGCCGCCCGACGCAGGCCGCAGCCAAGTCTGGACATTCCGGACAAACCGGCCTGGGAAGGAGTGCACGACGGGATAGCGCTCCCTCAAATTGGGGTTCCGACGGCGGCATACCCGGCAAGGCAGCGGAGCTGAAGAAATGAGCACTCACGATAATCCAAGTCTCGGCACATTGGTCGCCGATCTGGCGCAACAGGTGAGCACGCTCGTGCAAACGGAGGCGAGGCTCCTAAGAGCGGAGATCTCGGAGAACGCGACCAAGGCTGGCGCAGGCGCCGTCGAGGTGCTGGGCGGCGCGATATGTCTGCTCGCTGCGCTGCTGGTTTTGTTGCAGGCGCTCGTTATCGCTCTGGCCCGCCTTGGTCTGGGCGCCGGGTGGTCCGCTTTGCTCGTGGGCGTGGTCGTGGCCGTGCTTGGCGTGATCCTGTTGCGGACCGGCATGGCGAGCATGGCGCCTTCCGAGCTCGCGCCGGACCGTACACAGGAACAGCTCAAGCGTGACGTGAACGTGATCAAGGAACAAGCGAGATGACCGAGAGATCCGCAGCAGAGCTCGAACGCGAAGCGGAAGCCACGCGCGCAAGAGTGGTGGCGACCGCAGACTCCATTCGCGACAAGATGACCCCAGGGCAGCTCTTTGACGAATTCACCGGGCATTTCAGAGGCGGCGCGGGCTCCGAAATGCTTCACAACCTGAAGGCCCAGGTTCGGGACAATCCATTGCCGCTGACGGTGATCGGCGCGGGCCTGGCCTGGCTGATGTTGGGCAGTGGTGCCTCCGCCACCCCGGCTGGTACCGATGGTGTGACGCGGCGCGGTCTTGGCCTCGATCATGGAGCGTTCGGCGCTGGAATGGGTTCGACCGCCTCGGATGCGGCAGGCGCTGTCGCCGAAGCGGCCAGCGGGGCGGCCGGAACTGTCTCGGGAATGGCTAACGAAGCCGCCGGCACAGTGTCGAACGTGGCAAGCAGCGCAGCCGACACACTGGCGAGCTCGGCGGCGGCTGCGGCCGATATGGCAACAAGTGCCAGCCGCTCGGCACATAGTCTGCTTGAGGACCAGCCTCTCGCAGTGGCTGCCGTCGGCCTCGCCATCGGAGCTGCCATCGGCGCCATGCTGCCGCACACAGAGGTCGAGGACGAGCGATTGGGCACCTATCGCGAGAGGCTTCGGGATAGTGCCGAAGACACTTTGAAAGAAGGCCTCGACACCGCAACGCAAGTCGCGGCGGAAGCCTACCAGTCGGCAAGCGACGAAGCCGAGCGGCAGGCATCGAGCGAGGGCACGCTGGCCGACAAGGTCGGCGGGGTCGTCAAAGCCGCGGCCGACAAGGCCGACGAATCGGTGCGCGAGAAACTTTCCGATTCCGACGCGTCCTCGTCCGGGAAATCGTAGCCGCTTTTTCAACACTCAAGGAACAATGCGCGCCTCCCTCGGTTCGGGCGGCGTCAGATAGATGGAGACACCGCAATGGCTGAATCGCGCGAATGGCTTGTCCAATGGCTGAGGGACGCTCACGCCATGGAGGAACAGGCAGAGACGATGCTGTCGGGGCAATTGAGCCGGATTGAGAGCTACCCTGAACTCAGCGAGCGAATTCGCAGCCATCTGGAAGAGACGAAAGAGCAGGCGAGGCGGCTGAAAACCTGCCTAGATGGCCTCGATGAAGGTTCCTCCATGTCGAAAGACGCAGGCGGCAAGCTGACCGCTACAGCGCAGTCGATCAGCGGCGTCTTCGCCGGCGACGAAGTCATGAAAGGCTCTCTGGCGAGCTACACGTTCGAGCACATGGAAATCGCGTCCTATACGATCCTCATCGCCGCGGCCAACGCCGCGGGCGAGGCTGAGATTGCCCGTGTTTGCGAACAGAACCTGCGCGAAGAAGAAGCCATGGCCGAGTGGCTGAAGAGCAACCTGCCGCAAGTCACGCAAAAGTTCCTGACGCGGGCGGACGCCGACAGCGACAGCGCGAAACGCTGACTTGGGACAGACCACTGCCAGGAACAATCCGCATTTCCAGCTGTTAGGGTCGCGGTCGGTCCTCCCTCTACCGGTCGAAGGCGGGGCCCGCCCCGATGGTTGAATGGGGCGGGCCCGGTTGGCATGAATCCAGGAACATTCCTTCTTTCAAAACATTAGGGTCGCTCCCATCCTGGAGTGCCCATGCCGATATTGAACATCCGACTTGGCTTGCCCGACCTGAGCCGGATGCGGCTGGCGCTGACGTTTCTCATGCTGCTCGCCATCGCCCTGCCCGGTCTGGCCGAGCCGCAGACGTTGGTGATCGGCTATCTCGGCGAACAGCGCAAACCACCTCTGCCCCTCGGGCCGCTGGACGAGGTCGTCACCGACGACGGCCTGCAAGGTGCCCGGCTCGGCATCGCCGACGATGCCAGCACCGGCCGCTTTCTCGGCCAGCAATTCCGGTTGCAGCAAGTCATCCTCAAGCCCGGCGAGACGCCAGCCGAAGCAATCAAGGAATTCGCCGCCGCCCGCATCAGCTTTGTGGTTGCCGATCTGGATGCCCTCCAATTGCTGCAGGCGAGCGCAGCTCCTGGCGCCGAGCGGATGACGCTGTTCAACAGCCGCGCGCCCGATGATCGCCTGCGTCAGGAGGATTGCCGCAAGAACGTGCTGCATACAATTCCGAGCCACGCCATGCTCGCCGACGCCTTGGCGCAATATCTGATCTGGAAACGCTGGCAGCACTGGTTCCTGCTGGTCGGCCCGCATCCGCAGGATCAGGCGATGGCGGCTGCCTTCCGGCGCGCCGCGACGCGCTTCGGAGCGGAAATCACCGTCGACCAGCCCTGGACGTTCCGGCCCGCCAATGGCCGCGCGGACACGGGGCACGTCACGCTGCAGACCGAGATCCCGGCCGCCACGCAAGTCAGCGACTATGATGTTCTGGTTGCTGCCGATGAAGCGGATGAATTCGGCGCCTATCTCGAGGGGCGCACCGCTCTTCCGAGGCCGGTGGCCGGGACGCAAGGGCTGGTCGCAACCGGCTGGAGTGCGGTCAACGAGGAGTGGGGCGCCACGCAGCTCCAGGATCGCTTCCACAAGCTCGCCGGGCGCTGGATGCTGCCCAGCGACTACGCCGCCTGGCTTGCCGTCAGAAGCATTGGCGAGGCGGCAACGCGGCTGCACAGTCTCGATCCGACCGCGATCGGAAACTATCTGCGCAGCGACGATTTCCTTCTCGCCGGCTTCAAGGGACAGGGGCTGAGTTTCCGTCAGTGGGACGGGCAGATGCGCCAGCCCATCCTTATCGCTGGTCCTCGCCTGATCGTCTCGAGCTCGCCACAGCCGGGCTTCCTGCACCAGCGTACGACGCTCGACACTCTGGGCATCGATCTGGAGGAGAGCACGTGCAAGTTCTGATCGCGCTCGTCCTTTCGATGTTGGTCCTCGCTCCTTCCGCCAGGGCAGAGACGATTTACGTTTCCAACGAGCAGGACAACACCGTCGCGGTCGTCGACGGGGCGACCATGACCCTTCAGGACACGATCGAAGTCGGCCGGCGTCCGCGCGGAATGGCGCTTTCGATCGACAAGAAGACGCTATTCGTTGCCGAAGGCGACGATAACCGCATCGATATGGTCGATCTCGCCAAGCGGCAGGTGGTCGGTCGATTGCCTTCCGGCGCCGATCCGGAATTCTTCATCGCCCACCCGGATGGCAAACGGCTCTTTGTGGCCAATGAGAACGACAATCTGGTTTCGGTCGTGGATATCGCGGCGGCCAAGGTTATCGGCACCGTCGATGTCGGGGTCGAGCCGGAAGGTATGGCGGTTAGTGCCGACGGCCGAACGGTCGCCTGCACCTCCGAGACCACGAGCATGGTTCATCTTATCGATGCCGCCACGCTCGAGCTCATCGACAATCTGCTCATCGACACGCGGCCGCGCGCGGCCGCGTTTTCGCCGGACGGCAAGCAATTGTGGGTGTCGTCCGAAATCCGCGGCACCGCCACGGTGTTCGACGCCGCGACGCGCGCTCAAACGGGCAAGATCGAGTTCGAGGTGCCGGGTATTCGGCGCGAGGGCGTGCAGGCGGTCGGTATCCTAATTTCGCGCGACGGCGATAACGCCTATGTAGCGCTCGGTCCGGCCAACAGGATTGCCGAGGTCGATACCAAGACACTGACGGTCCGGCGCCTCTACCTTGTCGGCCAGCGGCCATGGCATGTTGCGCTCTCGGACGACCAGAAGCGCCTGATCAGCGCCAACGGCAACTCCGGCGATATCTCCTTCATCGACCTGGAGAATCAGGAAGTGGTGAAATCGCTGCCGGTGGGGCGCGGCCCATGGAGCGTCGTGATCGGCCCATGAACGCCTTGTCGGTCGAGGATCTGGGCCACAGTTTCGGAAGCCGGCGGGTTCTCCAGGGGGTCTCGTTCGCTGTGGCTGAAGGGAGGATGTGCGTCCTGCTTGGACGCAACGGGGCCGGCAAGACGACTTTGTTCTCGCTGATCACTGGTCTCTATCACGCGCGGGCAGGAGCTGTGCATGTCTTTGGCCAGGCGATGGAGGCGAACCCATCCGCCACGCTCGCGCAAATGGGCATCGTTTTCCAACTGCCGACGCTCGATCTCGACCTGACGGTGGGGGAGAACCTGCGCTACCACGCGGCCCTGCACGGGCTTCCTACAGACCTGAGCAAGGAGCGCTCCAGGGAGGAACTCAGCCGCCTGGGAGTGCTGGACAGGATCGATCATCCCGCCCGCGCGCTGTCCGGCGGTCAGCGCCGACGCGTGGAGATCGCAAGGGCGCTGATGCATGGTCCGCGCCTGCTGCTGCTCGACGAGCCGACCGCCGGGCTCGACGTGCCGGGACGGCGCGCGCTCGAGCGGCATGTGAGAGAGCTTTGCCGCGAGCGCGGCATTGCCGTTGTGTGGGCGACGCATTTCCTCGAAGAAGTGGGAGCCGATGACGACATCGTCGTGCTGGATCGGGGCAGGGTGCGCTGGGCCGGTCGCGCTGATCGCATTTCTCCCGAGCTTGGGGTCGAAAGCATCGCGGAGGCATTCGCCTCGCTGACGGGGTCGCCATGAAGACGCATCACGCATTGCGGGCGCTCCACGGCATCTTGCAGCGGGAAATGCTGCGCACGCTGCGGCAGCGCGCGCGCCTGTTCTCCGCGATGGTCCGTCCGCTTGTCTGGCTGGCGATCTTCGCTGCCGGCTTCCGCTCGGTACTCGGCCTGTCGATCACGCCGCCTTACCAGACTTATGTCCTCTACGAGGTCTATGTTGTGCCCGGGCTGGTGGCCATGATGCTGCTGTTTCATGCCATGGCAAGCTCGCTGGCCATGGTCTACGACCGCGAGATGGGCAGCATGCGCCTGCTGCTGACGGCACCTTTGCCGCGCTGGTACCTGCTTGCCGCGCGCCTGCTGGCCAGCGTGATCGTCGGCCTGCCGCTGGTCTACCTGTTCCTCTTCGTGGCGCGCTTCTGGGACGTGCGGCCGCCGATCCTGGGCTATGTTGCCGTGTTTCCGGCGCTCGTGCTGTCGGGTCTGATGCTCGGTGCGTTCGGCCTATTGGTGTCCTCGATCTCCACCCAGATGGAGAACTTCGCCGGCGTGATGAACTTCGTCATTTTCCCGATGTTCTTTGCCTCGACGGCGCTCTATCCGATCTGGCGGCTCGCCGAAGCCGGCCCGGCGCTGGCGACGATCGCCGCCTGGAACCCATTCAGCTCGGCGGTCGAACTGATCCGCTTCGCGCTCTACCTGCGGTTCGATGTGGTTTCCATGCTCGTCGTTGTCGCCTGCCTTGGGGCATTCTTCCTGGCGGCGGTGGTCGGCTACGATCCAGGCCGCGGCTTGTGGTCCCGGCGCGGCGGCGAAGGCTGATTATCTGAGGGCATAGAGATAGGCCGCGATATCGCGGGCCTGCTGCTCGGTGATCCTTGTCGACGGCATGGCGGTGTGCGGGTTGATTTCCCTTGCCGACCGGATCCAGCGGATCAGGTTCTCCGGATTGTTCGCCAGCACGCCGCCGATATAGACACGGCCGGCTAGGCTGCCGTCGAGGCGCGGCCCGACCTGGCCTTGCGCTCCCGGCACGCCGGGAATCGTATGGCAGCCGGAACAGCCATTCGCGGTCATGATCGGAATGGCGCGTGCGCCCACGCCGCCGGTCGCCACATCCGACTCGTGCCGGACGCGCTCGCGCCGGTCGGTCCATAAGGCCGCCGCGCCGACTGCGGCGGCCAGCAGGAGGATCGCGGCAAGGGCGCCGCCGATCAGCCTAGCCAGGTCGGAGCGCATGCGTCGCCTCCCTGGTCCCACTGTTGCTTATCCAAAGGCCGGCGAGCAGCAAGGCCGCTCCGCCATAGATCAAGCCGGCCGGAACCCACATTACTAGCCCGGCGAGTTGCTGGTCCTCGACCGGGCTCAGGCCCCAGATCGCCGCGCCGGAGGCATTCGCCGGATACCAGAGTTTTGGCGATAGCAGCAACAGGACGCCGAGCAGGCCGGTATGCAGCGAGGTGAAGAAAAGATGCATGACGGAGCTGCCATAGGTTTGCCGTCGGCCGTAACGTGGCAGAAGCGCCCACCAGAACAGCAAGGCAGTGCCGAGGAAACTCGCATGCTGCGCGTAGTGCAACACCCCCTGCTGCAACGCTGCCTCGAACAGTGCCGGAATATGCCAGATCCAGATCGCGACCCCATGAAGCACCGTCGCGCTGAGCGGGCGCGCGGCGAGGGCCCAGAGCGCCTGCAGCACCTTGCCGTGGGTGAGCTTTCCCGTCCCTCTGCGAAGTGTGGCCGGCAATGCCCACATCAAGGCCGCGCCGGGGCAGGCGGCGACAAGGAGCGGCGCCGCTACGGCCATCAGCAACTCGTGCTCGATCATATGGGCTGAGAACACGCGCTCGCCGAGCGCGTGTATCGGGCTGACCAGCGCTCCCGTCAACACGCCCCAACCGGCCGCGAACAACAGAGCCTGTCGTAGCCGTTCCGGTCGGCCCCGGCCGCTGCGGCGCCATAGCCGGCTTGCGCCGAGCGCATAAATAAGCGCGAGCACTGCCAAGGGAAGCGTGATGGGAAACGCCAACGTCCATCCGGCCTCGGGCGCGCCGGCGCCATAGCAGATCGAGGTCGAAAAGAAGGCCTCGAGGCTCATCGCAGGCACTCGTCGAGGATAAGCGCGGCGCTGCCCTGCATGAGGATGACGAGGGCGAACAGCAGCGCCGCGAGCATGCCGAGATCGGCGACGAAACGCTCGGTGCTGCGCGTGCGCTCAGGCTTGAAGGCGGCGCCGCCTTGCCGCTTCGCCCGCCATGATAGCGCGCCGCCGAGCAGCGAAAACAGCGCGAGCAACAGCGCCACCGGGAGCACGACCTGAACCTGGCGATTGCACTGCCAGTGCACGAGCGAATAGTTCAGCTGCGTCGAGATTGCCCAGGCCAAAGGCCCCGACAACAAACCTCCCCAGGACGTGCCCAGCCGCAGCGCGCGCATCTCAGCCCCACCTCGGTAGCCAGTAGATGAGCAGGTAGATCGGAATCCACGTGAGGACCACGAAGTCCCAGTAGAAGACATTGTCGCCGACATCGCCGAAGCGCCGGCCGCTGTAGCCATGGTGCGTGAACATCAGCACGGTCAGAACGATCGTGTCGCCGACATCGGTGATCAGATGCGTGGTGTGGAGACCGAGCAGCACCCACAGCATCGAGCCGTAGGCGTTCGTGTCCCAGTAGATGTTCAGCGCGGGAAATTCGAACCAGCGCACGACGAGCGGCGCTATGCCGAGCAGCGACATCACCACCATGCCGATCCGCACCGGTCCGATAGCGCATTGCTTGGCGTAGCCGTTCAGTATGTGGTTGGGAATCAGGCTGGCGATGAGAAGCAGCGTCACGATCGTTCCCGGCCAATGGTTGGGCTGTGGAGCGCTTAGGCGCCAGTTGGGCCACAAGGTCGCGAGATAGAGATAGGCGCCGGCGGCCAGCGCAAAGCCCGTGCCCTCCAACGCCATGAAGCCAAGCGTGCCCCACCAGGTCGGGCTGCGCGGGCCATGTCCAAAGGTCGGGAGGGCGGAAAGATCCATGGCGGGGCGCTGGTTCATTCCTCGTCCTCCGGATCGCCCTTGGGCCAGAACCATCCGATCAAGGTGATGGCGATCGGCGCGGCGCCCCACACGATCGCCCAGGGCGTGAAGATCGAGTAGAGGAAAGTGCCGCCGACGGCGATCGCCGCCAGCAGCGGCCAGATCGACGGCGTCGCCGATTTCTCGCGGATGTCGGGATGGGCTTCCGCCACCGTCGAGACGACCAACTCGCGCACGTCGACGCGAAGCCCGGTCGCGACCGGGAGCGCCTCGCGTTCGGCCCAGAGCGGCTCGACATTCGTCACGATCGGAATGCGCGCGAAATTATAGCTGGGCGGCGGCGAGGACGTCGCCCATTCGAGCGTGCCGGCGTCCCAGGGACTGTCGCCGGCAGGCGTACCCCTCAATGCGCTGTGGACGAGGTTGAAGGCAAACAGCACGAAGCTCAGGAAGAAGAGCACCGCGCCGGCGCTGATGAAGAAATTGATGTTCCCCCAGCCGAGCTCGGCCGGATAGGTGTAGACCCTGCGCGGCATGCCCCACAGGCCGGCGATATGCATGGGGAAGAAGGCCGCGTTGAAGCCGACCATCGCCAGCCAGAAGTGCCAACGCCCGAGGCGCTCGCTCATCATGCGGCCGGTGACTTTGGGAAACCAGAAATAGGCAGCTCCGAGCAGCGGAAAGACCGAGCCGCCGATCAGCACGTAATGGAAGTGAGCGACGACGAAATAAGTGTCGTGCACCTGCAGATCGAGCGGCACGGAGGCAAGCATGACGCCAGTCAGTCCGCCGATGACGAAGGTGAAGAAGAAGCCGAAGACGAACAGCAGCGGCGTGCGGATCACGGGTCTGCTGTCCCAGAGAGTCGCCAGCCAGCAGAAGATCTGAACGCCGTTGGGGATTGCGATCATCATGCTCGAGGCGGTGAAGAAGCTGGCCCCCAGTTTCGGCAGCCCGGTCGCGAACATGTGGTGGACCCAGAGGCCGAACGATAGGAAACCGACCGCGATGAGCGACAGAACCAGCCCGAGATGACCGAAGGCCGGGCGCCGTGCGAAGGCGGGGATGATGGCGGACACCATTCCTGTCGCCGGCAGGAAGATGATGTAGACTTCGGGATGTCCGAAGAACCAGAAAAGATGCTGGAACAGCAGCGCGTCGCCGCCTTCCGCCGGGTTGAAGATATGCGTGCCGACGAGCCGGTCGAGGATGAGGAAGGTCGAGGTGACCATTACCGCCGGCATGGCGAAGACGACGACGAAGGACGTAACCAGCAATGCCCAGACGTAGAGCGGGATCTTGTCGAGCGACATGCCGGGTGCCCGCTGCTTGAACACGGTGACGATTGTCGCGACGGCGACCGCCAGGGATGATACCTCTGTATACGTGATCATCTGCGCCCAGACGTCTGCGCGCTTGCCTGGGCCGTATTCCGGCCCGGACAGCGGCACATAGGCGAACCAGCCGACATCCGGCGCCATCGAGAGGGCGAAGGACACCCAGGCGAAGAGGCCTCCTGAGACATAGACCCAATAGCTGAAGGCATTGAGGCGCGGAAAGGCGATGTTGCGGGTCCCGACCATCAACGGCACCAGATAGATGCCGGTCGCCTGGACGATGGGTACAGCGAACAGGAACATCATGGTGACGCCATGCATCGTGAACAGCTGGTTGTAGAGATCCGGCCCGATCAGGCCGCGCCGCGGGCCCGAGAGTTGGATGCGCATGACAACGGCGTTGAGGCCGCCCAAACACAGAAACAGGAACGCGGTGATCAGATAACGCCGTGCGATGACCTTGTGATCGACGCTCGACAGCGCGCCGATGATACCGGAAGGCGTGCGCCATGTCCGCGCCAGCCACCGATGCAGGCTGGTATCGTCCAAGCCGGTGTCGCGCGGCCCGTCGCGCTCGGGTGCAAGATCGCCTTTGGCCGACGCTTCGCGTTCGGGAGGCAGATCGCGTTCGCTGGTGAGATCCGCGCTGCTCATTTCAGCCCCTCGAGATAGGCGACGATGGCGTTGAGCTCGTCGCCGCTCAGATCGGCTACCGGCATGTGAGAACCCGGCTTGATGCCTTGCGGATCGGCTATCCAGGCGGCGAGATTGCCGCGGCTCATCGTCAATGTTCCGGCCGCAAGCGTTTGCCGGCTGGCTATATGCGTCAGGTCGGGAGCGACCGTTCCGCCTGCGGGGGTGCCGCCGACTTTGTGACACATGACGCAAGGGCGTTTCAGGAACAGGTCCTCGCCTGCCTTGGCCTCGTCGCTCATTGGAGCGGCGGCTGGTTGCAGCTGATCGTTCCACCAGGCGTCGAACTTTTCGCGCGGTTCGGCGATGATGAAGGTGCCCATGTTGGCGTGCTGCGCGCCGCAGAACTCGGCGCATTGGCCACGATAGACGCCCGGTTTATCGGCTTTGATGTCGAGCACGTTCATGTGGCCCGGAATGAGGTCGAGCTTGCCGGAAAGGCTCGGCACCCAGAAGGAGTGAATCACGTCGGTCGAGGTGATAAGAAGCCGCACCGGCTCGCCGGCTGGAATGTGGATCTCGTTCGCCGTCGTCAAGATGCGGCTCGGCGTAGCGTCCTCATAGCGCACCTCCCACCACCATTGGTGGCCGGTGATCCGAATGGTCAGCGCGGCGTCCGAGCCGATCGCGGCGAGCGTCCTGTTGGCGAAGAAGCTTAGCAGAGTGAGGCCGACCAGGATCACGGCGGTCAGCCCGACCGCGGTCAACACCACGCGCAGCTTGCGGTTGTCGGCATCGGCGTCGATTACAAGCGGCTCGGCGCGTTCTCGTGGACGCATCATCAATGGCAAGGCAAGGGCGATCATCACCAGCACCCACACCGCCGCGCACAGGCCGGTGAAGAACCAGATCAGCCATGCGAGCTCACTTGCCGCGGGACCTTTCGGGTCGAGCGCCGATTGCCAGCCAGCGCATCCCTGAAGAAACAGGGCGATTGCCATCGCGAACGCAATCGGGGCGAACCGTTTCACGGCGACTTCCCCAGCGTGGCGGCATTCGGCATACGGTTTTCCGATGGATGCGCCATCATGTCGTCATTGCGGGATGGCGCGGCGGAGGAAGGCGCTTTGCCGCTCAACGAGCGAACGAATGCCGCAAGCTCCCAGATCTGATCGTCCGGGACCTTGTCGCGGAAGCTGGGCATTCCGTTCGGACGGCCGTCGCGGATCGTGGCATGAATGCTTTCCATAGAGCTGCCATAGATCCATTTTTCGTCCATCAGCGCCGGGCCCATGCCTCCGCCGCCATTGGCATGGCATCCTGAACAGTTGAACCAACCGAACAGGCGCTTGCCTTCGCTCAGATGAAAGGCATTGGCCTCGAAGCTCGCCGCTTTGTTGTCTGTGGGGGAGGGCCGCTGCCCGCCGGGTTCCAGAGTTGTCACCGGCGTCGGCTGCTCGCCCGAGCCGAGGGCCGATTGAGGGCGCGTGTCCCGTTCCTCGCGCTGGCAGGCAACGAGCATCAGCACCACAGGAAAGAGCATAGCGGCAGCGCACCTCATCGCACCGTGCTCCCCAAGGCATCGAGGCGCGGCACGCCATACTGCGCCAGCAATGCATCGATCTCCGCCTTGTGCCTGGCCAAGGCATTGTTCACGTCGCCGCGCAAGGCGTCGTCCTCGCGCCGCACGCCCATCGAAATATCGTAGATCATGGGTAATTGCGGTCCGTCGATGCGAGGCGCAACCGGCGTGATGCGCAGCGGGACCTTCTGCTTCTGGGCAAAATAGCCGGCAAGCGGTCCCCATACCACGGCTAGGTCGATCTCGCCGCTCGCCACCGCCTCGACGATGCGGGCCGGCGGATTGGGGGCGGAGTAATCGCCATAGACCGGATAGCCCACCAAGTGACCGACGATGCCGCGGCGGCCGAGCGCCTGGACCGGAGGCGAGTTGGCTCCGTCGTCGCCGATGAGTTGAACGCCGATGCGCATGTAGCGCAGCCGCGGGTCGTTGAAGGAGGCCACGTCGGGACCGTCCTGGCGGGTCACGAAGACATAGGACGATCGGTAGTAGGGAGTGGTGGTGCGCAGCATTTCGAGATTGGCCGGCGTGCCGGGCACGAGATCACAGAGACCCGCCTTCAGCGTGTTGCGCACGAAGCCGCGGCGCTGCGCCCACCAGGTGTAGGTCAGCTTCGCGCCGAGATCGGCGGCAATGATTTCGGCGATCCTGTTCTCGAATCCCTGACCGGCCGCATTGGAAAAGGGCAGGTTGTTAGGGTCGGCGCAGACCCTGAGCTCACGAGCGCCGGCCGTCGCCGGCAAGAGCAGCAAGGCGAGTACGGCCATGCCCATGCCAATCCGCTGCAACGCCTTGCGCGTCAGTACCGCAGTCACCTCAAGCGCATCAGGGCAGACGGAACACATAAAGCGTGCCTCCCGCCGTGGTCGCGTTCTTCAGGTCCTTCATCGCGTTAACGAAACCGAGCGCGGCAGTGGCGTCGCGCGGGTCGAGATCGCCCGACACGATGGCGCCGGCCCATCCGCCGACGCCGGACAAGATGGCGACGTATTGGTGGCCGTCCGGGCCGCGATAGGTGATGGGCTGGCCGATAATGCCGGACGAGGTCTTGAACTGCCAGAGCAGGTCGCCGGTCTTGGCGCTCACCGCCTTGAACCAGCCTTCCATCGTTCCATAAAAGAGCACATCGCCGGCGGTGACAACCGCGCCGCTCCACACCGGGAAATTCTCCTTGAGGCTCCAGGCGGGTTTTTCGGCCGCGATATCCCACGCCGTGAAGGCGCCGCGATTGCCGCCCGGCCCCGGGATCATGCGGACGTTCATCCCGACGTAGGGCGTGCCGGCGATGTAGTTCACCTCGACGCCTTCTTCGTCCATGCACAGATTGTTGTGCGGGATGTAGAGCAGACCGGTCTTCGGAGAGAAGGCGGAAGGCTGCCAGTCCTTGAGGCCCGACGCGGTCGGGCAGATGTCGCGGACGACCTTGCCGGTGCCCGTCAGCTTGTCCGGGTTTTCGATCAGGCGGCCGGTCTTGAGATCCACGCCCTTGCTGGAGTTGACGGGGCCATAAGGCTTTGCGGACAGGACCTCGCCGGTGGTGCGATCAAGGACGTAGAGATAGCCGTTGCGTTCCGGCCGGACCAGCACCTTGCGCGGCTTGCCCTGCCAGTTCATGTCGAGCAGGATCTGCTCGTTGATGCCGTCATAGTCGTGCAGGTCGTGCGGGGTCCACTGGTAGAACCATTTCGCCGCTCCGGTATCGGGGTCGCGGGCGAAAATGCCCGATGTCCATTTGTTGTCGCCGGGCCGCAGATCGGGATTCCAGGGGCCGGGATTGCCGGTGCCGTGGAAGATAAGATTGAGATCCGGATCGTAGGAAATCCAGCCCCACATATTGCCGCCGCCGATCTTCCAGGCCTCCGGCGGCCATGTCGTGACGCCGAGATCTTTGCCTTTGTCCATGTCGTAATGCGGCTTGAAGTCCGGGCCGATCAGCACCTCCTTGTCGGGGCCGGTGTTGTAAGCCGTCCAGACGACATGACCGTCGCCAGCGTCGAGCGCCTTGACCCAGCCGCGAACGCCCATCTCGCCGCCGGAATTGCCGACCAGCACTTTGCCTTTCACCACAAGCGGCGCCATGGTGATGGTTTCGCCGATATTGATGTTGCCGACATGCGCGTTCCAGACCGGCTGGCCGGTGTTCGCATCGAGCGCGATGGTGTGGCCGTCGAGCGTGTTGAAGAAGATGCGCCCATCCGCGAAAGCCGCGCCGCGGTTGACGACGTCGCAGCAAGCAACCCCTTGCGCGGCGGGCTCAGGATTGGGTTCGTATTTCCATTTCATCGGCGCGCCGGGCTTGGAAAGGTCGAGCGCGTAGACGATGTTGGGAAACGGGCTCACGATGTACATCGTGCTGCCGACCACCAAGGGCGCCGCTTCCTGGCCCTTGTTCACCCCGGTCGAGAAGGTGAAGGCGACCTGCAGATTCTTGACGTTGCCTTCATTGATCTCGGCGAGCTCGCTATAGCGGGTCGAGGCGTAGTTCTTGGCGGGCATCGTCCATTGCCCGTCATCGGGCGGCGCGGCCGCGGCAGGCGGTGAGATCGCGGGTGCCGGCGGCGATTCCGAAGCGGCTGTCAGCAAGGGGGCGCAGACCAACAGCATCGCTGCAATGGCGCCCGGAGAATGTTTTCGGGGCGCCGACGAGCGCTTGGTCATCGGGGCTTCCCCGCAGGATCGTACCGGTTGCGCTGCTTGCTTCATTTCGGCGTCGAACCTCCGACGCCGGAACCGATTTCCGCCGCTATATCGGCCTCGTGCCCGGCACAAAGCGGGTGGCCCCAGCCCGAGGCGCTTTTCCCGCCGGGATCAAGATCGTAGATGATGGCATCCTTGCGGTTGGGATTGACGCCCGCCGGAACCTTATTGAGCCCCAGGGCGGCGCGAACGCGCCAGGCGACGTTGTGGTCAGCGCAGGAGGAATCGCCGCTGATCCCGAGGCCACCGACGATCGCCTTGCCGTCGTAGAGAGCCAGGCCCCCGCCGAACACGACGACGCCGCCGATCGGCTCGCCGATCAGCGGATCGTTGGCGCTGCCGAACGTCTTGGGGTCGCCTGTGTAAGCCGCTGCCTGGTTGACGGGATTGGTGGTCTGCAGACCGAACAGCGGTCCGCCTGGTTGCACCCCGGCATAGAGATTGGCTGTCGACAGCGCCATGTTCACTAGGCTGAGGCCATTGGCCGTATTGGCCTTCTCGGCCGCGATCAGCCGGCTGCCCGGCCATTGCGCATCGGCCGTGGGTCCACTGAAGGCAACGGCGCAGACGGTGCCGTCGCGGGCAACGATTGCCGCCCATTCATTGGTCTCGAAGCCGCCATTCGCGGGGCCGCCGCTCGCCTTGACGTTGGCCTTCAAGGCCGAAAGCAGCTTGTCGTGATCGGCCGGGCAGGGCGCTTGCGCGTGAGCGGCGTTTTGCTGCGTCGAGCCAAACGCCAAGACCAGAAGGCCCAAAGCTAGCAACGAAAACCGACGATGAGCCATGATCCGGAACAACTTGTTGAATGTTACCGAACTGACAGCCGGCTGCTTTGTTCCTCCTTCATGAAGAGGTTTGTAGCCGACCAAGACCGCTGGCCTGTAAGGACGCCGGGCAGCGGAACCAGTTTGGATCACTGGCCGCACCAAATGTCCGCGACAGGTCGGACCATAGCGTTGGCAAGCTCGACTGTTTGCTGCGGCAGGCTTGCAATGCTACCTCGACCTAATTGAGAGGCGATTTCCCCGAACCGCTCGCCCCCGATCGGGATGAAGAGCGGCTACATTTCGCTGTTGCCGACTGTCCCAGCCCCGCCATCACTACGATTGATGATCGGAACAAGAGCCGGTATTTGCAATCGGAGGGCAGGCTTGCCCGAGCTGTCCTGGCCGAAAAACACGATACCGGCGGCCCGGAATGCCTGGCGCACGGCAAGCAGCTTTTCTGGCGAGGGGAGACGGCCACCACGCTCAAATTCGCGAATATCCACCTCGCTCAAATCGCACTTGGCCCCGAGGCTGACCCGAGACCAGTTCAACAGGGCCCGAGCCGCCGTCACCTGCTCTGGCGTTAAAAGAGCCACCAAACATCTCCACTGCTTTTTGATCCTGCCACGAATTGAAAACTCAAGAACATGTTCCATTGCTGGCAAAAAACGGGAACGTCATGTTGCGCTCGGACCGTTGCCCCCCTGGAACAACGATGTTGGCGCATCGTTTGATGGCAATGAAACAGCTTCGCTCAGATTTCGCGGCAATAGCGCAGCCGGGCTATTGGATCGCCCTCGGACTTCTCGTCATCCCTTATGGAGTGGGCGTATTTTTCCTTATTAGGATTTGCCATTGTATGTAATTGCGCGTGTCGTGAGGTCCAGGGGACGCATTGGTAGCTTTAATGGCTAAATCGCCGTTCAAAGGTAGGGCCGAGCGATACGGAGCCATCCTGGAGAGCTTCTGATCTTTGCCCGCCATAAATCAAGAACTTCGACGCACCCACGTCTATGTTGCGATCAACAAGCGGAAAGCTGGGCATCAAGCATCGACTTCACGGAGGCGCGCGCCGGTGCTTGCCGTCAAAGCGATATGCGAGCCGCCAAAGGCGAGATCCCGTTGGCTGTACCCATAGCTGGAGCCCGCCACCGTCAGATAATTTCGTGAGTTTGGAAGCGGGCCGGACGTTCCGGCATTTCACGTTGGAAAGGGCCATTCGTGAGACCTCCCTTTGGCTGTCTCGATACCATCAGGATGTCCAATACCAACGGAAATACCATCCCCACCCGCCGTTGGACACAAATGCGCTCGAAACGGCCCAACCGCGCTCAAATTCGCGAACTGACCCGAAAAGGCCAACAATTTCAGGCGTTGCAGAGGCTGCGGCGTAGAAGCTTCGGCGATAGGGACTGTCGGGAGAAGAGGGGATGGTGCCCAGAGGCGGATTCGAACCACTGACACGAGGATTTTCAGTGAGCGATAGGGCGGTGTTGCCCGGAATACCGACCTTAACAACGTCAGGTGAGACTATAGCGAGCCCAAGTGGTGAACCCGGCAGGAATCGAACCTTCGACCTACGATTAGCGAATAAGAAGGTGGCTCATTTCGGGTTCTTATCCGGTTCGCCAGACCATACGAGACGATACGAAGGATATGGGTTGGCTAACCATCCTGTAAGCCATTGATTTTGCTTGACGACCTCACACCCTCCGGGCCCACCATGACCATTGATTTCATTGCGAAAAAAATGGCTTTGCCCACGGCTTGCCCGCGCTTTGCCCACGCCCTAGAAACTCGAGGCCGGACGCCTTCCTTCGTTAGTTCGAGATTCCGATCGGGCGGCCGAATAGTTTGGGGCAACCATAGGGTAGTCCTTCGCCAGTCCCCACTTCGCCCGGTATTCGTCAGGCGTCATCCCGTGCCTGGTTGCCAGAGCGGCCCGGCAATCACTCGTCAGCCGGCCATCCAGCCGCCGTCAACCATCAGGTTGATCCCGGTGACGTAGCTGGCCATATCGCTGGCCAGGAACAGCGCCGCGCCCGCCACGTCGTTAGGATGCCCGAGCCGCGGCCACGGCGTGCGCCGGCGCGAATACTCGAGCGCATCAGGATCGTTGGCGACGCCCGGCTTGCCGGTGATGATCTTGCCCGGCGCGATGGCGTTGCAGACGATCAGGTCGTCGGCATGGTCGACGGCGATCTGGCGCGTCATCTGCACGATGCCGCCCTTGCTCACCGAATAGGGAAAATCGCCGGGGCAGGCGACCATGCCGTGCTGCGAGGAGATGTTGATGATCCGGCCGCGCACCTCATTGACCGGCGCCTGGGTCAGCATCTGCGTGACGGCGCGCTTGTTGCAGTAGAAGAACCCGGTCAGGTTGACGCCGATGACGCGGTTCCACTGTTCCGGCGTGGTCTCGATCAGGTTGGTGCTGGTGTAGATCGCGGCATTGTTGACCATCACGTCGAGGCGACCGAACTGCGCGACCGTTGCGCCCACCAGCGCATCGACGGCACTCCAGTCGGATATGTCGGTCTTGACGTAGATTGCAGCGCCGCCGGCCGAGCGGATCATGTCGGTGGTGCTCTCGCCGTCCTCGATCGGCTGCTCCACCATGTCGGCAACGACGACGCTCGCGCCCTCCGCCGCGAATTTCAGCGCGATGGCACGGCCGATGCCGGAGCTCGCTCCGGTGACGATGACGGTTTTACCTGCGAGCAAGGCCATGGTGTTCAGCTCTCCCGGGTGACGATCTTTCCCTGCGCCGGGCCGACCAGCCTGCCTGCGCGCACGATCTCGCGGCCGCGCAGGAAGACGTTGGTCAGGTGCGCTTTCACGGCCCAACCGTCGAAGGGCGTATAGCCGGCCCGAGACACCTGGTCGGCATTGGCGATCGTGCTGGGTTGGTGTGGATCGAGGATCAGCAGATCGGCGTCGTAGCCGGCGGCGATGCGGCCTTTGCGTCGGCCGAGGCCGAAGCGCTCGGCCGGATTGCGAGAGCACATGCGCACCAGATCGGGGAGGGCGATGAGCCCGTCATCGACCAGCTTCAGCATGGTGGGAAGCAGCGTCTGCAATCCCGGCATGCCGCCCGGAACGTCAGCGAAAGCCGCATAAGGCGCCGCCTTCTCGGCCGGTGCGTGCGGAGCATGGTCGGTGGCGACGATGTCGATCAGTCCCGCGCCGAGCGCAGCGTGCAGCGCATCGACGTCATGCGGCGACCGCAAGGGCGGCGAAGCCTTCAGATTAGCGCCCAGAGCTTCGTAATCTTGCGCTGTGAAGAACAGGTTCTGCGGCGTCGTCTCGACGCTGGCGTCGGCCATGCCGCGCAGCCGGCTCCAGGTCTCGACACCCAGTTCGGAATTGATCTGCCGGACGTGGATTTTTGCCTCCGCCGAGGCCGCGACGACAAGGGCGCGGGCGATGCCGTTGGCTTCGGCCAGCGGCGGCCGGCTGTCCAGAAAGGCGGCGATGGCGCCCGAGCGGTCGCGCATAGCGCTGCCGTTCAGGATCGATTGATCGCCGGGTGAAATGCCGATCAGCGTATCGGCACCGGCAAAAGCTTTGAGCGCTTCGGCGACCGCGTCGAGCGAGGCAAAGAGGAAGGCGCCCGGCACGTCGGCGGTGAACAGCTCGAACGACACCGGCGCAAGGCTAAGCAGGCCCGGGATGAGCGACAGGTCGCGGCTGATCACGGCCTGCAGGCCGACGTCGACATGGATGCGGCCTTCGGCGATCGCCATCTTGTCGGCTAGTTGCGTTGGCGTGGCCGTCCACGGTTCATCGGTCGGCATGTCGAGCACTGTCGTCACGCCGCCGAGTGCGGCCGCATGCGTGCCGGAAGAGAAATCTTCCTTTTGAGTCAGGCCAGGGTCGCGCAGATGTGCATGCGCATCGACCAGACCTGGCAGCAAGAAACAGTCTGAGGCATCGACGACCATTCTGGCTTCGGCGGCTTCGCCGGGCGCGATGATTGCGGCGACCTTGCCCCCGGCGATTCCAATATCGCTGTGGCTGATGCCTTCGGCATTCACCACCGTTCCACCGCGGATCAGCGTTTCGAACATCGCTCAGCCGCGGTGTTCGATGCGGGTATGGTTCGCATGCCAGAAGCGGGCGATGTCCTCGCGGCGCATGAAGGCGGCGCCGTCGCTTTGTTGGACATGCTCGATCACCTCGCGTAGACCCGATGCGCGGTTGGGCTGGCCCGTCCAGCGGGCGTGGATGCCGATGGTCAGCATGCGGCCGCCGGTCTCGTCGGCTTCGGAGAGCATATAGTCGATGGCCGAGCGGCAGTCCTCGGCGAAGTCGCGGGGATTGCTATAGCCCGGAGCCACCAGATAGCGGCTGTCGTTGAGCGTCTTGGAGTAGGGGACGACCAGTATCTCCGTGCCCCGGTGATCGAGGAAATAAGGCAGGTCGTCATTGCAGGGATCGGAGTGGTAAAGGAAGCCGCCTTCCTTCACCAGAAGGTCGCGCGTGTTGACGCTGGGCAGCGAGCGGCAGTTCCAGCCGAGCGGCCGCTTGCCGAGCAGCTTCTCGTAAAGCGCGATGGCTTCGTGCAGGTGACGCTCTTCCTCGCCGCGCTCCATCATCGTGTAGTCGATCCAGCGCAGGCCATGGCCCATCAGGTCGTGGCGGCGGCTCTTCATCCACTCGACCAAAGGCGGGTTGCGCTCCAGCGCCACGGCGCAGGCGGAAAAGGTGACCGGAATGTCGTAGCGATCGAAGAGGCGCACCAGGCGCCAGACGCCGGCGCGGCTGCCATATTCGAAATGCGTCTCGGTGCCGAGATCGCGCACCGGCGGGCTGCTGGTCAGATTGTATTCGCCCCAATTGTCGTTGCGGCCATCATCCAGCCAGTTGTATTCCGAACCTTCCTCGTAGTTAAGCACGAGGTTGACAGCGAGCTTCACGCCGCCCGGCCAGGTGACGAAGGGCGGATGCGGGCCATAGCCGACAAAGTCGCGCGGCTGGGCATGCTGGAGATCGATCGGCATCGGTACTCTCCTCAGCTTTCGTTGGCGGCGATCCAGTCCATATAGGCATGGAAGGCTTCCTTGCCGGGACGCGGCCGCCATGTGGTGTCGCGCAGGATGCGGGCGATGTCATAGGCGCCCCACATACCGCCTTTCAGCGCCACGTCCTGGACGATGTTGGCGTCTTCTCCTGATGTCACCTCGGCCTTCAGCCCCGGCACGCGTTCCTTTGCCCAACCGATGATCTCACCGATGGTCTGGCTGGAGCCGGAGCCGATATTGTAGTGACGGTAATTGAGGTGCGGCGCGTCGATCAGCGCGAGGATCGCTGCGGCAACGTCGGTCGAGGCGACATAGTCGCCGACAGGCTCCAGGCTGTTCGGCCTGATCGTCTCGCCGGCCAGAGCCATATGCGCGACGCGGTTGGGCACATGGCGAAAGTTGCGGCTCTCGGTGGCGCGGTCCATCGGCCCGTAGACGGAAGCAAGCCGCACCGAGACCGCCGACAGGTTAAACAGGTCGGCATAGCGGTTGGTGACCATCTCGGAAGCGAATTTCGAGATGCCGTAGAGCGTCAGCGGCGCGACATAGCCGTCTTCCGGCAGCGGCTCGCTACTCCAGTCGGGCCCGTTGTGGCGGTAGACCGAACCGGAACTGACATAGACGAAGCGCTTGAGGCCGGGCCTCGCGCGCGCCCACTCCAGCATGCGCACGGTGCCCATCAGATTGACGTCGACGATGCGTGCCGGATCCTCGGCCTCCGGCTGGCGCTTGGCCTCCGAAGCACTGCCGCGTGAGATCGGCGTGATCGTCGCGCCGTGGACGATTGCCGTGATGCCTTGCTGGTCGAGCGTCGCGGACCAGGCTTGCGGGTCGAGGATATCGGCGGCGATTACCGTCAGCCGGTCGCGCACCGGCGCGAAATGCTTTTCAGCGGCTGCGTCGAGGCCGGAGCGGTCGAGGATCACGGCGCCGGCCAGAGGGTCGCGATCCAGCCAAGCGCGCGCAACCACGCTCATGACGAAGCCGGTGCCGCCAGTGACGAGCAGGGTCATGGGAACTCCTTTGAAGATACGGGCTCAGCGCGTCGCATAGCCGCCGTCCACGAGCATGTCGGATCCGGTGACGAAGGATGCATCCGAGGAAAGCAGGAAAGCCGCCCCCGCGGCGATCTCGTCAGGATCGGCGATGCGGCCGAGCAGATGGGCGGGACCAAGGCCGGCATTGGCGGCCTCGAAATCGGCGAACCGGCGCAGCAGGCGGGTCGTGGCCACCGCGCCGGGCGACAGGCTGTTGACGCGAACCTTGTCGGGCGCGTGGTCCACGGCCATCGCCTTGGCAAGGTGGATCAGCCCGGCCTTGGCAGCGCAATAGGCGACGGCCTTGGTCGTGGCGACGCGCCCGAATTGCGAGCCGATGAAGACGATCGAGCCGCCGCCGCTTGCGGCGATCAGCGGCACGGCGAACTTGCTCATCAGAAAGGCGCCGGTCAGGCCGATATCGATCTCGTGCCGCCACGCATCCTCATCGAGATCGACGACGGTGGCGTTGGTGGAGGGGGCCGCGGCATTGTGCACCAGCCCGTCGAGCCGGCCGAATTTTTGCCGGGCGAATGCGACGGCCGCTTCGGCGGACTCGATGTTCCTCACATCGCACCGGCAAGCGGCCGCGGCAGGGCCAAGCGCTTCGGCAAGCTTCGTCGCAGCCTCAAGATCGTAATCCGCGCAGACGACGCTTGCGCCTTCGGCAGCGCAGCGTCGTGCAATCGCCGCACCGATGCCGCTGGCAGCGCCGGCGATGAGAATGACGCTGCCCTTCATGCGGTTCATTGCATCCGTCATCAGAACTGCTCCTCGACTGCCTGCATCGCCGGCGCGATGACCGGCCGGCGCAAAAGATTGTAGCAGGCAGCTATCGTCACCAGCACGGAGCCGCCGCCGAGCAAGAGGAACATGGCCGGCGCGCCCATGCGGTCCATCAGGCCGGCGGAAATGCCGGGCGTCGCGACATTGCCGATCGAATAGAGCAGGAGCAGCGTGCCGGAAGCGCCGACCATGTGCCGGCTGTGCAATTGCGAGGCGCCGAAGGCCATCGCCACGGGATAGACGGTGAGCGCCGTGCAGCCATAGAGGAAGAACAGCACGAAGAGCAGCGGCACCGAAAAATTGCCGAGCCAGGCGATCGCAGCGCAGAGCGTGACGGACAGGACGCCCTGGACAAGCAATATGATTCGCCGCTCAAACCTGTCCGACAGCCAGCCGACTGGCGTCTGCGCCAGCATGCCGGCGATGCTGATGGTCGTAACCAGCCCGACCGTCGTTGCCGCCGACAGCCCGATCTGCGTGCCGTAGATCGGCGTCAGCACGAAGATGTTCATGTTGGTGATGCCGCCCTGGAAGATCGCCACGACCGTCACCGGCGCCAGCCGAAAGAGCGCCAGCGGGCCGAGGCGCTTGGCCGGCCTCGCCGAACTTGCGTGCTCCGGATCGCTGGCCGGCAGCGCCGGCCAGCGACCGCCGATGAATTTGGAGATCAACGCCAGAAGCACCGTCGCCGCCGCGACCGGGAACAGATGCGGCGATTGCGGACCGACCAGGCCGACAAGGAGTTGTCCGAGCAGCACGGCGATCGCCGTCGTCAGCATGTAGAGCGAAAACAACGCGCCGCGATTGTGGTGCTCGGCGTAGAGGTTGATCCAGCTTTCGCAGACCACGAACAACGACGCCATCGCCATGCCGCCGAGCAGGCGGAAGCAGATCCAGCTCGGCAGGAAGTCGGTGAAGACAAAGCCTGAAGCGGCCAGCAGCGCCAGCACAAGGATCGCGACGAAGGTGCGCTCGTGGCCGTATTGGGCGACAGCCGGGCGCGTGACCAGGCACCCGACGAGGAAGCCCACGGGATAGGCGGTCAGCACGATCTGCACGACCTGGGGCGAAATGCCGGGCTTGCCGAGATGCAGCGACACGGCGGTGGTCAGCATGGCGCTGCCGATGCAAGCGAGGCAGACGCCTACCATGATCGGCAGCATGGCGCGAGAGCGCTCAGCATTTTGCCAAAGCCTCATCGCGGATTGAGCGATCGACCTCATGAATGCGGCTGCGGCGGCTCCCTGGCGGCACCGTTGACCGACGGCAGCCCCAGCTGAAGCTACACTTTATAGTGGCTGCCACAAACGAAGATTGACGCGGCTATGGCTTAAATTTTTTTGGCCATGCCGGCAAAGGAAAGCGGCGTCTCGGCGCGTCGCGGGCTTTACAGCGGTTTTGCACCCTCCTTACCATAGGCAAAAACCGGATCTGGAACCCAGCGGAAGGGAACATCATGACGATCGAACGCCTCGAAAACGGCCAGCGCTTCTGCCGGGTGCTCCGCTACAACGGCACCGTCTATGTGGCCGGCCTGACCGCGGATGATCTTTCCGGCGACACCACCAGCCAGACCAAGCAGATCCTGGCCAAGATCGATACGCTTCTGGCCAAGGCCGGCAGCGACAAGTCGAAGCTGCTCAGCGTCCAGATCTGGCTCCGCGACATCGCCGATTTCGAGATGATGAACACGGCCTGGGACGCCTGGATCAACAGGAGCGCCATGCCGGTGCGCGCCACGGTGGAAGCGCGGCTTGCTGGCGACCAGTACCGTGTCGAGATCATGGTGACGGCGGCCGTCGGATGAGCCGGCCGGCGAGGAGACGCCAATGCATGAGCTGGTGATCAAAGGCGGGCGCGTGGCGCTCGACGACGGCTGGGCCGAGTGCGACATCGGCATCGACGACGGCCGCATCGCCGCGATCGGCAAAGGCCTGACCGGGGGGAAACCGATCGACGCCGGCGGCAGCTGGGTGATGCCCGGTGGCATCGACGCGCATTGCCATCTCGACCAGCCGGTCTGGGGCGGCGCGGGCAATGCCGACGATTTCTATTCCGGCACGATCTCCGCGGCCTTTGGCGGCACCACCTGCATCGTCCCGTTCGGGATGCCCGGGCAGGACATGACCACCATCGGCGCCATTGACCGCGCGCTGGAGCGCGCGGCGGGGCGTTCCGTGATCGACTATGGGCTGCATGCCGTGGTCACCATGGGCACTGGCGCCGATGTTGAAGCCCAACTCGACCAGCTTGCCCGGCGCGGCATCGCTTCGGTCAAGCTGTTCATGACCTATCAGGGTTTTGCCGTCGACGACGACCTCTTCTTCAAGGTCCTCGATACGGCAAGGCGATTGGGCTGGATCGTCATGGTCCATGCTGAGAACGACGCTGCGATCCGCCGCACGCGGCAGCGGCTGATCGATCTCGGCCGCACGGATATCCGCTACCATGTCGTCGCCCATAGCGAGACGATGGAACGCGAAGCGACGCATCGTGCTTTAGCCTTTGCCGAGATGACCGGCGCGCGCATGACCATCGTGCATGTCTCCTCCTGGCAATCGGCGGAGGAAGTGGCGCGGGCAAAGACGCGCGGCGTCGACGCCATTGCCGAGACCTGTCCGCAATATCTCTTTCTTGGAGCGGCTGACCTCGACCGCGACGCAGTCGACGCGGCCCGCTTCGTCTTTTCGCCGCCGCCGCGGTCGCCGCGCAGCCATGAGCATCTGTGGCAGGAGCTGATTAACGGCGGCATCGACCTCTGGTCGTCGGACCATTCGCCATATTATTTCGCCGACAAGATCGGCCGCTCCGAAACACCCGGTTTCACGACGACGCTGAGCGGCATTCCCGGCATCGAGACACGCCTGCCGCTGCTGTTTTCGGAAGGGCTGCTCACAGGCCGCCTGACGCTCGAGCGCTATCTCGACCTCACCTCGCGCAACGCCGCCTCGATCTACGGTTTCGCCGATCGCAAGGGCAGGATCGCCGTCGGGCTCGACGCGGACCTCGCGCTGTGGGATCCGGCTGCGCGCTGGACGCTCGGGCACAAGGCGCTGCATTCGCACGTCGATTTCACGCCCTATGAGGGCAAGGTCGTCACCGGCCGGCCGACCACCGTCCTGGTGCGCGGCGTGCCGGTGGTCGCCGACGGCAAGCTGCAGGCCGAACCGGGGTTCGGGCGCTTCGTGGCGCGGTCCGCCGCCGATCCGGCGCTTTTGGGAAAACCAGTCGAGGATTGGACACCATGGCTCGATGCCTGACCATCGCCGTTTGCCAGACCGGACCGATCCAGCGCAGCGCCACGCGCGCCGAGACAGTCGGGCGGCTGGTGCATCTGCTCGAAAAGGCAGCGGCTTCCGGCGCCGAGATCGCGGTGTTTCCGGAAATGGCGCTGACCACGTTCTTTCCGCGTTCGCGCATCGACGACCAGGCCGAGATCGATGCCTTCTTCGAAGTCTCGATGCCAGGACCCGAGACGCAGCGGCTCTACGATGCCGCCGCGCGGCTGAAGGTCGGGTTCGCGCTGGGTTATTGCGAACTGGCGCATGAAGAGGGTCGCAGGCGCCATTTCAACACGATGGATCTGGTCGGGCCTGACGGCGCGTTCATCGGCCGCTACCGCAAGATGCATGTGCCGGGGTCGAGCGAGCCGGAAGCGGGCACGACCACTCATCTCGAACGGCGTTACTTTGAACCCGGCAATCTCGGCTTTCCGGTCTTCGATTATCGCGGCGTTCGCGTCGGCCTCGCCATCTGCAACGACCGCCGCTGGCCGGAAACCTATCGGATGCTCTGCCTCAACGGCGCCGAGGTGGCACTGCTCGGCTACAACACGCCTCTGCTGCTCGACGAGGCGCCCGCGCTGGCGCATCTCAGAATGTTCCACAACCATTTGCCGATGCAGGCCGGGGCCTACCAGAACACGCTCTGGGTCGGCGCCGCTGCCAAAGCCGGGCTGGAGGACGGCCAGGCGCTGATCGGCGGTTCCTGCATCATTGCGCCGACCGGCGAGATCGCCGCGCAGGCGATGTCGCTGGACGACGAGGTCATCGTCCATCGCGCCGATCTCGACCTGATCGAGACCTGCCGGAAGGTGAATTTCAACTTCGCGCTTTACCGCCGTCCCGATCAGTACCGGCGCATTTCGGAACCGGTCTGAAGTCGCGATGGGCCTGATCGAAACCAATCATAGCCGGGACACGATACCGCCTTCAGCCAATCCGCTGACGCTGAGCGAGATCGTCGAGAACGGCCTCTGTATTGGCTGCGGCCTCTGCCGTTCGATCGCTGGTGCCGACGACGTCGACATGGTGATGACGCCGGAAGGGCGCGAGCGGCCGGTGGCAAGGCACGCATTAGACAAGCCGATACTGGCGAGGATCAACGCCGTCTGCCCGGGAACGCGGATCGCCGGTCCGCCACCGGCGCAGATGAATGACGCCGCGTTGACGGACACGGTCTGGGGACCTGTCGAACGGCTTGTGCTCGGTTCAGCCGGAGATCCCAGGGTGCGGTTCGTCGGCTCCGGCGGCGGGATGCTGACGGCGCTCGGGCAATTCCTGCTCAACACTGGCCGGGTCAAATTCCTGCTGCATGTTGCGGCCTCGCGTTCCATGCCGATGCGGACGGAACGTAAGCTGAGCTTCGACGCCGCTTCGGTGCTCGAAGGCGCCGGCTCGCGCTATGGGCCGGCGGCGACGCTGGTCGATTTCAACGACATTCTCGATCGCGGCGAGTCGTTCGCGCTGATCGCCAAGCCTTGCGACATCACGGCGGTGCGCAACCTGGCGCGGCTCGATCCGCGCGTAGACGAGCATATGCGCTATGCGCTCGCCTTCGTCTGCGGCGGTGCTTCGGACCTGACGAAGTCGGAGCAGGTGCTGCAGCGTTTTGGCCTCAGCGAGGACGAGCTCGCTCTCTTCCGCTACCGTGGATACGGTAATCCCGGTCCCAACCGGATCGAAACCAAAGACGGCCGCGCCTTCGAAATCAGCTACCGGCAGCTGTGGGAAGACGAGGATAAATGGATGATCCAGCCGCGCTGTAAGATCTGTCCTGATGCCATCGGCCAGGTGGCGGATATCGCGGTATCGGATTCCTGGCTGAATGGCGGACCGGCGGTCGAAGACGAGCCGCTCAACGGCATCATCGTGCGAACGAAGCGTGGGTTGGAGCTGTTCGACGCGGCTGTCGAGGCGGGTGTCTTGGAGATCAAGCGGGAGAGTGGGATCGCCGAGATCAGCGAATTGCAATCGCATCAGGTGCGCAAACGGCGCGCGGTCTGGGCGCGGCTGACGGGCATGGCCATCGCCGGCAAGCCGGTGCCTTTTGTCGGCGACCTCGCATTGCGGGACTGCGCCTCGCAGAATTCGCTGGCTGAGAATCTGGCTGAAGGGCGGGGCGCCCGCGATCGTGCGCGCCGCGGCCGGCTGGGCGAGCCGCCCGCTGTGCCGCGCAGCATGGGGGGAGCCGTATTGGCGGATGGGTGTCCATGAGCGAACAAACCGACGTGATCATCATCGGCGGCGGCATGGCCGGCGCCGGCGCTGCTTTTGAGATTTCGCGCGACAGGAAGGTCGTGCTGCTCGAGCGGGAGAGCCATTGCGGCTATCACACCACCGGCCGCTCGGCCGCAAGCTTCACTGAGAATTACGGCAATGGCGTCATTCGCCGCATCGTGCTCGCAAGCCGGGCCTTCCTGACCGAGCCGCCGACTGGTTTTTGCGATTATCCGCTGCTGAGCAGGCGCGGCATGATCACGGTGGCACGCGCCGATCAGCTCGAGCTGTTGCGCGAGGACCTTGCAGCCGCGCAGGCGCTCGTGCCCTCGATCGTCGCGATGATGCCGGCCGAGGCGATCGCGCGCGTGCCTGTGCTGCGCCGGGATTATCTGGCCGGTGCTTATATCGAACCGCATTCGATGGATATCGACGTCAACGGCCTGCACCAGGGTTTCTTGCGCGGCGCGCGGGCGAGCGGCGCGCGCATCATCACCAAGGCCGGCGTGAGAGGCATCGTCAGGCAGGCTGGCCAATGGCGGGTCGAGACGGAAGCGGGTACATTCCTTGCACCGCTGATCGTCAATGCGGCCGGCGCCTGGGGCGACGAGATCGCGCTGATGGCGGGCGTGCGTCCGGTCGGCTTGCAGCCGAAGCGCCGCACCGCCTTCAATATTCCCGCACCTCCAGGTGTCGATATCACCGATTGGCCGCTGGTCAACGATGTCGGCGCGGAGTTCTATTTCAAGCCGGATGCCGGGCAGCTGTTCGTTTCTCCCGCCGATGCAACGCCGTCGGCGCCGATGGACGCCTTTGCGGAGGACATTGATGTCGCGATCGGCGCCGAGCGTCTCGAACGGGCAACGACGATCGAGGTGCAGCGCGTGTCGCGCTCCTGGGCAGGCCTCAGGACGTTTGTCGCCGACGGGTCGCCGGTGGTCGGGCCGGATGACGAGTTTCACGATTTCGTCTGGCTGGTCGGGCAGGGCGGCTACGGCATTAAGACCTCGCCGGCGTTGTCGCGCGTCTGCGCCGGCCTGATCGCCGGCGGCGGGCTGCCCGACGATGTCGCAAGGCAAGGCGTGTCGCTTGCGGAACTCACACCGCACAGGCTGCGCGGCGGTGACGGCGAAGCCCAGCAGGTCGCGCCATGAGCTCACTGACGGCCGGTGGGAAACTGGCGGGACGTATCCTGGACGCACTCGCCGAAGCCACGACGGACGCGCCGGGAATCACGCGCGTTGCTTACGGGCCGGGCGAGCGCTTCGCCCATGACTTTGTGCGCAAGGAGGCGGAAAAGCTCGGCGCCGTCGCGCGCGTCGATGCCGCCGGCAACCTCTATTTGACGCTGAAAGGCCGTGACCCGGATTTGCCGGCGATCGTCATCGGCTCGCATCTCGACAGCGTGGCGCATGGCGGCAATTTCGATGGCGCCGCCGGTGTCGTGGCGGGCCTGGCGGTCATGGCCGAACTGGTCGGGCAGGGCATCCGCTTGCCACGCGACCTCATCGTGTTGGCAACGCGGGCGGAGGAGGCCGTCTGGTTTCCGCTGTCATACCCCGGCAGCCAGGCGGCGCTTGGCCTGCTGGATCCGCGGGCGCTCGAAGCCAGGCGGTCCGACAGCGGGCGCACGCTGGCCGAGCACATGCGCGAGGAAGGCTTCGATCCCGACGCCGTGTGGCGCGGCGTGCCCGGCATCGATGCAGGCCGGATCGCGGCTTTTGTCGAGGTGCATATCGAGCAGGGGCCACGCTTGACCGCCGCCGAAGCGCCGGTCGGCATCGTCACCGGGATCGCCGGCGGCTTCCGCTATGTCGATGCGAAATGCCTTGGCGCCTACGCCCATTCCGGCGCCGAGCCGCGCTTTGCCCGGCATGATGCCGTGCTTGGCTTCGCCGATCTGATCGCGGGGCTAGAGGCGGAATGGGACGCGCTCGAACGCGAAGGCCATGAAGCGACGATCACCTTCGGCCGCGTGCAGTCCGATCCCACGCAGCACGGCGGCAGCCGGGTTCTCGGCGAGCTCGGCTTTGCGCTCGACGTGCGGAGCGCCGAAGCGGCCGTCTTGGAGCGGATTGAAACGCGGCTTCATGGCATCCTTGCCGAAGCCGGTACCAAACGCGGCGTCACCTTCGAGCTTGGGCCGCGCTTCACTTGGGAACCGGCGACCATGTCGCCGGCGCTGATCGCGAAGCTCGATCGCGCCGCGACCGAATTGCAGATGTGCGCGCCGCATGTGCCGAGCGGAGCAGGGCACGATGCGGCCACGTTCGCCGGCGCGGGCATTCCGACCGCCATGCTCTTCGTGCGCAACGAAAACGGCAGCCACAATCCGCATGAAGCGATGGAGATCGCCGATCTCGATCAGGCGATACGTCTGCTTCTGCGCTTCGTCACCGACTTCGACAATCTCCTGGATCAGCCATGAACCTCGCCAAGACTGCCTTGCTCGTCATCGACCTGCAGAATGAGTACCGACCCGGCGCGGCATGGCCGGTCGTCGGCTACGACGCGGTGCTGGCCAATGCCGCAGCGCTGATCGAGGCCGCCCGCAAGGCTGGCGTGCCGGTCATCCACGCTCAGGCTTGGATCAAGCCGGAAGAGCGTGAAGGCTACGCGCGTCAGGAGGAGATCCTGACCGAAGAATTCCGCTCCGCCGTCGCGGGCAGCGAAGGCGCGGACATCTGCGCCGAGGTGGCGGCCGTGCCCGGCGACATCGTCATCCACAAACACTGGCCGAGCGCCTTTCGCCGCACCGATCTTTCGCAGCGCCTCGCCGCGCTCGGGGTTGAAAACCTTGTTGTCACCGGCGTGCTCACCGACAGCTGTGTGACGGAGAGCGTGTTCGATGCGGTTTATCAGGGTTTTCGCGTCTGGCTGGTGAAAGAGGCCTGCGGCAGCATGACGGAAGCCATGCACCGCACCGGCATGCTCGACATGGCGAACCGGCTCTATGGCGGCGGCATATTGCGTCTGCGGCAGGCGTTGAAGGCGCTTGCCGAACAGCCCTTCGAAGGCTGGCGCTGCACGCGGCCGGTGGAATTCGCCTATACGCTGGAGAGCGTAGACCGGATCTATGAGGCGCTGTGACCGGCGCCGCAGCCGCACGCCCCTCTGACAATCGTCTTTGAAGTCGAGGGTTTGAGAACCGCGCCCGGCAGCGCTCCTGTGGCTCTGCCCTGGCGCCACACCGACACGCCGTTGACGAAGACGTGCTCGATGCCGGCGGCTGGCCGGCGCGGCTCGTCGAAGGTGGCGGTGTCGATGATCGTCTCGGGGTCGAAGATGACGAGATCGGCGAAACTGCCTTCGGCGAGAATGCCGCGCTTCTGGATGCCGAATTCACGCGCAGGCAGGCCGGTCATGCGGAACACGGCTTCCTCCAGAGTGAGCAACCCTATATCCCGCGCGTAATGTCCGAGCACGCGCGGAAAAGTGCCCCAGAGGCGCGGATGCGGGTGGATGTCGTGCGGCAGGCCGTCCGAGCCGATCATGGTGCGCGGATGGGCGATGATGTTGCGCACATCCTCCTCATCGAGCTGGAAATAGACCGCGCCCGCCGGCAACAGGCGCTCGCCGGCCTGGCGCTCGGTGCAGTTCCATTCGCGGGCAATGTCGGCGATCTCGCGCCTCGCCATCTCAGGATGCGGATCGGACCAGGTGATCAGGATCTTCAGGCCGGTATCGCAGCGCTCCAGCCGAAGCACCGTCGAACTCGCGGCATAGGGATAGACATCCATGCCGATGTCCATCGTCTCGCGCGCCCGATCGATGCGCGCGAGAGAGGGCAGGCTCTTGCCGAAATTGGCGCGGCCGGTGCACTGGTGATGCGAGATGAACAGCTTGCCGCCAGCATGACCGGCAATGTCGATCGCTTCCTCGATTGCCTCGTCCATCGCCTCGAAATAGTTGCGCGTGTGGGTGACATACGGACCGCCCAGGCCTGCCGCTGTGGCGGCCAGCGCCTTGACCTCCTCGGTCGACGAGTTGACGGCCGGCGGATAGTCGAGTCCACTGCTGAGGCCGAACGCACCCTCGGCCATCGCCTCGGCCACCGCTTCCTGCATTGCCGCCGTTTCCGCTGCGTTTGCGGGACGGTCGGTCACCGGCATGCAGCGCTGGCGCAAGGTGGTGTGGCCGACGAGCAGGGCCGCGTTGGTGGCGATGCCGCGCCGCTTCAGCTCCGCAACATAATCGGCGAAGCGGCCGAAGCGGAAGTTCTCGCGGCCGCCGACCAGCGTGAAGGGCGGCGGCGGTGTCTTGTCGAGCAGCAGAGGCGCCAGGCTGACACCGCAATTGCCGGCGATCACCGTCGTCACGCCCTGGCTGATCTTCGGGTCCATGCCGCGCGGCGAAAGCAGCGCGCCGTCATCATGGGTGTGCACGTCGATGAAGCCGGGCGCGACGACCTTGCCCAGAGCATCGATTTCCTCGATGCCGTGCTCATCGTCCAGCCGGCCGATCGCCGCGATTCTGTCGCCGGTAACGGCGATGTCGGCCTCGAACGGTGCCGAGCCGTCGCCGGCGATCAGCGTCGCGTGGCGGATAACGAGGTCGTAACGCATTGTAGTGTCCTAAGCTTCCGGATTGGCGGCGATCTCCTCGCGGCGGCGCGCGACATAGGCGTCGAGCTCCTCGCGGATTGCGGGATCCATGACCGGCTCCTCATAGTCGTGCAGCGCCTGCTGCCAGAGCTCTGTCGCCCGCTCCAGCGCATCCTTGCCGCCGGCTTCCTGCCAGGCGCCGTAGTTCTGCCAGTTGGAGAGCATCGGCTGGTAGAAGGCGGTGGTGTAGCGCGACATGGTGTGCTCGGCGCCGAAGAAATGGCCGCCGGCCGGCACCGACTTGATGGCTTCGAAGCCGAGGTCGTCCTCCTGGAATGGCAAGGGCCGCAGGAACTCCATCATGTTCTGCAGGATCTCGACGTCGAGCACGAGCTTTTCGTAGGACGCCGTCAGCCCGCCCTCCAGCCAGCCGGCGGCGTGATAGATCAAATTGGCGCCGCCGAGCACCGCGCCCCATGTCGCCATTTCGGTCTCGTAGGCCGCCTGCAAGTCGACCACGTTGGAGGCATTCGCATTTGAGGTGCGGTAGGGCAGGTTGTAGCGCCGCGCCAATTGGCCGGCGATGATGTTGGCCTTGGCGTTTTCCGGCGTGCCGAAGGCCGGCGCGCCCGACTTCATGTCGACATTGGAGGTGAAGGCGCCGTACATCACCGGCGTGCCGGGATTGACGAGCTGCGTCAGCGTCACGCCGAACAGCGCCTCGGCGTTCTGCTGGCAGAGCGCGGCGGCCAGCGTCACCGGCGTCATCGCGCCCATCAGCGTGAAGGGCGTCACCGTCACCGGCTGGCCGTGCTCGGCCATGGCGATCAGGCCTTCCGCCATCGCGTCATCGAACAGGCGCGGCGAGTTGATCGAGATGATCGTGGTGACGCCCGGCGAGGCGCGCATCTCCTCGACCGAGATGCCGCGCGCGATCGCCATCATGTTGACGCCGTCCATCGCCCTGGCGCGGCCGATCGCCGTGCAATGGAAGGAGAGATCGCTCAGTGTCAGATTGGCATGGTAGGTGTCGAGATGGCGGGAATTCGCCGGCAGCTCGATCGGCGCCACCACCTGGTTGCCGATGATGTGGATGGCGTTGAAGTGGTGCGCCAGCCGGATGAAGTTCTGGTAGTCGGGGAGGTTGCCCGGACGGCGGCCGTTGATGCGGTCATGCACATTGGGCGGACCGGCGACCAGGCCGAAAACCAGTGAATTGCCGCCGAAATGGATCTGCTTGTCCGGATTGCGGCTGGTCAGCGTGAAGGAGGAGGGCACGTTGCTCAGAGCTTCCGTCACGATGCTCTCGTCGATGCGGATGGTCCGCTCCTCGCGATCGACGATGGCGCCAGCCTTGGCGAACAGGTCCATAACCTTTTCGCTCATGACGCGGATCCCGAGCTCCGACAGGATGCGCATCGAGGTCTTGTGCAACTGCTCCATGCGCTCCTCGTCTAGGAGCTGCATAGGCGGGTAGGGGTTCTTGACGCTCTGCCACGGCAGCTGCGCGATGCCGCCGCCACCGCGCCCGAGCTTCGATCTGCGGCCACCGCCGCGCCTGTCCTGTGACATAGCATTCCCCTTCGATTCTTGTTCTCGCACGGAAAACCGCTGCACTTTTCCTGGAATTGCTTTCAGTAGCCGCGTTCCGGATTGACCACATTCTCGAGCGGCTCGCCGCGGCGGTAGCGCGCCAGATTGTCGGCGAACATGCGCACCGACTTGATGTCCCAGCCGTCATAAACCGCAGCGCAATGCGGCGTGACGGCAACGTTGTCGTAGCTCCAGAGCGGATGCTCCGCCGGGAGCGGCTCGGTCGCAAAGACGTCGAGCGCCGCGCCCTTGATCCGCCCCGCATCAAGCGCGGCGAGAAGGGCCTTTTCCTCGATGACGCCGCCGCGCGAAATGTCGATGAGAACGACGGACGGCTTCATCGCGGCGAAAGCGGCCTCGCCCAGCAGGCCGCGCGTGGTGGACAGCAGAGGCACGCAGCAGACGATGAAATCTGCACGGCCGGTCAGAGGCAGCAGCGCGTCGGGCCCATGCACCTCGTCGAGCGACGGCATCGGTTTCGGTCGCGCGCGGATGCCCAGGGTGCGCATGCCCATCGCCTGCGCGCGGCGCGCGACGGCCTCACCGGTCTTGCCGAGGCCGACGATGAGGACGGTCTTACCCTCGATCGGCTCGACACGGCCGCCGCCCCATTGGCGGGCCTGTTGCCGGCGCTCGAAACCGCGCAGGTCGAGCGAGAAGGAGAGCATGGCTCCGAGCGCATATTCGGCCAGCATACCGGCGGCGACGCCGGCCGAGTTCGTCACCGTCACATGATTCGGATCCCAGCGACCGAGATGGTCGGTGCCAGAGCCGCCGATCGACACCCATTTCACCGTCGGGCTCTCGACGAGGACCTGGCGCGGATAGCGCGGCGTGCCGTCGAAGCGGATCGAATAGACTACTTCCGCGGCGGTCCGCTCGATCAAAGCGGGAAGGCCGGCATAGGTCTCGCAGGCATGAACATCCAGATCCGGATGTGTCTCGGCAAGCACCGCGAGCGCGCCGGCAGGCTTGTCGGTGTGCAGGATGATTGTTGGGCGCGCCGACATCGCGATCTCAATCGCGGCCGATATGATCGGCGGCGCTGCCGAGGATGGCAAGCAGCGCCCGGCCGTTCTCGAGCGTCGCATTCTCATGCGGCGCGCGCAGGTTCAGCCAGCGCCGGTCGCCGGACTTGACCGCAAGCACCGCCTTCATCGCAGGGATCAACCCGGTATCCTGGATGACCTTCCGGAACGTCTTGATAGCGCCATCGGCTTCGGCGACGTCCTCGCCCTGCCGGGCCGCGTCATAGAGGCGGCGAATGGCGGCGGCGTTCAAATTGACGGTGGCCGAAATGCAGCCGGCCGCGCCGCTCGCCAGACCCTTGGTGAGCTGCGCCTCGGAGCTCGGAAAGACCGAGATATCAGGCGCGGCGGCGATGACGGCGGCGGTGTTGTTCCAGTCGCCGGCGCTGTCCTTGTAGGCGACAACGGTGTTTGGGAACGCCTTGCTCAGCCTCGCCGTCAGCGTCGGGCTGACCGGCACGCCGGAGTTCTGCGGGATGTGATAGAGGATCACGCGCATCGAAGGTTTTGCCACCTTCTCGATCAGCTCGCTGTAGTAGCGCGCCTGACCGTTGTCGCCGGCGCCGGTGTAGAAGAAGGAGGGCAGCACCATGACGGCGGCGCAGCCGAGGCCGACGGCGTGGGCCGACAATTCGACCGTTTCGGGAAGCGCGGTGACGCCGGTGCCGGGCATAAGCCGGTCCGGCGCAATGCCGGCCTCGACCAGCCATTCCAGCGCCTGCATGCGCTCGCGCAAGGACACCGACAGCGCTTCGCCCGTCGTGCCGAAGGGCGAGAGGAAATGCGCGCCCTGGTCCAGCACCCATTTGGCGTGAGAGATCCACAGATCGCGCGCGATGCGTCCGTCATCTTCGAATGGCGTCAGGATCGGGGCGATGGTTCCTTGCGGGCGGGTCATGAATGTCCTCTGTGCTTGCCTGTGTGGCCGGCCACCGCCGCGACGGCGCGGGCGAAGTAGGCCGAAGCGGTGATGTCGAAGAGTATGTCGAAACCCGTCGGCGAACGGAACGTCACGGCCTCGATATGGCCGACGCGCGTCTGGGCGACATCGTCGGGGCCGAATTTTTGCGGTCTCAGGTCCAGCGCGCAAAGCGCCCTCATCGCTTCGGCAAGTTCAGGACCGGAAAGGCGCATCCATGCCCAGCTTTCCTCGCGCCATGACGAGTAGCCTTTCGGCGCCGTCGCAGCCTGCCAGGCCGCTTTGACTTCGGCGAGAGTCTCGCCGGCGTCCTCCGCGAGAAGTAGGATGTCCTCGTTGCCGAGGCGCAGAACCTGCATGCCGCGATGCTCGCCGATGCGGTTGACGCACGGTAGCGTAATGCCTTGCGCGGCAAGCCAGGCGGCGCTCCCGCCGCCTTTCAGGCCAAAGCGCGGGCGGTCCGTGAGGTCGCTCAGCACGACCGCGCCGGAAATCAGCTCCGGGCCGTCGGCCGCGCCGCCAGGCATGAAGGGGTAGATGCGCGTCGCGGTGCCGGCGGCCATCTAGATCTCCTGCCGCGCGTTGGTCGGGTCGAAGAAGGCGTGGGCGACGACCGGCGCCTCGACCAGCTCGCCATTGCGGCACTTCACCGTCACGCGGCTGCCTTCAGCCTGGTCGTCGACATGGACATAGGCGAGCGCAATGTGATGCCCGAGCGACGGCGAATATCCGACCGAGGTGATCTGACCGACAGGCGCGCCGCCGCGCAGCACCAGACAGCTTTCGCCGGGGATGTTCCGCGCGCCGGCCGGGAATTGCAGGCCGACCAGCTTACGGGCCTGGCCGAGCCTTGCGCGCATCTCGATCGAGCGCTTGCCGACGAAGAACGGCTTCTTCTTCGAGACGGCCCAGCCGAAGCCCAGCTCATCAGGCGTAGTGATCGCATCCGTATCCTGGCCGATCAGGATGTGGCCCTTCTCCAGGCGCAATATGCGCGATGCCTCCAGCCCATAGGGACGCAGACCATGCGGTCGGCCCGCCACCATCACCGCATCCCATAGACTGGGCGCCAGGCTAGACGGGCAGTGCAATTCATAGCTCAGCTCGCCGGTGAAGCCGATGCGCATCACCCGCACCGGCACGCCGGCGACCATGCCTTCGCGGCCGCTGAGATAAGGGAAGGCGTCACGGCTGAAGTCGATGTCGCTCTCCAGCGCTTCGAGCACCTGGCGCGCCTTGGGTCCGGTGACGTTGAGGCCCGAGAAGGCGCCGGTGAGGTTGAGCACGTCGACCTTCAGGCGCCACTCGGCATTCCAGAACAGCATGTCGGCATAGACGCGCCCGACGGCGCCGGTGGTCGCCGTCACATAGAACTGGTCCTCGGCCATCCGGTAGGCGACGCCGTCGTCGATCACCGAGCCCATCTCGTTGAGCATCAGGCAGTAGCGGACGCGGCCCACCGGCTGGTTGGCATGCGCCATCGTGTAGAGACGATCGAGAAATTCGCCGGCGTCCGGCCCGCGGATCTCCAGCTTGCCGAGCGTCGAGACGTCGAGCAGGCCGGCGCCTTCGCGCACGGCGAGGATTTCCTCGCGAACGCTGCTTGCGTCTCCATAGTAGTAAGGCCGCCACCATGCGCCGACCGGCTTCATCGCCGCGTTCAGCGCGAGGTGCCTTGCATGCAGCGCCGTGCGGCGTTCCAACACTTCGTGGTGGCCGGCGAGCACGCCGAGCGTTTCCGGCCCGACGGGAGGCCGCGCCGTGGTGATGCCGATTTCGCCGACCGTCCGGCCGGTCGCCTCGGCGACGATCCGGGCGGTCGCCAAGGCCGAATGGCGTCCCTGGCTAGGGCCCATGCCGACGGTGGTGAAACGCTTGACGAGCTCGATCTCGCGATAGCCGTCCTTGGTCGCGTTCTGCAGATCCTTGACTTGCAGATCCTCGTCGAAGTCGACGAAGTCACGTCCCTTGGGGTCGGCGACAATCGGCTGCACATAGCGCGGCCGAATGGTCTTCGCCGTGACCTGAGGCTCATCGGCGACCGCATGGCCGAGTCGCACGAGCGCTGCTGCCGCCGCGCGCCGGCCGCTGGCGATCGCGTCCTCAAGATCATCCGATCCGGCAACGGCGCCGGCGAGATGGACGGGACCTTTCGGCAACGTGATCGTCATCGTTTGCATGCCGGCATCATAGCCGACCTTGCCGCCGGCCTGGCACGGCAATTGCCATGCTGGCGCCTGGCCGATCGAAACCGTCAGCAGGTCGCAAGCAATCCAGCTCCCGCCGACACGGACGCGGACAAGGTGGCGATTTCCGACTGTGCCTTCCGCCGCTTCGATAGTCGCGCCTTTGCGCATGGTGACGCCTTTGCTGCGCAGTTCGGTTTCCAACGGACCGGCCTCGCGAGCGGGTCTCGGATCGACAAGCTCGACGACCGACACACCCGCATCCAGCAGGTCGAGCGCCGTCCGGTAGCCGTCGTCATTGGCGGCGAGCGCCACGGCGCTGGTGCCAGGGCGCACGCCATAGTGCCGGATCAGCCGTTGGGCGGCGCTGCCGAGCATGATCCCGGGCAGGTCGTTGTTGCGGAAGACGGCCGGCTGCTCGATGACGCCGGTCGCCAGGATCACCTCGCGAGCGCGCGTGCGATAGAGGCGATCGCCCTCGATCAGCGGCAGCCAGTTGTCTTCATACCAGCCATTGCAGACCGTGCCGGTCAGCACCTTGAGATTGGGCAGCGACTCGAGCCTTGCCAACAGACCGGAGAGGATGGCCGGATCGTAGCGGCCATAGCTCAGCGAGCCGCCGATCTCAGGATTCTCGTCGCACAGCACCACATCGGCGCCAGCTTCAGCAGCGGCGATCGCGGCGCTCAATCCCGCCGGGCCTGCGCCGACGACGAGCAGGTCGCAATGCAGATGCGTCTTGTCGAAATGCCGGTGCGGGGCCTTGGTGTCGACCACGCCCAGGCCCGCCTTGCGACGGATCACCGGCTCCCAGAATTTCAGCCAGCTATCGCGGCGCGGACCCATGAAGGTGCGGTAGTAGAACCCGACCGGCAGGAAGCGGCCGAACCTGTCCATGATGGCATCGCGGTCGCGCTCAAGCGAGCCGTTGACGTTCTGTGCGCTGACCCGCAGCCCTTCGCTGATCGGCGTCCACTCCGCGGCGGCGTTAGGTTCGAATGGCAATTGCACCAGCGCGTTGGCGTCGGTCCCGGTCATCGACAGGATGCCACGCGGTCGATGATATTTGAACGAGCGCGACAACACCCATTGGCCGGAAGCGGCGAGGGCGCTGGCGATGCTGTCGCCTTCATAGCCTTTAAAAGGCTTGCCTTCGAAGGTGAAGCGGATAGGCCGGCTTCGATCGATGCGGCTTCCAAAAGGGGCGAGCAGCCGGTTCATGCGCGGTCCCGCAGCTCGGACGCATCGAAGGTGCAGATGATCTCGTTGCTCACGAGATCGCGTTCGGCCAGGAAAAAATAGTTGCTCGGCACGTGCCGCCACCACTCGGTCACGACACCTTTGCGGTTTTCTGCGCGGAACAGATGGCGCGACCATTCGGTATCGGCGGTTGCGTCCGGATCGGGCCGCGCACGCACCGGGCCGAAGGACTGGAACTCGTCGATGTTGCGCAGGCCGTTCATGGGGCAGGTAAGCAGTTTCATCGGTCAGTGTGGTTTCATGGCTAATGGCTGGCGGCAGTCGCGCCCATTTCATTGAGCAGCCGGAAGGTTTCGAAGCGCTCCAATGCAAATGGTTTGAGGATATCGGGCACCCGGCCGTCGGCGATGGTCTGCGCCATGCGCTTGCCGGCGACAGGCGTCGCCTTGAAGCCCCAGGTGCCCCAGCCGCAATCGAGCCAGAGATTGGTAAGCGGGCTGGCACCCATGATCGGGCTGTAGTCCGGCGTCATGTCGGTGATGCCGGCCCACTGCCGGAGCAGGCGCACACCTTGCAGAAAGGGGAAGAGGTGGACGGCGCCTTCGGCAAGATGCTCCTTCATGTCGAGCGTCGAGCGCGTCGAATAGAGCTGGTAGGGATCGGAGCCGCCGCCGATGACGATTTCGCCGCGCGAGGATTGCACGAGATAGGTGTGCAGGGAAACGGACGAGACCAGCGTGTGCAGCCAGGGTTTCAAGGGCTGGGTCACCATTGCCTGCAGCGGATAGCAGCGGATGGGAAGCTCGACGCCGGCCTTCAGCGCGACGTCATAGTTCATGCCGCCGGTGGCGATCAGCACCTGGCCGCAAGCGACGCGGCCCCTGTTCGTCTTGACGGCCTGGACCCGGTCGCCGACGACCTCGAAGTCTTGCACCTCGGTGCGCTGGTGGATCTCGACGCCACGTCGCGACGCCTGGGCGGCGTAGCCCCAGGCGACGGCGTCATGGCGCGCCGTTCCGCCGTCGGCATGCCAGAGCCCGCCGAGGATTTCGAGCGGGCCGCCATAGTCCATATTCAAAAGCGGGCAGAGCTCCTCGACGCCCTTCTGGTCGACGACCTCGGTGCGCGTGCCCATATGCTTGCCCATTTCGGCGCGCATGTGGAAGCTGCGCATCGTCGCCTCGCTATGCGCCAACGTAAGCTGGCCGCGCTGCGAGAACATGACGTTGAAATCGAGCTCGTGCGAGAGCCGCTCGAACAGCTCGACGCCTTCTTTGTAGAAAGCGATGCCTTCCGGCGTGATGTAGTTGGAGCGGATGGTGGTGGTGTTGCGCGCCGTGTTGCCGCCGGCGAGATAGGCTTTCTCCAGCACCGCCACACTCTTTATGCCGTGGTACTTTGCAAGATGATGCGCGCAGGACAGTCCATGCCCGCCGCCGCCGATGATGACGACGTCATAGGCCGGCTTCAGCTCGGGCGTGGCGGGGATGTCGCCGCTCACCGGATAGTCCCTGCTGAGACCGTATTTCAGGAGCCTGAGGGGCATTGCGGGCTCAGCTCGAAATCTTGGGAGGATCGTAGAGCAGCGCCGAGAGATCGGAGAAGCGGCTGTTGCGGTCGTCGAGCGAAAGCACCGCGTCGCGGATCGCAGCGGCGCGGCTAGATCCCAGCACGGGCGCGGCGAACTCCATGTATTTGGCCTCGACGTCCTGCCTGGTCATCGGCGCTTCCGGGCCGCCGCGCGCATGCACGTCGCCGGACGCCAGCACACGTCCGTCCGTCGTCGTGATGACGACGTCGGCCCAGCGGCCGGCCGGGAAGCGGGCGCTGTGGCGCTCGGTTTCGGTCACGGTGATGCGCGTCAGCATGTCCGCGACCGCGGCGTCCACGAGCCCGGAGCCGGAAATATGCTCGAGCCCGATGCGCCGATGGAGGATGAAGGTCGCCACGGCGAAGCGCAGGCTGTATTGCGCCTTCGAGGTCGTGTCCGGCATGCCGTCGAAGAGCGTTGCGGCATAGTGGAAGCTGTTGACCTGGACATGGCCGATGTCGGACGGGGCAAGGTTGTGCGCCAGGCAAAGTCCACGCACGGCATCAATGGCCGCATGCGCCCAGCGGCAGATCGGGTAGGGTTTAAGGTATTGATGGAGCGACTGCCAGAAGACGCCGAGGTCCTGCCAATGGGTCGCGACCTCCGGCGCCTCTACCGTGATCGCCGGCGCGCCGGTGAAGCCGCGCTCGGCCAGCACCGCCGCGGAGAGGCCGACGAGAGCGCCGAGGCCGGAGCCGTCATGCAGCATGGTTGGCGTGGCGATCTCGCGCATCATCTGGCTGCGCGGGCCATGATACTCGGCAATGCCCAGCGCCTCGCGCAGTTGCGTTTCGTCGAGCCGCCGCTGCCGTGCCGCGATCGCCGCAACGCCCAGGGCGTTCCAGGCGCCGGAGGTATGATAGTCGCTCACCGTCGCATGCAAGGCAATGCCGGCCCGGCCGGCGATTTCGTAGCCGACGACCAGGGACGCCAGCGCCTCCGGCCCGGTGAGGTCGGGCCTCGCCTCCGCGAGTGCTGCAAGCGCCGGCACGACCGCCACGCCGATATGGCCTTTGGTGGGGCTGTAGCCGTCGTGGGCGTCGAGATTGTCGATCTGCGTGGCGACGGCATAGGCCGCGCCGGCAATGCTGGCGCGCCGTCCGTCGAACAGCATGCGGGCGGAATATTGCGGGTCGCCCGAGCCATAGAGCAGGACGGCGGCGTCGCGGGCGATGCGGCCGGCCTCCATCGGTCCTGCCGCAACGGCGATGCCCAGCGTGTCGAGCAGGAGGTAACGGGCCTGTTCGAGCACCGGCTGAGGGAAGACGGAAGCTGGACGCCGCAGCACGAAATCGGCCAGGCGTGTGAACGTATCGGAACTGACGACAGGCCCCTCACGCCGGTATGACGGCACAGCCACGCGCTTATCTCCCCTGTCTTCTCACAACATCATTAAATTGGGTTCATCGCGCAGGCACGCGATTAGTTTGGCGGCTTTGGCCAAAAATATTGATGCCATGTCGCTTGTCTGCGATTGAACGCCCGGTTGCCCATGCGATAGCTAGGCAACTGTGGAACAGGAGACCGGGATGAAGCCGCCACCCCCCTTGAACTATATCCGCTCGTTCGAGAGCTCGGCCAGGCATCTGAGCTTTACCACCGCTGCCAAGGAACTGGGCTACACGCAAGCCGCGGTCAGCACGCATGTGCGCGCGCTCGAACATTATATCGGCCGGCAGCTGTTCATCCGCTATCCGCGCAGCCTGAAGTTGACCGAGATGGGGGAGGCGTTCCTGCCGACCTTGCGCCAGGCGCTCGACCAGATCGACCAGGCGACTGAGGCGATCGTCGCGTCCTCTCGCAACCGGACAGTCGTGGTTTCGTGCCCGATGAGCCTTGCGGAAAACTGGCTGGCGGGATGCATGGCCGCCTTCCGCAAGAAGCATCCTGAGATCGAGATCGTCCTGCACGGCACGATCTGGGAGGATCTGAACGAGCAGATCGCCGACATCACAATCTCGACGCGGCGTTTCGATGACAGTCCGCCGGCGGCGATCCCGCTCTGGAACGACGAACTGGTGCTGCTCTGCGCCCCTGCCTTGCTCGAGGGCGAGCATGCGCTGAAGACGCCGCAGGACATGCTAAAGGTGGACTGGATCTTCGTGCATGGCCGCCAGGAATACTGGCAGGCGGTGACCGAGTCGCTCGGCGTTGACATGGAGGACCATGACAAGGGCCTGTCGACCAACGCCTCCAACATCGCGCTCGAGCTCGCCGCGATGGGGGCGGGTCTCGTTGCCACGCAGCGCTCGCTGGCGCATGCCTATATGCGCCGCGGGCTTCTCGTCGAGCCGTTTCCGGTGCGGCCGCCAAGTCCCTGGAATTACTATCTCACCGAGAGCCAGCTTTCGAAGGGAAATATCGCCCGAACAGTGAGGGAATGGATCTTGTCCAGGGCCAGGGAAGACGCCGCCCGACCATAGCGCTATCCGCTCCTTCAAAAATTTAGCTAGCCAATGCCATTGTTTTTTTAGGCCTCAAGCGCCGGTTTTCTGCGGTTTGTGAAGGGTCGAGCCCTTCCGCGATTTTTGCATCACCCCTAACATGCTGAGCCGCAAGGGGAATGCAACGGGCGGAAAGCCCTGAACCGGAGAACAACGATGACGATGTTCAAGAGCAACGGTGACCGCGTGCCGGCGGTCATCGAAAGCTACGCAGCTGAAGTCAAAGGCGGGCGGATGGACCGCCGCGAATTCCTAGCCATGGCAAGCGTGATGGGTGCTTCAACGGCGCTTGCCTATGCGATGGCAGGGATGGAGCCGGCCAAGGCCTCGGCAGCCGTGCCCGGCAAGAAGGGCGGCATCCTGAAAATGCAGATGATCATCAAGGACATGAAGGATCCGCGCGCCTGGGACTGGTCGGAAATCGCCAATGTCATGCGCCAGTGCAACGATTACATGATCCGCTACACCACTGACTTCACCTTCGAGGGCCATTTGGTCGAGAGCTGGGAGGTGAGCGACGACGCCACCGAATACACGCTGCATCTGCGCAAGGGCGTGAAATGGTCGAATGGCGACGACTTCAACGCCGACGACATCGTCTACAACATCGAGCGCTGGTGCGATAAGGCGGCTGAGGGCAACTCGATGGCCGGGCGCATGGGCTCGCTGATCGACGCCGCTACGAAAAAAGCTACCAAAGGCGCCATCACCAAGGTCGACGACCATACGGTGAAGCTGAAATGCAATCAGTCCGACGTTACCATCATCCCGGGCTTCTCCGACTATCCGGCGGTTATCGTCCATCGCGACTTCGACAAGAACGGCGCCAATATGCTGAAGACGCCCGGCACCGGCCCGTATGAGCTGATCTCCTACAAGGTCGGCGAATCCGCCTCGGTGAGGCGGCGCAAGGATTTCACCTGGTTCGGCGGCGAGCCCTATCTCGACGGCGTCGACTGGATCGACTACGGATCGGACGCATCCAATCCCGCCATCGGCAGCGCCTTCGAGGCCGGCGAGATCGACTGCAACTACCAGACGGTCGGCGGCACGGTCGATCTCTATGACAGCATGGGCCTGGTCAAGGAGCAGGTTGTCACCGCCGGCACGATCGTGCTGCGCACCAACGTGACCAACAAGCCCTACGACGACAAACGCGTGCGCAACGCCATCCAGCTTGCGGTCGACAACGAGACGGTGCTGAAACTCGGCTATAGCGGCCTGGGGCAGATCGCCGAAAACCATCATGTCTGCCCGATCCATCCGGAATATTACGAACTGCCCAAAGTCCCGCGCGACCTGGCCAAGGCAAAGGCGCTGATGGCCGAGGCCGGCCAGACGGATCACGAATTCGAGCTGATCTCCTACGACGCCGACTATGTGAAGGACCCGGCCGATGTCGTCGCTGCGCAGATGCGCGACGCCGGATTCAAGGTCAAGCGCACCATCATCCCGGGCTCGTCGTTCTGGAACGACTGGACGAAATATCCGTGGTCGACCACCGACTGGGGCATGCGGCCGCTGGGGGTGCAGGTGCTGGCGATCGCCTATCGCAGCGGCGAAGCGTGGAACGAGTCCGGCTATGCCAATCCGGAGTTCGACAAGAAGCTGAACGAGGCGATGGCCATTGCCGACCCGGCCAAGCGCAAGGAGCTGATGAAAGACGTGGAGTTCATCCTGCAGGACTCCGGCATCCTGGTCCAAGCGTTCTGGCGCTCGCTCTACCGCCACCACGCCACCTATGTGAAGAACCTCGGCATGCACCAGACGTTCGAACTGCAGCTCGACAAGGTCTGGTTGGATAGGGCCTAGACCGGCAGCTAAACACCATTCAGGGGCGCGGTTTGCGCCCCTGAATTCGCTGGCGACTGCGACCGATCAGTCAGCTAATTGAAATGCCAAAGCGCTGCCAAAGAGCGCGAAGCAAAGTCGCCGAACAAAGGGAAGAAATCTCGATATGCGTACTCATGCACAAGCCGTTGTCATTGGCGGTGGTCTGATCGGCTGCTCGATCCTCTATCATCTCGCCAAGTTCGGCTGGACGGATGTCCTGCTTCTGGAACGCAGCGAGCTGACCTCCGGTTCGACCTGGCACGCGGCCGCCAACATCCACGGCCTGCATGATTCCACCAATATCAGCCGGCTGCAGCACTACACGATGGCGCTCTACAAGGAGCTGGAAGCGGAGACCGGCCAGGGCTGCGGTATCTTCCAGCCGGGTTCGCTCTATCTGGCCCAGACCGAGGCCCGCGAGCATCAACTGCGGCTGCAGGAAGCCAAGGCGCGGCGCTACAAGATGAACTTCTACGAGGTCGGTCGCGACGAAGCGGAGCGACTGCATCCGCTGGTCGATTTCGACGGCATTCGCTGCGTCATGTATGAGCCGGAGGGCGGCAATGTCGATCCGTCGGGCGTGACTGCGGCTTACGCCGCGGGGGCGCGGCAGCGCGGCGCGGAAATCCATCGCTTCACCCCGGTCACGGCGACCGAGGCGCAAGCGGACGGCAGCTGGATCGTGCGCACGCCAAAGGGCGATATCCGCACGCAATGGGTAGTCAACGCCGCCGGCCTGTGGGGCAGGGAGGTCGCCGCCATGGCCGGGCTGCAACTGCCGTTGATCCCGACCGAGCACCAGTATTTCGTCACCGAAACCATTCCGGAAATCGCATCGATGGGACGGCGGCTGCCATCGGTCGCCGATCGCGACGGCGAATATTATCTGCGCCAGGAAGGTTTGGGGCTGCTGATCGGCGCCTACGAACGCAACATGAAATTCTGGGCCGAGGACGGCACGCCGATGGATTTCGGCCACGAGCTGTTTCCCGACGATCTCGACCGCATCGAGGAAAACATGATGCGCGCCATCCAGCGCGTGCCGGCGGTCGCGGCCGCCGGCGTCAAGAAGGTGATCAACGGTCCGATGATCTGGTCTCCCGACAGCGCGGTGCTGTTCGGACCGGCGCCGGAGCTCAGCAATTATTTCTGCTGCAACGGCATTATCCCCGGCTTCTCGCAATCAGGCGGCATGGGCAAGCTCGCCGCCGAGTGGATGATCGAGGGAGAGCCTTCGCTCGACATGTTCGGCTGGGACATGGCGCGCTTCGGCCATTGGGCCGGAAAGGCCTTCACCAAGGCGCGCGTGCAGGACCAGTACAGCCACCGTTTCAAGATCCATTTCCCGAACGAGGAGCGCGCCGCCGGCCGTCCGGTGCGGACACGGCCGGTTTACGAGATGCAGAAGGAGATGGGCGCGGTGTTCGGCCTCAATTTCGGCTGGGAGCATCCGCTGTGGTTCGCGGCCGAAGGCGAGCCGCGCGAGGAAACGATCGGCTTCACTCGGCAGAACTGGTGGGGGCCGGTCGGCCGCGAGGCGCGTATGCTGCGCGAGCATGCCGGCATCATCGACATCTCCAATTTTGCCAAATACGAGATAAAGGGGCCGGACGCGGAAGCCTGGCTGAACGCGCTCTTCGCCAATCGCATGCCGGCCAAGGTCGGCAACTCCTGCCTGACGCCGCTGATCGGCAAGCGCGGCGGCATTGCCGGCGACTTCACCGTGACCAGACTGGCGGAGGACGAGTTCATGGTGATCGGCTCGGGCATGGCCGAGCGTTTTCATCAGCGCTTCTTCAAATCGGTGCCGCTGCCGGAAGGCACGACCTTCCGCTCGCGTACCGAGGATCTCGGCGGCTTCAACGTCGCCGGCCCGAAATCGCGCGAGCTCCTGCAGCGGCTCACCAATGATGATCTGTCGAACGAGGCCTTCCCGTTCATGCGCTCGCGGCAGATCACCGTCGCCGGCGTCGACGTCGTGGCGTTGAGGGTTTCCTTCACCGGCGATCTTGGCTGGGAGCTGCACTGCAAGTCGGCCGACCAGGTCGAGCTCTACCGCGCGTTGCTCAAGGCGGGCGCGGAAGTCGGCGCCGGGCCGGTCGGCTCACGGGCGCTGATGTCGCTGCGCGTCGAAAAGGGCTATGGCAGCTGGAGCCGCGAATACTCGCCGGAATACTGGCCGCAGGAGGTCAAGCTCGATCGCCTGATCAAGACGGACAAGCAATTCCTCAACCGCGACGCCTATCTCGCCGTCGCCGACAAGCCGGCGCGGGATGAACTCATCATGCTTTCCGTGTCGGCCAAGGATGCCGACGCGACCGGCGGCGAGCCGATCTTCCTGCCGGACGGCACGCCGATCGGCCAGGTGTCATCGGGCGCCTACGGCTATTTCGTCACTCAGTCGCTGGCGATGGGCTACGTCAAGGCCGGAACCGCCAAGGCCGGCGACAAGGTGACTGTCGCCATCCTCGGGCGGCCGCATGATGCGGTGCTGCTCGCGCATCCGCCCTTCGACCCGGAGGGCAAGCGGCTGCGGTCGTAAGTCGCCAAGCCGCTGGAAGCGCACGAAATTCGAAGAGGGCCTCAACTACGAAAACAAAAGGAGAATCGCATGATCAAACGGCATTTGCTGGGCACGATGCTTGCCCTGGTTCTGACGTCCGCCGCGCAGGCGGCCGACGTCAAGGTGGTCAATGACGACGCGTGGTTTGCCGAAGGTCCGATCTGGTATCAGGACAAGCTGTTTTACGTCGAATATGGCCGCGGCACGGTCACTGTCTGGGACGGCAAGAAGAACGACATTTTCTGGAAGATGGATGGCTGCGGCCCCTCGGCCGTGCTGCCGACCACCACCGGCGAGTTCCTCGTCACCTGCTACGACAACAACACGATCGGCCGCATCTCGGCCGACGGCAAGACGCTGCCTGCCTATGACAAGGACACGGACGGCAAGCCGTTCAGCGGACCGAACGATTTCGCACCGGACAAGGATGGTGGCGTCTATTTCACGGGCTCCGGCAAGGGCGGTCCGCTGATCGACGCTTCGGCCTATTACATCGGCAAGGACGGCAGCGTGAAGAAGGCCGCCGGCGACCTGCACAATGCCAACGGCCTTGTCATGTCGAATGACGGCAAGATCCTCTATCTGGTCGAGACCGAGGACAACCGGATCATCGAGTTCGACGTTTCGTCCGACCACACCTTGAGCAACCGCCGCGTGTTCCTGCGGCTCGACGATCTGTTCCCGAACCAGCCGCATATCTGGCCCGACGGCATCAAGATGGACAAAGAAGGCGAGATGTATATCGGCCAGAGCCCGCGCTCGCTCGACTCGCCAGGCAAGATCATCGTCGTGGACAAAGACGCCAAGCTCTTGCGCACGCTTTCGGTGCCGTCGCCGTCGATGCCGAACTTCGCCTTCGGACCGGACGAGAAGGTGCTTTATGTGATGGCGCTCGACCAGATCGATGCAGCACCCTGGCACGGCAAGGTCTATGAGGTGCCGAATAAATAGAGACTTCGCTGGTAACGGCTCGGTGGCTTAGCCGCCGAACCGGTCCAGCCAGTGGCGGGCGAGGTCGGAGCGGCGGCAGACCCAGATGTCGGGATTGGCGGTGATCTTGTCGAGGAAGCGATCCAGCCCGACCATTCGCCCCGGCCGCGCCGCCAGCCGGCAATGCAGCGACACCGTCATCATGCGCGGGGTCTTCTGGCCTTCCTTCAGCAGCCAGTCGACGCCGTCGCTGACATAGTCGAAGAACTGGCTGCCGGTCTCCAAGCCTGAACCGCGCGAAAAGCGGCTGTCGTTGTTGTCGAAGCTGTGCGGCACGACGAGGTGCCGCTTGGCGCCGACATCGACGAAATAGGGCAGGTCGTCATTGTAGTCGTCGCAGTCGAACAGGAAGCCGCCATGCTCGACCACCAGCCTTCTCGTGTTGAGGCTTGGCCGGCCGGTGTACCACCCGAGGGGATCGATGCCGGTGATGTTTCGCACCGTGTCCACCGTCATGGCGATGTGCTGGCGCTCTTCCTCCTCGCTGAGCGGGGCGTAGTCGATCCAGCGCCAGCCGTGGCAGACGATGTCGCTGCCAAGTGCTGCGATCGCCTTGCCAGCCGCCGGGTTGATCTCAAGCGCGCGCCCGACAATGTAGAAGGTCGGGATGACGCCCTTGTCCCGGAACAGCGAGATGAGCCGCCAGACGCCGACACGCGAACCGTATTCATAAAGCGATTCCATGTTGCGGTTGCGCAGGCCCGGCACGGCGGGCGCGACGGCAAGGTCGGACAGGATCGTTTCGGAAACGCCGTCGCCTTCGCCGATCGAGTATTCGGCACCTTCCTCGTAATTGACGACGATGTTGAGCGCCAATTTCACGCCGCCCGGCCACTCGGCCGGCGGAGGCCGCTCGCCATAGCCGATGAAATCGCGAGCGGGCAGGTACGGTGCGTCTGACGTCATGAAATCCCCTCGGATGAAGCCCTTACCAGCATTGCCGGCCGCGCAGGGCGGTCAGGATACGCAGCGCGCGGTCCATGACTTCCTGCGGCCCGATGGTGATGCGCAGGCAGTCCGTCAGGCCGTAACCGGAGAGGCCGCGCACGATAATGTCGACGCCGCGCAGGGCACTGTCGGCGGCGGCCGCTGCCGCCGCGTCGGCAAAACGCGCCAGAACGAAATTGGTCCGGCTTTCGGGGACTTCGTATCCGGCCGCTCGCAAGCCTTGCGCGAAGCGGTCGCGAATGTCGGCGGTGCGGGTTACGATTGCGCGCGTATAGGCTTGATCCTCTAGCGCCGCGACGGCCATGGCGAGGCTCACCGTCGAGACCTGGTTGGAGTTCTGCATCTTGCGCACCTCGGCGGCGATCCGCGGCGCGAACAAGCCCCAGCCGATGCGCGCGCCGGCCAGCCCATATGCCTTGGACAGACTGCGCAGGATGACGGTGTCGCCGCGCCCGGCCAGCGCGAAGACGGCTTGCGGATCCTGATCGTCGAATTCGCCATAGGCTTGGTCGACCATCAGGAGAACGTCGCCGGGAAGGGCCGCGCGCAGGCGCAGCAGCTCCGCGTTCTTGATGCGCGTGCCGGTCGGGTTGCCCGGATTGCAGACGAACACGATACGCGTCGCCGACGTCACCGCCGCCAGGACGGCGTCGATCGAGACCTCAAAGCCGCGCTCCTGCGCTTTGGCATAGGTCGCCCCGACGCGCGCGGCCGCCGAGGCGGCGAAATTATAGGCATAGTCCGTACCCAGCACGTCAGCGCCCGGTCCGGCGAAGGCCGCGATGGTACAGGCAATCAGCTCCATCGAACCCGCGCCGCACAGGATGAGATCACGCTCGATCCCATAGGATCTTGCGATCGCGTCGCGCAGCAAGGTCCAGTCCGGGTCCGGGTAGAGATGGCTGCGTGCCACAGCGACCCGGCCGGCTTCGATTGCCTTCGGGCTAGGCGGGAAGGCGCTCTCGTTCTGGGCTAGCGTGGGCCGGTCGAAGCCACCGAAATTCGCCAAGGCAAAAGCGGACATGGCCTTGACATGGGTAGTTGCTTTCACAGGCACGCCATATCCATGCAGGTCTGGCGACCAAATTTGTCGGCAAGGTCTTCCGGAACGGAAGCTATGGCACCGCGACCAAGCCGCAAAGCAAAATTAGCCGGTGCAATGACTGCGGGAATCTGGCCCATGGGAGGGTGTCCAGGCTCTTTTCTTGGATCACATAGGCCGGCCTGAAGTCTCTGCTATCAGCGCCTCCGGGCCAATCATGTTATTTTTCAATGCCTTAGCGGTTTCGCGGCCTTGTGGGCGTCAGATTCAGCTGACTTCGTCGGCCCTGCCGCTGACGCCCGCCTGGATCAGCCGGTCGGCGAGGATCGCCAGGAAGGCGATCGACAGGCCGGCGATCAGGCCCATGCCGGCATCGGCCTTGCCGAGCGCGACATAGACTGCCTGGCCAAGATCGCGCGTGCCGACGAGCGCGGCGATTGCCAGCATCGACAGCGCCGCCATGATGGTCTGGTTGAGGCCAAGCATGACGACCGGCAAAGCCAGCGGCAGCTTGGCCTGCAGCAAGGTCTGCATCGGCGTCGCGCCCATCTGCTCGACCGCCTCGACGACATCGGGACGGACATGCCGCAGCCCGTGCTCGACATAGCGGATCGGCGGCACGATGGCGTAGAGCATGATGGCGATCAGCGCCGTGAACTCGCCCACCTTGAAGAACATCAGCGCCGGGATGAGGAAGACGAATTGCGGCATGGTCTGCAACGCGTCGCAGATCGGTTTCAGGATATGCGAGACGCGATCGTTATGCGCCGCCCATGTGCCGAGCGCGCCGCCGATCAGAAGGCAGAGCAGGACCGCCAGCGTGCAGAGATAGAGCGACTGCACCAGTTGCGGCCACAGCCCGTTGACCAGGATCAGCCCGAAGCCGACAAGCGCGAAAAAACCGAGCCGCGGCCCGGCCACCTGGCCGGCAAGCAACGCGACGGCAAGGATGAAGGCAGGCCAGGGGAGATCGAGAAAGCCGGTATAGAGAACAAGGCCGGCGGCCAGCACGGCCAGCGCCCCGCGCCAACCGAAGCCGCGCAGCGCCAACACGGCCGAGGCCAGCACCAGGACGAGATAGGCGGCGAGCACCGAAGATGGCAATGTGAAGCCCCACATTGCCGGCGTCGCCGAGCCGGCAATGCCGACGCGCATCGGCAGAAGCAGGCAGTAGAGCACCGCATTGCGCACGCCGTTGAAGAACCAGGCGTAGTCGCGCACGAGCGCCAGCAGCCATTGGTTGACGGCGCCCATCTGCATGCGCAGACCGGTTTCCGGCAGAAGCGCCGCATCTGGCGCGGCCAACCGGATGACCACGGCGAGAGCCAGCGCACCCGCCAGTGACAAGGCCAACCGGCGCGGCGTCATCCAGCGCATGGCGGGCGTCGGCCCGGTCTCCGGCGCCTTCGCGAAGCCGATGGTGAGGCGGTCGATGAGGATGGCGAGCAGCGCGATGACGAGGCCGGAGAGGATGCTCTGGCCGAACTCGGCCTTGCGCATCGAGGAGAGCACCTCCCAGCCAATATCCTCGAAGCCACCGATAATGGCGGCGACGATGACCATCGACAGCGCCGCCACGGTCGTCTGGTTGAAGCCGACGAGAAGCTGCGGCAGCGCCGTCGGCACCTCGACCTGCCAGAATCGCTGACGGCGTGTGCAGCCGCTCATCAAGCCGGCCTCGCTGATGGCCGCCGGCACACGGTCCAATCCGAGCATGGTGTTGCGGACCATCGGCGGCGTCGCATAGATCGCCGAGGCGATCAGCCCAACCACCGGACCGAAGCCGAACAGGAGCAGGAGCGGAATGAGATAGGCGAAGGCCGGCACCGTCTGCATCAGGTCGAGCGCGCCGAGCAGGACCGGACGCCAGCGCGGGCGGGCGTAACCCAGAAAGCCAAGCAGGAAGCCGAGTACGGTGGAGATCGGCACCGCCAGCAGCACCAGCGCCAGCGTGTTCATGCTCTGCGGCCAGTAGCCGGCGAGCAGGATATAGGCGAGCGTGGCGAGCGCGAAGATCGCCAACCGCTCACCGCCCGACTTCAGCGCAAGGGCGGCGATCGCCAGCATCACCGCCGGCCAGGGCAGCCAGGCGACCGCCAGCCGCGCGCCGCGCATCGGCGCATCGAGCAAAGCGGACAGCGCCCGGAAGGCCGGTTGGATGACGGCGACGACAATGTCGGTCACGGCGTTGATGTAGGTAGCCAGCGGCAGCGTCCATTGCTTGGGGAAATTGACCAGCCAGGGAAGCTCGGTTTTGAGAAGCAGGCAAAGCGCCGTCAGCACGGCCAGGCCGCACCAAGGCAGAAACGCCGGTTCCACCACGAACCGCGATGAGGGTCGAAATGCCGCGGCCGGCGCCGTCATGAGTTCTTGCGCCTTGCCTGCTCGCGTTCGAGCACCGCGAGCACGGCGCTGGCGTCGAGCACCGCCGGCGGGCTGTCACCCACCCCGGAAACGGTGAAGGCCGTGGCGCCCGCGGCGAGTTGCGGGATGAGCGCCTCGAGGCTGGTGTCGGCGACGACGCTTCGTTCCGGCAACAGCGCGCCATTGGCGGGCGTGGCGATGTCGCCGGCCGTGATGACGCGCAACAGCGGCATGTCCTCGGTGAACTGCGCGACATAGTCGTCGGCCGGGTTGAGCACGATGTCGGCGGGACGGCCGATTTGCACGATCTTGCCGGCCCGCATGATCGCCAGCCTGTCGGCAAGCCGGAAGGCCTCGGCGATATCGTGGGTGATGAAGATGATGGTCTTCTTCAGCATGCGCTGCAGGCGCAGGAACTCATCCTGCATCTGCTTGCGGATCAGCGGATCGAGCGCCGAGAACGGCTCGTCGAGAAACCAGAGCTCCGGCCCCACCGCAAGCGAACGGGCGATGCCGACGCGCTGCTGCTGGCCGCCGGAGAGCTGGTGCGGGAAGGATGCCTCGCGGCCTTCGAGTCCGACCAGCGCGATCATCTCGCGGGCGCGGGCCTCGCGTTCCTTCGCCGGCTTGCCCTGGATCTTCAGCGGGAAGGCGACATTGCCCAACACGTTCAGATGCGGCAGCAGGCCGAAATTCTGGAACACCATGCCCATGGCGTGGCGGCGCAGCTCGATCAGCTCCTTGCCGCTGGCGGCAAGCAGGTTCCTACCGTCGAGCAGTATCTCGCCGGCGCTCGGCTCGACCAGGCGCGACAGGCAGCGCACCAGGGTCGACTTGCCGGAGCCGGACAGACCCATGATGACGAATATCTCGCCGGTCGCCACCTCGAAGCTGGCATCGACCACGGCCGGCAGATGCGCCTCGGCGCGCAGGCGCTCGGCCAGCGCATCGGGATCGATGATATAGCCGCGCGAGTCGAAGTAATAGGCCGGGCGCCGGCCATAGACCTTCCAGACATTTCGGCAGGCAAGCTTTATCGGACGCGCGGCCGTGTTCATCCTCAACCACCCGTGCCGATCGCCCGCCCGGCTCCGCGCAGTGCGGAAACCGGGCCTATGGTGCCCTCAGCCTTTGCCAGGCACATCGGCGAATTATCCCTTGGCGGCGTCGAGCCAAGGTTTCCACACCGTCTCGTTCTTGTCGATCCATTCCTTGACGACGGCGTCGAGATCCTTGCCTTGCTTGTCGACGGCCAGCATCATCTTCTGCTGCTCGGTCGCATCCATCTTGAAGGCCTTGAGGAAGGCGTAAGCCGCGGGCCATTTGGCGCCAAAGCCCGACCAGACGATCTTGTCGACGTCGGGGGGCGTGATGCAGTGCTCGTTGGTCTGCTCCTTGCAGGGCGGCATCGTCACCCAACCGACGTCGTTCTCGGCCAGCGCGTAGTGCGGACCCCAGAACATCATGATGAGCGGCGTCTTGGCGGCTTCGGCGGCTTCCAACTCGGCCACCAGCGCGCCTTCGGAGCCCGACGGCACAGCGGTGTAGGGCATGTTGTTGTCGGCAAGGATGGTGGCCGCGCGCGAGCCCCAATCGGCCGGATAGTCGAGGAAGCGGCCGTTGGGCGCGGTTTCGGGTGTCGCCAATGCCTGCACGCATTCGGGCTTGTTGAGGGCGGTCCAGTCCGGCAGGCCAGGGCAGACCTTTTCCATGAATTTCGGATAGATCCAGCCTTCCTGCGTCTTCAGATCGAGCTTGCCGATGTCCTCGATCTGCTTGGCGGCCAGCACCTTCGGATAGATGTCGCCGACATTGTTCAACCAGATCTCGACCGATGCGCTGAGCGAGCCGTCGGCGAGGCCCGAAAATTGCGGGAAATTGCCGGCGGTGACGTATTCGATCTTATAGCCGAGCTTCTCCAGAAGCTGGCCTGCGATGTGCGTGGAGACGTGCGCGCCCGTCCATTCCAGCATGGCGAGCTTGATCGGCTCGTCCTTCGCGCCAAGATCGGCGCTTTGCCCGGCCGTCGTTGCGGCAAGCATCAGCGCGAGGCCAAGACCGGCCCCTTGCAAGGCATTTCTTATTTTCATGTCAGTTCCCCTGTCTGTTGATGGTCCTTCCGTCTATGCCGGTCTCCTCCCACGAGACCGGAATCCATCACCCCCCACCGACGCTACCACAAGGCGCCGCCGGTGATCTGGATGTTTTCCATGGTGATCCCCCTGGCGAGGTCCGAGCAAAGGAAGACGACGAGCGCCGCGATTTCCTCCGGCTGCATCATGCGCCCCTGGGGATTGCCTTTCCTGAACTCGTCCATCAGTTCCTCTGCGCTGCGGCCCTTGCCTTCGCGCTCGACGACCTGCGCCACGTTGCGGCGCATCAGCTCGGTCTCGACCCAGGTCGGACTGATCATGACGCAGGTGACGCCGTGTGCCGCGCCTTCGAGCGCCACGCAACGCGTCAGCCCGAGCAGGCCGGCCTTGGATGCGCAGTAAGCAGGATTGTCCTTCCAGCCGACGGAAGCCGCGGTCGAGCCGATGTTGACGATGCGGCCCCAGCCGCGTTCGATCATGCCGGGCAGGACCGCGCGGGTCGTACGGAACGCCCCGGTGAGATTGGTGTCGACGATCTTGTCCCAGAGCTCGTCGGAATGGCCGCAGACCGGTTGCTCGGCCGTGGTGCCGGCGGCGTTGACCAGGATGTCTGCCGGGCCGACTGCCGCCTGGGCTTCGGCAAAGAAGAGATTGGTGAGCGCGCTGTCGCGCACGTCGAGATGGGCGGCGTGCACCTCGGTGCCGTGGGCAGCCAGCGCTGACTTGACGCGCTCGATCTCGTCGGCGCCGGGATAGTAGGCGGCATCCGCCGCCCGGTCCGCCTGCGGCGGCGCCACATAGGAGCCGACGGCGACATTGGCGCCGGCCTTGGCGAGCGCCGTGGCGATGGCAAAACCCATGCCGGAAAAGCCGCCGGTGACGATGGCGCTGCGGCCGGTGAGGTTGGTCATCGCGAACGTGCTCCGTGTTCACACTGCAAGATAGCCTCCGTCGACGACCATTTCGGAGCCGGTGACGAATTTCGATTCGTCCGAGGCGAGGTAGAGGACCATGTAGGCGATGTCGTTGGGTTCGCCGAGGAAACCGATCGGATGGCGCGACAGCGCCTTGGCCTTCTCCTGCTCGAGCGTGCCCAGATCGCGCAGATAATTCTCGGTCTGCGGCGTCCAGATATAGCCGGGGTGGATCGAATTGCAGCGGATGCCGTAGCGCTGCTCGGCGCAGTGTACGGCCACCGCCTTGGTCAAGGTGCGCACGCCGCCCTTGGAGGCGCAGTAGGCGGCAAGATCCGCCTCGCCGATGACGCCGTCGATGGAAGAGAGATTGATGATCGATCCGCCGCCGGATTTCTTCATCAGCTTGATGCCTTCCTGGCAGCCGAGGAAGACGCCGTCGAGGTTGATCGCCATGGTGCGCCGCCATTCGGCTAAAGAGGTATCCTCGATGTTCCGAGCGATGGCGATGCCGGCATTGTTGACCAGCACGTCGAGCCGGCCGAAGCGCTGCTCGATCGCCGCCATGGCGGCAGACCAATCCTCGGGCTTCGAGACGTCATGGCGCAGAGCCAGCGCTTCGCCGCCGCCCCTGACGATCTCGGCCGCCGTGTGGGTCGCGAGGCCCTCGTCGATGTCGCTGACGACGAGCCTGGCGCCTTCCGACGCCAGCAAAAGCGACGACGCCCGTCCGAGGCCGAGACCGGCCCCGGTAACGAGCGCCACCTTACCTGCGACGCGGCCCATTTGCGGCATCAGCCTCCTTTGTTCGACGGCTCCAGCGGCTTGCCAAGCCAATCGCGATAGAATCCTTCGAGATCGGGCTCGAAATCATGCACGATCGGGTAGCCGGGCGCCGCCGCCTCGACCTCATGCAGCGTGCCACATTCAGGGCAGATGAATTCGCGGATCTCCATCCAGTCCGGATCCGGCAGATCGCTGTTGGGGTAGATCTCGCGCAGCGTCTCCTCGCTGTCGCGCACGATGATCGCCGCCTTCAGCTTCCAGTTCTTGCGATAGTCGCCGAAGGAATGGCCGCATTCGCATTTCGTCACCCGCTCGTCACCGCTTTGGCAGATGAAGAGATGATCGCCGACCGGAAGCAGGATCGGATCGCTCCAGCCGACGCGGTCCTGCAGCACCGAGACATATTTGAAGAAGCGGTCGTCGTCCTTGTAGGCGCTCATGATGCGGCGCGTCTGCGGCCAGGGCAGCGTGCCGGCAACCAGGTCGGCGATGACTTCCTTGCTGTATGAGGTCATGGTCCCTTACTCCACGCCGAAGGTCGATTTGGCGTCGACATCCCAGAAGGTCGAAAAATCCTTGGTGAAGCGCGGCGAAAGCCTGATCGCGCTGACATACATCTTCCTCACCTCGGGCGCGAAATCGGCCGCCTTCACCCGCTCGCGCTCCTTGGCGATCCACTCCGAAACCGGCTTTGCACGAGCCAAACGTCGCGCCCGCATCTCGGCACGATGGCGGTTGGTGGCCTCCAGATTGGCGATCGGGAAGCCTTCCTCGTCCTCATCGAGCACGATGCCGAAGATGCCTTCGGCAGCCTCCTTGGTGAGGAAGCCGTTCTCGACATCCCAGGCGGTCTTGACCGGATCGCGCTCGAGCACATCGCCGTAACCGCCGCCGCCATTGTAGGAATGGGTGAAGACGTCGCCGGTTTTGTGGGGTGCTGTGATGTATGGCCCTTCGAGCGTCACATGCTCGCCTTCCAGCCGCATTTCCAGCTCCGAGCGGTACGGGTTGGTGCCGGTGTGGTGGGCCAGCGGCGCGCCATTTTCGGCCAGCTCGAAGATGTTGCTCTCGCGCACTGCGCGGTGCTTCTGGCAGGTCGGCGCCGGATAGCCGCCGCAAAGCCCGCCATTGTCGAAGACGCGCGAGGAATGTTCGGACGTGACCAGCCTGAGATGATCGGTCTTGCTCACCAGCCAGGTCGACAGGAAGGAGCAGCCGCCGCGATATTTGCCGGCGCCGCCGGAGTTGGGGACGATGGAGCGGCCGATATAGAGCATCGGCATGTTCTGTTCCCATATCTCGATGTTGCCCATGTCGGATTCCGGGTTCCAGCCGACATAGGCGGTGTCCAAGCCGTCCTTGATCGCGAGCGCGCCGGACCCGGCGGCGGCGCATTCGAAATGCGCCATGCCGAAGGGCGTGCCGTATTGGCTGGTGCCCCCCATCTCGATCATCGGGCTGTTGACCTGGCCGACAAATGCCTCCTCGACGAAGCCGCGGGCGATGAAGGAGCGCGACAGGAGCCGCTGGAAGACGCCATAGGCGGGCAAAAGCAACGCCCAGGAAGTCGCCGTCGCCACCATCTCGTTGTCGGGATTGGTCCAGGTGCCCTTGGGCAGCTTCAGTTCGGTCGCCATCCAGGCGCCGTCATTGACGAGACCTTCGAAATTCATGTGCTGCGTCAGCGTCACGAACATGCCGCCATCCATGCCGGCCGGCGTACAGTTCATCGAATGGTAGCCCCAGGGCTGCGTGCCCTCGAAGTCCATGACGATCTTGCCGTCGGTGGTGATCTCCATCTCGATCGGCATGTTGTAGAGCCAGTCGGGATCGCCGAGCGGCTGGTAGCCCGGCTTGCCGGCGGTGACATGGCCGTAAAAGGTGTGGCCGCGGTAGATGCCGGGCACGGTAAGCTGGCGCGTGCGGGCGAGCTGGGCGCGGCGGCCCTCCTCGATGAATTCCTTCGACACCTGCATCCAGTAGTCGAGGCCGATCTCGTCGATCAGCGCCTTGACGCTTTCGCGCATGTCGATGCACGACGCCACCTTGGCCTTCTCGTCCAGTACCCAGTAGATCGGCATGCGGAGATTGCGCTCGCAGCGGATGACGTAGTCGCGCCGAAGCTCGTCATTCTCGCCGACCTTCTCGGCGCAGACGAAGAGGCCCTCGGTGAAACGTTCCTGCGCCAGCGCAACGTCGCCGCCCGGCGTGATGCCGCCGGCTTCGAGTTCGTGGCAGACCGCGCCCGCCCAGCCGACCAGCTTGCCGGAGTGGAAGATCGGCACGACGTCCATCACGTCCGGCACCTGGACGGTGCCGATGAAGGCATCATTGTTGGCGAAGATGTCGCCATCACGGATCTGCGGGTTTTCCTCGTAGCCGTTGCGGATCATCCATTTGATGAACCGGCTCATCGTGTGCACATGCACCATGATGCCGTTGGAGAGCGCGATCGCGTCGCCTTCCGGCGTGTAGATGGCGACGACCATCTCGCCGACCTCGCGCACGCCGGGCGAGGCGGAGATACGCCGCGCCATTTCGCGAGCCGAGACGCAATAGGCGCGCAGCTTGGTGTGCAGCGTCTCGAACTTCAGCGGGTCCTGGTTGCGCAGCTTGAGCTCGGTGATGCCGTCATAGCAGCCGGTCTCGTCCATCAGCCGTTCGGATTCGAGCAGCCTTTCGCGGATGCGCAGCGCAGAGGCGGGTTTGTCCAGCATGGCGTTCGCCCTTCTCAAGCGTGGGTGTAGTGCAGCAGCGTCCATTCATCGACATGGACGCGATCCTGCGGATGGACGACGAGCGTCGTCGCCGGATGTTCGATGATGGCGGGGCCGACAACCTCGTGGCCGGGTTGCAGCAAGTCCATCTCGTAGAGATTCGCCTTGTGCCAGCGGCCCCCGATATAGGCCTCGCGCACGCCCTTGTGGGCGGACGCCGGATCGGATTTGCCGAGCGGCCGCTTGACCAGCATCGGCTTGACCTTGTCGGCGGTGGCGATCAGCCCGAGCTCGGTGATCGAGAAGCCGGCCTCGCCATAGCGCGAGACGCGGTGGTTGACCTTGGCATAGACCGCCTCGAACTCGGCGATGACCTTGCGCATGTCGTCGGCCGAGCGAACCGCCGACAGCGGCGCCATGACCTCGACGTCCTCGAGCTGGCCGGTGTAGCGCATCATCAGGAACGGCACGGTCTTGATCTTGTCGTGGCTGTGGCCGTCGGCGATCATTTCGTCGACCGCAGCCTTGGTGAGATCGTCCCAGACATTGGTCACCTTCTTGCCAAAGGCCTGCAATTCGTCATCGCTGGCGCGGGCGCCGATGTCGATCTGCGTCGACACCGAATGGCGGCGCATGAAATCGGCCGTGGTGCAGCCGAAGGCCGAGAAGGCTGCGGCGAACTGGAAGGTGATGATGTCCTTGAAGCCGATGCCCCTGGAGCAGCCGGCGAGATGCAATGGCCCCGAGCCGCCATAGGACAGAAGCGTGAATTCCGAGGGGTGAATGCCCTGGCCGGAGATGACGCGGCGGAGCGCATTGTTAGCGTCGGCCTCCAGCATGTCGATCATGCCTTCGGCAGCTTCCTCGACACCGACGCCGAGCACGCGGGCGCATTTCTCCTCGAAGGCTTTGCGCGCCTTCTCGACCTGCAGCACGACCTTGCCGCCGAGGAAGTAATGCGGGTTCAAGCGGCCGAGGATAGCATCGCAATCGGCGATGGTTGGTTCGGTGCCGCCCTTGGCGAAGCAGATCGGGCCGGGATCGGAACCGGCGCTTTCCGGTCCGAGCGAGACTTTTCGGGTCAGCGGGTCGACCTTCAGGATCATGCCGGCGCCAGCGCCGATCGTGTCGAGATGCAGCGTCGGCACGTTGAGCTTGAAGCGGTCCATCAGCGGCTCGTTCTCGATCCGCGTCTGGCCGCGCGTGATGACGCCCATGTCGAAGGACGTGCCGCCCATATCCGAGCAGATCAGCGAGTCGTTGCCAATCAGCTTGCCGACATAGGCCGCGCCGAGAATGCCGCCGATCGGCCCGGAGATCATCGTCTCGTGCAGGCGCGGATGGTCGATCGAGGTCAGGCCACCGAAGGAGAGCAGCGTCTGCACGCCATATTTGAAGCCGTATTTCTTGGAGACGTCCTCGATGCCCTTGAGCTGCTTGCGGCCGCGCGAAGTGGCGTAGGCCTCGATCAGCACCGAGTTCAGCCGCGACTGCTCGCGGATGACCGGACGCACCTCATGGCTGGTGTAGAGGAGGATGTCGGCGCCGGCGGTGGCGATCTCCTCGCGGCAGATCTCGGCAATGCGTTTCTCATGCGCCGGATTGACGTGAGAGAAGATGGTCATGATGCAGATCGCCTCGACCTTGTCGGCAATCAGCTTCTTGGCGGCCGCATGCACCTCGTGCTCGTAGAGCGGCAGGATGACGTCGCCGAACTGGTCGATGCGCTCGGTGACGCCATGGGTGCGGCGGCGCGGCACCAGCGGATCGGGATGGTGATGGGTGACCGCATGCAGGCGGTCGGCATAGGAATAGTCGGCCCAGGCCTGCAGGCCGCGGCCCATGAGGATCATGTCCTCGAGGCCCTTGGTGGTGATCAGCCCGAGCTTGCGGCCGGTGCGCGACAACAGCGTGTTGAGCATACCGGTGCCGGAATAGAGCACGACATTGACGCCTGAGAACAGGTCCTGCAGCGAGATGCCCCAGGCATCGGCCGCATCCTCGGCGGAGGCGAGGAAGCCCTCGGCCTCGTTCTTCGGAGTGGTCGCCGACTTGCCGATCTTGAAGTGCCCGTCCTGATCGACAAGGATCGTGTCGGTCATGGTGCCGCCAGCGTCGATGCCGATGACGATTGGGTTGGTGGTAATCTGGTCCACGGATCGCTTTCCCTTGCCGAGAGTGACCGCAGGCTAGATTCCCAAAGCCGGATCGCGCCATATGCCTAAAGACACAATGACGCTTGGGCCGGGTTCGCCGAGAAAAGGGCATGCGCATGGGCAACATCTGGGCGCCGCTGGCCAAGGCGATCGCCGCCACCGGCACCGACCGGCATGTCGACTGCCTGATCGACCTGATCGGCGCCGACATCGCGCATGACCTGGTGACGGTGACGCGCTACTCGGCGACCAAGACGCCGGAATTCGTCAAGCACCGGCGCTTCTCCGACGAGATGGTGCGGCGCTATCTCGACAATTACTACGTCTTCGATCCGTTCTATGCCTCGTGGCGCAGCCAGCGCCGGCTAGGCATCATGCCGCTGAAAGGTCTGGCCAACGAGGAGGCCAAACGCGGGCAGTACATAGCCGGTTTCCTGGCGCAGTCGGAAATCTGCGACGAGGTCGGCATCATGCTGGCCGATGGCGGCGACTGGTGCCTCGGCATCTTCCTCGACCGCTCGACGGTGTCGTTCAAGGACAGCGAGATCGCGCTGCTCACCGAGCGATTGCCGGTGTTCGATGCGCTGCATGCGCTGGACATCAAAGCACGCGGCTCAGACTTCTCCCGCACCTCGGCGCCCAGTGGTCCCGGCGCCTCGCCGCAGCAGAAGCCCAGAATTCCGGAAAGCCTCTGGCCCGAGCTTTCATCGCGCGAGCGCGAACTGGTGCAGCTCATCCTCGCCGGCCATCCCACCGCCAACATTGCCGAGCGGCTCGGCATCACCGTCGGCACGGTGAAGAACCACCGCCGCCGCATCTATGAAAAGCTCGACATCACCACCGAGCGTGAATTGTTCCTGCAGTTCTTCCAACATCTGGGTCCAGCAGCGTAGCTGACATCGGTCAGGAGCAGCGAAATCGCTGAACCGGATCGATTCAATGCTCTTGCGGCCGGATATCGGTTCTGAACCAGATCACAATGCGAGAATAATGTCCGTTCTTGAAGGTTCCGCTGCCCTAAGCTGCCGGCCCGCTTGCGGCCCAAACCAGCCGCGCTCATACCGTCATGGTCCATACATGCGCCCTTCGACCATTTTTGTGGGAAAGAAGCCGCTCCCTAGTTCGCCAGAATACGAAGGATATAGGTCGGCTAACCAGCCGCTAGGCCATTGATTTTCTTTCGAAGCCTCACACCCTCAGCGACTAACATAGTCGGTATAAATCAATGGCTACGAAGTGGTTCGCCAAAAGAAGCCGATTCACCACTCGCCGACCGCAGCTTATCCTTTGACTTCCGGGGGTGGAAACGTCCCTACAGGTTAGTCGCTGTAAATCTCTCGATCTCGACAAGAACTGACTGCGCGGACGGACCTTGCCCGAGGTGAGAGGTACCTTCATCGCGAGTAAGCTCGGAAGAGAAATCATGTTGACGCTCTGCCGATTGTGATACGGCGCGGCATTCGGCCTGGGTGGCTTGTCACCGGCCTGACGCCTGGAACGAGCTGGTCAGAGATCGGCCGGATATAGTGGCTCTATCAAGCCGGTCGCCGCTGCCCGTGGGGCACGATCGGGTCACTGTGTCCGCCAGTCATACTCTTGCCGGAACCCAAGGACGTCGCGCAGCTTCCGGTTGGAGATCGGTCCCTCAAATGCGTCCATGGCGCGGGTGACCGGTATGTTGGGCACATGCTTCCTGAGAAACTCCGCCGTCGGCAATTCAGACACGATGGTGTCGTTGACGGCGTTGAATATCTGGAATCCCAAGCCGTCCCTCTCGACGCACAGGTCGACGATCTGGCCGAGATCGCGCACGTCCATATAGGTCCAGGCGTCGCGCCGCCGCTTCGAGGGATCGGCCAGGAATTCCGGAAAGCGGGCATAGTCCTTCGGCTCGACGACGCCACCGATCCGCAGGGCATAAATGTCGGCTCCGGTGCGAGAGGCGAAAGACCGCGCGATCTTCTCGCCGAGCAGTTTGGAAAGGCCGTAGCTGTCGGTCGGATCGGCGTCGTAGTCCTCATCCATCGGAAACGACTTGAAATCGCGTTCGCCTTCGGCAAAGCAGACGCCATAGACCGTTTCGCTGGAAGCCGTGATGATCTTGCGGATGCCGAGCTTGGTGGCGGCCTCGATCACATTGTAGGTCGACTGCACATTGGCGGCGAACATGGCGTTGTCCGGCCGCAGGAATATCCGCGGCCGCGCCGCGAAATGGACGACGGCGTCGACCGGGCGGCGGCCCTTGCCGCCGAAATACTCGCTGAACCCGAAATGCAGCGTCAGTGCATTGTAGGCTTCGCCGGCATCCGCAAGGTTGGTAATAACAGTATCGACCCCGGGCATGTCCAACGGCGTCAGGTCGAGGTTGAGAACCTGATGCCCGCGCTTTAGAAGGTAAGGTATGACGTGGCGGCCGATCTTGCCGCTGCCGCCGGTGAAAACGATCCGCTTGCCCATGGCCTCCTCCTGACGGTCTCTTTTTGCCGAGCAGCGCAGTGTTCCTGACCTCGATCCGAAGCTCGGCCGATATCTTCTCGGTTCCGGTGCACATCATCCCCGAGACAGCGACGCTGACGCAGTACGTCTCCGTTTTCGCCCAGTACGACACGATGGGCTATGTCTGGAACACCGTCATTGTCTCGGTGGCGACGGTCATTCTTGTCCATCTGCTGGCCATCCCCTGCGCCTATGCGCTGTCGCGCTTCAGGATGCCGGGCGCCATGCTGATCTTCGGGCTGCTTTTGATCATGCGCATGATCCCGGTCATCGCGCTTGCTATCCCGCTCTTCGCCGTGTTCGCCGCCATGGGCCTGCTCGACACTGTCTGGGCGCTGATCCTCAGCCATACGGCCGCCAAGCTGCCGGTTGCCATTTGGCTGCTTCTGGGCTTCATCCAGGATGTGCCGAAAGAGATCGAGGAGGCTGCCCAGTCGGATGGCGCCGGCACCGTGCGCACGCTGGTCCAGATCGTCGCGCCTCTGATTGTGCCGGGCATCGGCGCCAGCGCTGTCATCACCTTCCTCTTCACCTGGAACGACCTGCTGCTCGCGCTAACGCTGACCTCGAGCAAGGCCGCGCAGACGCTGCCGGTCGGTCTCACCAATTTCGTCTCGCAGTTCGGCATCGACTGGGGCGCCATGTCGGCTGCCGGCGTGCTCATGGTCATCCCGACTTTGGTGTTCGTCTGGTTTGCCCAGGGGCTGCTGGTCAAGGGGCTCACGACCGGCGCGGTTCGCGGCTGAGTAGCGGACATGGGCCACAACGCGCTCGACGGCTTTGCTGGGCGTTGAACGCAACTGAGTGCGATCGATGAGGTTAGAACTCACCGCACATTGGAGGAAACGAAATGGAAGCTGACCAGATACCGGCGATACCGGACATTTCCCGGCCGTCACGAGAACTGGTCGACGCGCTGGCGGCGATCGGTTCGGCGACACTGGCCAGCGAGCTTTACCACAAAATGGGCATTCGCGACCCGCAGATCCGTGGGCCCCGCCCACTGCGGCTTGGCAGCACGGCGGCCGGCCCGGCGCTCACGCTCCAGTGCATGCCGAAGCGCGAGGATCTCTACAACGAGACGGAATACGAGGAGCCGGAGCGGCAACTGCACCGGCACGTGCTTTATCCCACTCAGCCCGGCGACATGGTGGTGGTCGATGCCCGTGGCGATCTGGGCAGCGGCATCTTCGGCGAGATGATGCTGACCTATTTCGCCGGGCGTGGCGGCGCCGGCGTCGTTATCGACGGCTGTATTCGCGATTCCGCCCAGGCGGCGGCGCTCGACATCGGCATCTGGGTGAGGAGCGTTACACCGAATTTCCATGCCCAGACCAACATCGTTCCCTTCGCCGTCAACGTTCCGATCGCCTGCTCGAACGTGCTGGTCATCCCGGGCGATATCATCGTCGCCGACGACGATGGCGTGGTCGTCGTGCCGGTCGGCCTTGCCCCCAAACTGGTCGAACTCGCCGGCGCGCATATCGAGTGGGAAGAGTTTTCGCGCTTGCGGCTCGCGCAAGGAGGAGACCTGCGGAAATACTACCCGTTGAGCCCCGAGGGCGAGGCTGAATACCGCGCATGGCGGCAGGCTCAACGAAAATGAGCCGTGCCGGTACGGGAGAAGAATAGGTGTCTGCAATCGAGATAGAACAGCTCGGCAAGAGCTTCGGGGCGGTGGAAGTTCTGCGCGACGTCAACATCGAGATCGCCAGCGGCGAGTTCGTGGTCCTGGTCGGTCCGTCGGGCTGCGGCAAGTCGACGTTGCTGCGCATCATCGCGGGGCTCGAAGAGCATACGACTGGCGAGATCCGCATCGGCGGACGCGTCGTCGACGAGATGCCGGCCAAGTCGCGCGACATAGCCATGGTGTTCCAAAGCTATGCCCTCTATCCGCATATGAGCGTGGCCGACAATATGAGCTTCGCGCTGCGGCTGGCCAAGGTTCCCCGGGAAGAGATCGTTTCCAGAGTGAAGGCCGCGGCCGAGATCCTCGGTCTGCAGGACCTGCTCGGGCGTATGCCGCGTCAACTGTCCGGCGGCCAGCGCCAGCGTGTCGCCATGGGCCGCGCCATCGTCCGCGACCCTGCGGCCTTCTTGTTCGACGAGCCGCTCAGCAATCTCGATGCCAAGCTGCGCGTGAAGATGCGTGCCGAGATCAAGAAGCTGCACCAACGGCTGGGACGAACCAGCATCTACGTCACGCATGATCAGACAGAAGCAATGACGCTCGCCGACCGCATCGTGGTGCTGAACAGGGGCCGCATCGAACAGATCGGCACTCCCTCCGAACTCTACGAGAACCCGGCCAATCTGTTCGTCGCAGGCTTTATCGGCTCGCCGGAAATGAATCTCATCAACGGCCGCATCCAGAGTGGCGCATTCATCGCGGAGCAGGGCCTACGCCTGCCCTTGCCTCACGTGGCAGGAGTGGGGGACAAGCAAGGTGTGGTTTACGGGATTCGTCCTCAGCACATCGCTGTCGGAGGCAACCACGCACAGGCGAGAGTCCAGATTGTCGAGCCGACCGGTGAAGCGCAGGAAATCACCTTGACCGCCGATGGCGTCGACCTGATGGCGGAGATCCGGGACCGGCCGCCCTTCAAGCCGGATCAGGAGGTGAACCTGGAGATCATGATGCATAAGGTACATCTGTTCGACGCCGAGAGCGGCAGGAGGATAAACTAAAGGAGCCTGTCCTCTCCGGGCTGTTCCCCTTCGAGTGAGCTATGCCGCTGGTGTCTTCCCGGTGATCATATCCGCCGCCTTCTCGGCCATCATGATCACCGCTGCGTTGGTGTTCGATGATACGATGCGTGGCATCACCGAGCTGTCGCAGACGCGTAAGCCTTGCAGCCCGCGCAGGCGCAGTTCCGGATCAACGACGCTGTCGGCATCGCCGCCCATGCGGCAGGTGCCGACCGGATGGTAGGCGCTGCGGCCATGCTGGCGGGCAAAGGCTTCGAGCGCCGCGCGGCCCTTTGTCGCCGCTCCAGGCAAATGCTCGCGGCTGATGTATTTGGCGAAGGCCGGTTGAGAGAGGATCTCGCGACTGATCTCGATGCCGTCGATGGCGCGTTCGACGTCGTAGCGTTCGGCGAAGGGATTGGGGTCGATGACCGGCGCATCGCGCAGATCCGCCGAGCGCAACGTGACGCTGCCGCGCGAATGCGGCCGCACATGGTAGGAATTCAACGTGCAGCCATTGCCGCCGGGGACCGAGCCGATACCTTCCTCGACACCGGCCCCGGGCAGGAAATGAAATTGGATATCTGGCGTCTTTTCCGAGCGGTCGCCCCACCAGAAACCGCCGGCTTCGACGATGTTGGAGGCAACCGGTCCTTTGCCGAAGAGCGCATATTCGAGGCCGGCGACGGCCTGCCAACGCTTCTTTTTGTAGCGGTCGATGCCGTGCGGCCCGTTGAGTTCCGCGACGACGTCCACGTCCATGTGATCGTGTAGATTCTGGCCGACCCCAGCGAGATCATGCACAGCTTTGATGCCATGCTTTTCGAGATGCGCGGCAGGGCCGATGCCGGACAGCATCAGGAGTTTCGGCGAGCCGATGGCACCGGCGGTGACGATCACCTCGCGCTCGGCGTGCAGCAACTCGGCGCGACCATTGGCGATGATCTCGACGCCGACGGCCCGACCCTTCTCGACGACGACGCGGCTGACCGTGGCGCCGGTGCGCAGCGTCAGGTTCCCGCGGCCGAGCGCCGGTTTCAGATAGGCGACCGCGGTGCTCGAGCGCCTGCCATTGCGCGTCGTCGTCTGATAGAAGCCGGCGCCTTCCTGCTCGCCGGCATTGAAGTCGGCGCGGAAGGGCAGGCCAGCCTGCTGCGCCGCCTTGACGAAGATCCTGGTCAGCGGGTGCGGCGTGCCGCTGGAAACGCCGAGCGGTCCGTCGATGCCGTGCTGGGAACCGGCAAAAGTGTCGTTGCCCTCGGAACGAACGAAATAGGGCAGCACATCGGCGTAGCTCCATCCTGTGCAGCCGAAGTCTGCCGCCCAATCGTCATAGTCCTGCGGGCAACCGCGCGTGAACACCTGGGCGTTGATCGAGGAGCCGCCGCCGAGCACGCGCGCCTGCGGGTAGATCATGACGCGGCCGTCGATCTCCTTGCCGGGTGCGGCGTCATAACCCCAGATCAGCGGCCCGGACGTCATCTTGAAGAAGCCTACCGGCATGTGGATGTATCGGTCGGTGTCGGGCGGCCCGGCCTCGAGCAGGACGACCGACAGGCTGGGATCCTCGCTCAGCCTCGCGGCAAGCACGCAGCCGGCCGAGCCGCCGCCAACGATGATATAGTCCGCCATTCTCACTCCCTTGCCGAGGCAAATCGGCCTCGCTTTACGCGCGACGATCTCAAGTCGCTTGTGCCGCGTCAAGAGAAAGGGTATGGTTGCCGTGTTGAAGGGTTATCGTACAAGTAGGGAGGCTTGACGACCCGTCACCGGAGGACCGGCCGCGCTCCCCGCGCAAGCGCCTGGCGGAAACAAATTAATCGGGAGGTTCGAAATGAAGGACAGCAATGGTCTTGTTTTTTCCGGCAGGCTGAGCCGCCGGACCTTGATGCTGGGCGCTGCCGCCGGGGCGGCGACGCTGGCGATGCCGAATGTGCTGCGCGCGGCCGACAAGCCGACGCTGGTGACGTCGATCCGCTCGTTGTCCAATCCCTACCACGCGGTGTGGAAGACCGGCGCCGAGGCTTATGCCAAATGGGCCGGGCTGGAGCACGTCACGCTGGTCTCGGAAGGCAACAGCGAGAAGGGCATCGCCGATATCAAAGCGATGCTGGCCAAGACCAACGGCAACATGGTGCTCAACTCCGATCCCAACGACACGCCCGACGCGCGCCCGATCGTCGAAGCCTGCGCCAAGGCCGGCGCCTATGTGGTGACGCAGTGGAACAAGCCTGCCGACCTGCACCCCAAGGACTTCAACCCGAACTATGTCTCGCATATCGAGTTCGACGGCATCGCCAGCGGCAAGACCATCGCCGAGATCCTGTTCAAGGCCATCGGCGGCAAGGGCGGCATCGTCGCGCTCGGCGGCCTGATCTCGACCACGGCCGCGATTGAACGCAAGAAGGGCCTCGATGCTGCGCTCGCCGCGAACCCCGACATCAAGCTGCTCGACTTCCAGGTCGCAAACTGGAAATCCACCGAGGCCTTCGACCTGATGGGCAATCTGCTGACCCGTTTCGGTGACGACATCAAGGGCATCTGGGCCGCCAATGACGACATGGGCTCCGGTGCGCTCGAAGCGCTGCGCGCCGAAAACCTCGCCGGCAAGGTGCCGATCGTCGGTGTCGACGGCATCAAGACGGCGGTCGACGCGGTGCGCACCGGCGAGTTCGCCTGCACGATCACCTCGGATCCGTTCTGGCAGGGCGGCATGGGGCTGGCTATCGGCTACAACGCCAAGATAGGCAAGTTCGACCCGGCCAAGGAGCCGCCGGAACACCGCGAATTCTACGGCAAGGCGGTGCTGATCTCGCACGACAATGTTGAGGAATATTACAAGACCAATGTCGAGTCGAAGCCCGAGATTGACTGGAACGATCTCTGGGGCCGGGTGACCGGAGCGATCCGGGCCTGACCCGTTTGGGGCGGGCCGGCTTCTCCGTGGCAGCGGCCCGCCCCTTTTTGCCGGCGTCTTGCGCCCGCGGCCACGACGCCTGTCACCAGCAGACGGGAAGCGGTTTGTTGACAATCGATACAGAACCCCTGAAGTCCGTTTCGGACATCGAGCGGACAACGCTTATGACATTCCTCCCCGGCCGCATCGCCACTATGCTCGGCGGCAGGCGCTGGCGCAGGCTCGCGCCGTTGGCGGTGCTGGTCGTGCTGTGCGTTCTGATCACCATCGCCAATCCCAATTTCATCGAGCTGCGCAATCTGGTGCGGCTAGCGAACTCCGCCGCCGTGCCGCTGACACTGGCGATGGGGCTGACATTCATCATTCTGATGGGCAGCATCGACCTTTCCGTCGAGGGCACGCTGTCGGTGGCGGCGATGGTGGTGGTGCTGCTCGCCGCCAATGACAGCAACGGCAACGATTATGGTTGGTGGGCAGTTCTGGCGGCGATCACCGCCGGCACGGTCATGGGCCTCATCAGCGGTCTCGTCCAGACGATGCTGCGCATCCCGTCCTTCATGGCGACGCTCGGCATGTGGTTCATCGGACTTGGCCTGTCGGTCTATATGCTGGGCGGCTCGGCCATACGACTGAACGACGCCTCGATCCGCAATCTCGCCTTGCACCGTTTCCTCGGCCTGCCGCTGGCGGTCTGGGTCGCGCTCGGCGCGTTCGCGCTTGCAGGGGTCATCCAGTATTACACCCGGCTTGGGCGCCACATATTGGCGATCGGCGGCGACGAGGACGTGACCAGGCTCTCCGGCGTCAACGTCACGCGCGTGCGCATAGCGGCGTTCGCGCTGGCCGGCTTCTTCTTCGGCATTGCCGGTGTGCTTGCCGCGGCGCAGCTCGGTCAGTCGCATGCCGTCATCGGCGACGGCAGGCTGTTTGCCGCGGTCACCGCGGTGGTCGTCGGCGGCACGGCGCTGACCGGGGGCGAGGGTGGCGTCGTCAATACGCTGATCGGTGTGCTGATCGTCACCGTTTTGGCCAATGGCATGATCCTGCTCGGCATCTCGCCTTACATCCAGCAGACGGTGCAGGGCCTGATGATCATCGCGGCGGTGGCGCTGTCGCTCGACCGCGTTCGCCTGAAGATCGTGAAGTAAGCGCCATGCTGCAGGCAACCGGCATCATCAAGAATTTCCCCGGCGTCCAGGCGTTGCGCGACGTCTCCATAGAGGTGCGGCCGAACGAGGTGGTCGGACTGATCGGCGAGAACGGTGCCGGCAAGTCGACGCTGATGCGCCTGCTGGCCGGCGGCTATCGGCCGGATGGCGGTACGATCACCCTCGACGGCGAACAGCTCAAGCTACGCAACGCCCGTGACGCGGCCAGGAACGGCATCGGCATGGTGTTCCAGGAACAATCGCTGGTGCTCAACCTGACCGTCGCCGAAAACATCTATCTCGGCGAGGAAGACCGCTTCACCCGCTTCGGTCTTGTCAACTGGCGCGCCATGAATGCTGCGGCGCGCCGGCAACTGGCCAAGATCGGCGTCGACATCGACGTCACCGCGCGCACCTCCGAACTGACCTTCGCCGCGCGCCAGATGGTCGAGCTCGCCAAGGCGCTGACGCTGGAGGAGATGGTCGAGCGTCCGCTGCTCATCTTGCTCGACGAGCCGACCTCGGTGCTCAACGCCGCCGATATCGAGGTTCTGTTCGCGCGGGTGCGCTCGCTCAAATCCCGCGCCAGCTTCGTCTTCGTGTCGCATCGCCTCGACGAAGTGCTGGCGATTTCCGACCGCGTCTACACGATGAAGGACGGCGCGGTCGTGGCCGAACACCGCGCCGCGGAAGTCACCGCGCCGGAGCTGCACGAGATCATGGTCGGGCGCGGGCTGCAGGCCGAATATTATCGCGAGGCCCGTCAGCAGCCGCCGGGCGATAAGATCATGGTCGAGGCCAGGGGCCTGGGCGCCAGCGGCTTCTATCATGGTGTCGACCTTTCGATCCGCGCCGGAGAGATCGTCGGCATCGCCGGCGTCGTCGGCTCCGGACGCGAGGAGGTTACCCGTACGGTCGGCGGCTTCCTGCCACATGATGCGGGCGAGATGAAGATCGCCGGCGAGACGGTTCGCTTCAGCTCGCCAGAGCCGGCAGTGCGCAAGGGCATCGGCTATGTGCCGCGCGAGCGCAGGCTGGAAGGCCTGGTGATGTTTCTGTCGATCGCCGAGAACATTTCGCTGGCGGATCTCTCGAGCGTCATGCGCAACGGGGCCATCGATTACGGCAAGGAGCGGCGGCTTGCCGCTGACTGGATCAAGCGGCTCAGCATCAAGGCGCCAGGACCGGACGCCGCCTGCCGCAAGCTCAGTGGCGGCAACCAGCAGAAGGTGGTGCTGGCGCGCTGGATGACGGCGGGCTCGCGCATCCTGGTGCTCGACCACCCGACGCGCGGGCTTGATGTCGGCGCCAAGGAAGAGGTTTACGAGCTGGTGCGCGACCTCTCGGATCAAGGCGTGGCGATCCTTCTGATCTCCGACACGCTGGAGGAGACGATCGGCCTGTCGCACCAGGTTCTGGTGATGCGCGACGGCGAGATCACCGCGCGCTTCGATGCCAGCCCCGGCAACAAGCCGGATCAGGTCGAGTTGCTACGAGCGATGGTGTAAGCCGATGAATGAAGGTTTTTCCATCAAGCAGGTCTTCGAGGGCAAGTGGACGCAGGGCGCCATCCCGCTGGTGCTGCTTGTCGCCCTTTTGCTGATCATCGAGATCGCCGCGCCCGGCTTCCTGACCGGCGAGACGCTGGCGCTGCTCTTTGCCAACACCGCCGTGCTGTTTATGCTGGCGACCGGCGTCACCTTCGCCATCCTGCTCGGCGGCATCGACCTGTCGATCCAGGCGGTCGCCTCGCTGGCGAGTGTGATGCTGGCGCAATTGCTGCCCTCGCTCGGCTTCGCAGCGTTCCCGGTGGCGATCCTGTCTGGCCTCGCCTTCGGGCTGCTGAGCGGCATCGTACATGTCAAGCTGCGCGTGCCGTCCTTCGTGGCGACATTGGCTACCGGCGGCGTGGTCACGGGCCTGGCGCTCTGGGTTTCCAACGGCCGCGCCATCACCATCGAGGAAGCCGGGCGTGAAAAGACGGCGTGGATCAACGCTACGATTTTCGGCCTGCCGATGGTGGTGCTGATTTCGGCCCTGATCGGCATCGTCAGCTTCCTCGCGCTGCGTTACACCCGCTTCGGCCGCCAGGCGATCGCGGTTGGGGCCGGCGAACCGGCGGCGTGGGCGGCCGGCATCAATGTCGACCGCACCAAGATCATCGCCTTTGCCGCATCGGGCATTCTGGCGGCCATCGCCGGCGTCGTGCTGGCGGCCAGGCTGTCCAGCGGCTCGCCGGTGCTCGCCAACCAGCTGCTGCTCCCCGCCATCGCCGCCGTCATCGTCGGCGGCACGGCCATCACCGGCGGACTGGGCGGCGTGGCGCGCACCGCGGTCGGCGCGCTGATCATCTCGATCGTGCGCATCGGCATGACCTTCGTCGGCGTCAACATCTTCCTGGAAAATATGGTGTTCGGCGCGGTGCTGATCGCCGCCGTCGCCATAACCATCGACCGCAGCAAGATCGCGGTCATCAAGTGACGAACCTATCCGCACCGCCTCCCAAGCAGACGCGGACCAAGTGGGACCGCATCGGCAATGAGCCGGTGCGGTCCGCTGCAGAATTACTGCATCGTGTCCAGGCCGATCAGCTCGATCTTGTAGCCGTCGGGATCCTCGACGAAGGCGATGTGAGTGGTGCCGTGCTGCATCGGTCCGGGCTTGCGCGGGATCTTGGCACCGCGCCTCTCGAGCTCGGCGCAGACGGCGTAGATATCGTTGACGCCGAGCGCCAGATGGCCAAAGCCGGTGCCGATCTCATAGGGTTCCTCGCGGCCCCAGTTCAGCGTCAGCTCAACGACGGCTTCCTTGTCCTCGGGTCCATAGCCGACAAAGGCGTTGGTGAACTTGCCGCCGGGATAATCCTCGCGGCGCAGCAAGGTCATGCCGAGCACCTCGGTGTAGAAGGCGATCGACTTGTCGAGGTCGAGCACCCTGATCATGGTGTGCATATAGCGAAAGCCGGGGGCGTCGCTCATTGGGAAAGTCCTCCGAATTCAGTGATTTGCCGGTCTGACCATCCACATCAAGCGGCTTCGGGAAGAAGCATGCTATCGCTTGATGTTCTCAATCAGGGTTGTATGATAACACGACAAGATTAGTGGTTGTCCAGTCGTTTCCGGAAGGTCCAGGTTCAATTCATGAATGCAGTGCCGCCCATTTCCGCATCGCTGATCGCCGCCCTCGCCGGCGTGCTGTCCGATGACGGGCTGCTGACCGAACCGCAAGACCTGGCGCGCTACAGCCGCGACTGGTCGGGCGACCATGTCGGCCGCCCGCTGGCGGTGGCGCGGCCCAGCTCGGTGAAAGAAATGTCGGCGCTGATGCGGCACTGTCATGCCGAGCGCATCCCCGTCGTGCCGCAAGGCGGGCTGACCGGCCTTGTCGGCGCGGCGGTAGCGGCTGACGGCAATGAGGTCGTCGTCTCGCTGGAGCGCATGAACAGGATCCGCTCGATCAGTCCGATCGACTTCGCCATGGTGGTCGAGGCCGGCTGCATCCTCGAGGACGCCAAGCGCGCGGCGGAGGAGAGCGACTGCATCCTGCCGATCACCTTCGGAGCGCAAGGCAGCTGCCGCATCGGCGGTAATGTCGCCACCAATGCCGGCGGCTTCAACGTGCTGCGCTACGGCATGACGCGCGACCTGGTGCTTGGCCTCGAAGTCGTGCTGGCCGACGGCCGGATCTGGAACGGGCTGAAGGTGCTGCGCAAGGACAATCGCGGCTACGATTTGAAGCAGGTCTTCATCGGCTCGGAAGGCACGCTCGGCATCGTCACCGCGGCGGCGCTGAAACTCTTCCCCAAGCCGACGCAGATCGAAACGGCGCTTGTCGGCCTACGCTCCGTCGAGGATGCAATGGCGCTCTATGCGCGGGCGCGGCGCGGTTGTAGCGACTTGCTAACCGCCTTCGAGTTGATCCTGCGCGGCGGTATCGAGATCACCATGCGCGAGGGCAAGGATTTCCCCGATCCGCTCGGCAAGCCTTATCCCGCCTATGTGCTGATCGAGGTTTCGTCCGGTGGGCTTATCGACCTCAAGGATATGCTTTTGAGTTTTCTCGCCGGCGTCGAGGATCTTGTCGAAGACGGCATTGTGGCATCGACCCGGGCGCAGGCCGAGCGCCTGTGGCTTTACCGCGAGATCATGGTCGAGCGGCAGGGCCGCGGCGGCCGCTATCTGCGCACCGATGTCTCGGTGCCGATCTCCAAGCTTGCCGATTTTGTCGCCGACGCGCTCACCGAACTTGGACGGGCGAGACCCGACGCGCTGCCCGTCACCTACGGCCATGTCGGCGACGGCAACATCCATCTCAACGTCGTGCCGCCGGAGGGCATGGGGGCGGAGGCGATCGAGCATCTGTTCGAGGAGGCGGAAGCGGAGATTTTCGCCGTCGTCGACCGCTATGGTGGCTCGATCAGCGCCGAGCACGGCATCGGCCGGGTCAAGCAGCGGGCCTTCCTCGACCGCATCGATCCGGTGACGCTCGATCTCGCCGCAGGCATCAAGGATGCTTTCGATCCGCGCCATATATTGAGCAACGGCCGCATTCTGGCGTCCGCATCCGCGCTCGACTATAGGTGAGCGATGACGCTGAAGCTCGACAAGGTCAATCGCGGTCCGCACCTCTCCACGCTCGTGGCGAGTTCCATCTCGCGCGAGATCGCGCAAGGACGCCTCAAACCCGGCGATCAGCTGCCGACCGAACAGGCACTGGCGACCACGTTCGGGGTCAGCCGCAACGTGGTGCGCGAGGCGATCGCAAGGCTGCGCTCCGAAGGCCGCATCTGGTCGCAGCAGGGCAGGGGTGCCTTCGTCGCCGACGCGACCAACGCCACGGTGCTGACGATCGACTATGAGACCTTGCAGCGGGCGGATTCCTTTCGCAATCTTTTCGAGCTGCGCGGCATGCTGGAAGTGCAGATCGCCGCGCTGGCCGCGACCCGCCGCTCCGACGCCGACATCGAGGCGATGGAACAGGCGCTCGATGGGATGCGCGCCGCGCCTTATGGCAGCGTCGCCTGGCTGAAGAACGATCTCGGTTTCCACCGCGCCGTCGCCGAGGCGACCCAGAACCCCTATATGGGCCAGTTCCTCGTCTTCGTCTCGGAACGGGTGCGTGAGAGCATCCTTGCCGCCGGTAATCAGCAGAAGTCCGACGACATGGCGCGCACGACCCTGGGCGAGCACGAACGAATTCTGGCGGCGATCAAGGCCGGCGACGCGAAGGGCGCGAGCGCCGCCATGACGCGGCATCTCGCGGGGGCGGCCTCACGCGTTGGACTGCCAGGCGGTGAGGCCTCGGCGAAGCCGGCATCGCTGGCGCGGCATTCGAGGCTGCGGAAGGCTGTGCGCGGGCAGGGGACGTCAGCTTGAATACCTATAGCGATACGCATGAATGCGCTGCATTGCCGACAACGTCGGAGATGCTCGTGGCCTGTGATGCCTTAGGCCTCGGTGTACTCCCGCATGCAATATGAGCATGGGCCAGTATCTGCGTACCTCGGCCCCAACGCTGCCATATATTTCCTGGCCTCGGCTACGGTCTGGAAGCCCACCGCAGGGAATTGAGGGTGCCAATAGGTCGGGCCAGTACCTTTATCCTGATTTTCCATACCTTGACCCTCCCGGCAAAACTTGCACTCACCAGAATGTATTCGTGCCCGACCATTTGGCGGAATTACTTTGACGAAAAAACCCATACCGCTCTCCCGTGATTGGCAAGATTACTTCCGAGCGGCTCTAGCCGCCTTGTAATCTTTGTAGGTCGCATCGCAGTAGGGATGCGCTATCGCTTCGTTGGATTGGTGGTTGTCGCCCCCAGCCCTCTTAGGGTTCACGTGATCCCCATGAAATGAATTGCGATGCCAGAATCCGCTGCAATATGGACACTTGGGAGCTCCGGGTAGGGCTGCATCCCATATCGCCGCGGTTGTAGTTTTCGGCGCAAATTTACCGGTGCCCGGCTTTTTATCCGCTGATGACATGCGGATCATCGGATCCTTGAATCGAAGAAGACCAAAATCCTTGTGGTCATTCATCGCCTGGATCACCTCGTCATAAGTTTTCCCATCCATCAAAAGTTGCAAAGCGAGGGACCAGTACCGATCAAGCCATGGGGTGCTGCGATCACCGCTGCCGTTTTTATGAATGATCTCCGTCATTACCCATTTGTGATCTATTAGAAATCGCTCCATCTGGCTGCGAACGTCGCAAAAACGGTTTACTTTTCCTTCGGCAAAGACTCGGTCAATGATCTGCGACCACGCAAGGAATGCCCAAGGGGAAAATGCGCCCCCGCGTGTGTAATAGTAAACCACCGGATGCAGACCCAGCGACGTTGGCTCCTTAGTGGTTAGCCGTGACACCGTCCTCCAAACGCGTCTTAGATACTTGGCGGTATCAGCTCCTTCAGCGTCTGGCTCCAAACGATCTTTTATCTTTGCTCCGGTCGAATCCGCGGCTTTTGTCGCGTTAACCTGGTTCACTAGATCAAATACAAATGGGAGAACGCTGTAGCCTCGACCGGCAACGGGAACGTCCAACGTGTCAACAGCCCCTTCAGGCATCGGCGGTCTGTATAGTGCGGTGTAAATATCTTTCGATGTGTCGACGACAGTCTTTTGGACAACTTCGGAGAATTTCCGCCAATAGGGATATCCGCTACCGCCGTGAGCAATTGCGCGAGATGCAATCGCAGAGGCAGATTCTCGCGAACGAATAATTCGTTTTTCGGTCTTATCTAATGGGGTTGCGGCATCGTTAATTGTAAAGAATGAATCTTCAGCTGCCTTTGCGCTAGTTGCAGGCACCCATTGAGCTACAAAAAAGGTAATAGTTAGATTGCTCATCCTTGCTGTTTGAGAGTCGGTGACGACGCTTGGGTGTGTCAGCCCAGCTTGATACAGTTTGAATTTTCCGATGTTTTTGTCGATAAGCGTGCGTGTTTTCCTCGCCAGCGCCTCTTGTTCCGGCGGTAAGCGCGGCCCGAAAAGCGCCTTCGATCGATCGCCATCTCCGTAATCGTCGTAAATCCATGCCATAAGAGCAGAAATGCGATGGGCGCCGTCGACTACAAAATTAAACTGGCCAGCGCGCCAAAGGATGACTGCGGGCACCAGACGCCTGTCCAAGAAGTCAGCCACTAAGTCGAAAATTTTCTTGGGAGACCAGTGGACTGTTTCGCGCTGGAATTCGGGCTTTCGCAGGAATTTGGCGAAGAAATCATTCTCCATGAAATGCGTGTAAGTAAGTTGTGTCGGCCCTGTTTCGCCAGCCACCACGCCATCACCGACAGATAAGTCTGCCCGTGGGATTAACGCGTCAAGATTTACCCCGTTCGCTGCCATGCCATTCGCCTGCTCGATTCGCTGGGTGAGTCATATCTCACCTGGACCCATCGGCCTAGTTGGTAGGCGAAGTATAGTGTGCTGAGCTTTATCCAACTGCATGAATGAGATCGTTGCTTGCGCACGGTCGATTTTAGAATACTCTCGCCCTGACTTTGTGCCTATCCTAAAGTCGCGTCACGGCTCCACCAGCGAAACCCCATTCAGCCCAGCAACAATATCCGACAGCGCCGGCACGAATTTTTCTCCGTGCCCCGTAGCGACCGCCGTGGCAAAACCGTTGCGGACCACGGCGCCGACCGGGTTGGCAATACCGGCGGCCTGGGCGAAGGAGGCGAGATAGGTCATGTCCTTCAGCGCATTGGCGATGGCGAAGCGCTGGGCGTTCTCGTTGCGGTTGAGCACGAAGTCGAAGAAGGCCTGGTAAAAGCCGCAGTCCATGCGGCTGCCGGAAATGACGCTGTTGAAGACCTGCGGCGTTAGCCCGGCCTTTGCTCCCAGCGTCAGCGCTTCGGAATAGATCGCCGAATAACCCATAGAGACGAAATTGTTGAGCAGCTTCATGGTGTGGCCGCTGCCGGTCGGGCCGGTGTGAACGATTCGCGCAGCGAAGGCTTCGAGCACTGGTCGCGCGCGGGCGACCGCTTCCGCCGCGCCGCCGACCATGACGTCGAGTTTGCCTTCGGCGGCTTCCTTGGGGGTGCGCGCCAACGGCGCGTCGATCAACGTCACGCCATTGGCGGCGAGTTCGGCGGCAAGCGCTATCGTCGAGGAGGGGTTAGAGGTCGAGCAGTCGACGATCAATAGCGGCTTGCCGGAGGCTGCAAGCCCGTCCGGTCCTTTCACGACCGCCTCGACCTGCGGCGAACCGGTAACGCAGATCAAAACGATGTCGCAACCTTCAGCGAGCGCGCGTAGTGTCGCCGCCTGGCGGGCGCCGGCGCTGACCAGCTTCAGCGCCGCATCCTGGTTTCGGTGCGCCCAGACCGTCAGAGGCCAGCCTTTAGCCAGAAGGTTGGCCGCCATGCCCGAGCCCATCGCGCCCAGGCCGATAAAGCCGATTTTCTGCTTCATGTTGGTCTTCCAGTGCTGTTGGAATTTCTGTTTTGATGCATGTCGTTGTCCGGGAACCGCTGTGCACTTCCGGGGGGCATGCATTGGAAACGAAAGATTGCCGTTGCAACCAAGCGGTGCGATCCTTGGCCTGAGAATCGATTTAAGAGGCCGGTTTTCCGATGACGGATCGCCAGGGAGCAATGTTCGGCGCCATTCGCCAGTCCCCCAATCTCAGGGGCGAACTGGTGGAGAAATTTGCCGCGCAGATCGAGGCCGGCGATCTGGCCCCTGGCCAGCGGCTTCCCACCGAGCAGGAGATCGTCAATGCGACGGGTGTGAGCCGGACGGTGGTTCGCGAAGCGCTGGCCTCGCTTCGCGCGCGGGGGCTGATAACGACGAGGCAGGGTCTGGGCGCCTTCGTCGCGCAGGAACCTCCGCCCAAGACCTTTTCCATTGTGCCGACAGATGTCGAATCGATCGACGATATCCTGGCTGTGCTCGAACTGCGCATGGGCGTCGAGGCGGAAGCGGCGGCGCTGGCGGCCACGCGCCGCACCGCCAAGGACCTTGGTCTTATGGCTAAGCAGCTCGACGCAATCGACCGGGCGATCGCCGAAACGGGTCTCGCCGCGACCGAGGATGCGGCTTTCCATCGGGCGATTTCGCTCGCCTCGCACAACGCCTACTTCAGCCGGCTCTTCGACACGTTCGGCACTGCGATGATCCCGCGCCAATGGACGCAATTCGACCAGATGGAGCCCGACGAGCGCGAGCGGCATTTCGAGCGGACGCGGCGCGAGCACCGGGCGATCCATGATGCCATCGCGGCACGCGACGCCAAGGCGGCGCAGCGAGCGATGCGGCTGCATCTTTCCCGTTCCTACAAGCGCTTCGAGCAGCTCCGAGACGGCGCCGGACATCTGAGGTAGATCAGCCGAGCGCACCCGACCGGCGCACGGCCTGCCGGGATAGGCAGCGGCTATGGCCTTGCGTTCTAAACCAGGCCGGCATTGATCGGCGGCATGCGCGAATGCCAGAGACATTCCGCCCTCCAGTCTTCCGATAAACCCAAAACCGGTGCTACCCCCTGGTCACGTTTTGAATGCTTACAGGGTTGTCATACAAGTATGCGATCTGATATTCCTGCGGGCATGACCCGTCAAGAGGACGCGGTTTTTGAGGAGTGGTTTCTATGCATCAAAGGCGATTTGGCCGCACCGGCTGGCAAGTGTCGGAAATCGGCTTCGGCAGTTGGGCGATCGGGGCCGATTGGGGCGATGTCGAGGAGAAGGACGCCATCGCGGCGCTTAATGCGGCGCTCGATTCAGGCGTGACGATGATCGACACGGCCGATGTCTATGGCGACGGCCGGGCGGAAAAGCTGATCGCCAAGACGCTGAAGGGGCGGGGCGGCGCGAGGCCGATGGTCGCCACCAAGGCCGGCAAGCGGCTGAACCCGCATGTCGCCGCAGGCTACAATCGCCAGAACCTGACCAGCTTCGTCGAGCGCAGCCTGCGCTATCTCGAGGTCGACGTGCTGGACCTGGTGCAGCTTCATTGTCCGATGACAGAAGTCTTCTATCAGCCCGAGACCTTCGATGCGCTGGAGAAGCTGGTCGAGGAAGGCAAGATCCGTCACTACGGCGTCAGCGTCGAGAAGGTCGAGGAAGGCATCAAGGCGCTGCAATATCCCGGCGTCGTCAGCGTCCAGATCATCTACAACATTTTCCGGCAGCGGCCCGCGGAACTGTTCTTCGACATGGCGCGCCAGAAGGACGTTGCCATCATCGTCAGGGTGCCGCTGGCCAGCGGGCTCCTGTCCGGCAAGTTCAAGAGCGATTCCAGCTTCAGCGCCAAGGACCACCGCAGCTACAACCGGCAGGGCGAGGCCTTCGACGTCGGCGAGACATTCGCCGGCGTGAATTACGAGGAAGGCCTGCAAGCGGTCGAGGAATTGCGGGCGCTGCTGCCGCCAGGCGCCACCATGGCGCAATGGGCGCTGCGCTGGATCCTGATGAACCCGGCGGTGACGGTCACCATTCCGGGCGCCAAGTCGGTCAGGCAGGCGCAAGAGAACGCCGCCGCGTCCGACCTGCCGGCGTTGTCGCCGCAATTGATGGAGCGCATCGCCGACATCTATGAGCGGCGCATCAAGGCCTCCGTCCACCAGCGCTGGTGAGCGCCATGACAGCCGGTCGGCCCCTGGTTGCTGGTAAGCAACTGATCATCGATGGGCATCAGCATTTCTGGGATCCGGCGGATGGATCCTGCGGCTGGATGACGGAGGACTACGCCGCCATACGTCGCGTGTTTGAGCCCGACGACCTCAGACCGGCGCTTGCCGCAGCCGGCGTGGACAGGACCATCCTGGTCCAGACATGGCATTCGCTCGACGAGACACGCGCATTCCTTGAGACGGCCAGCCGGACCGATTTCGTCGCTGGCGTCGTGGGATGGGTGGACCTCGCCGATCCCGAGGTGGCGGCCACGCTGTCCGAGCTGAAGGCGCGGCCAGATGGCCGTTACCTGGTCGGCATCCGTCACCTCGTGCACAACGAGGCGGATCCGAACTGGCTCCTGCGCGCCGATGTCCAGCGCGGGCTGGCGGCTGTCGCCGAAGCGGGGCTCGCCTATGACCTGCTGTTGAAGGAGCCGCAAATCCCCGCTGCCCTGGAGACGGCGGAACGGCATCCCAATTTGCGTTTCATCGTCGACCACATCGCGAAACCGCGCATTGCGCAGCACGCGATGGAGCCGTGGGCCGGACTGATGCAGGGCTTCAAGGCGCATCGCGACCATGTCTGGTGCAAGCTGTCCGGAATGGTCACGGAAGCCGACTGGCGGCACTGGAAAAGCCAGGACCTGCAGCCCTATGTGGACGAGGTCCTTTCCATTTTCGGCCCGTCGCGGTGCCTGTTCGGCTCGGATTGGCCGGTCTGCCTGGTCGCAGCCGACTATCAGACGGTCAAACGCACCCTTGGCGAGTGTCTTGCCGGGCTGGCCGAAGAGGAACGTTCGCAGATTTTTGGCGCTTCCGCCGTCGAGGCCTACCGCTTGTCGCTGTGACGGCGGCAAGGCTCTGAGTCCTCCCGCCTTTGCGGTTGCCGGGCCACATTCATCAGCACATGATCGCTGCGCATGTCTCTGCGTTGGGCATCTTTGTCCAGCGCCGCGCACCGACTGCAATGAACTTACTCGCCCACGCTGAGATCAGAAAAGGACGAACAAAAGGGCGGGGTGACCCTTCTCTACCGCTCGCTTCGAGGCCGTGGTCATGTTGACACCAGTGTTACATGGTAATAGGGTTGTATGACAAGTTGACCATGTAACGGGAGGAACATGCATGAGACAGCTAGGACTTGGATTGACCATCGCGGCCGCGGGGCTCGCCATGGCTTTGCAGACGGCCCGCGCCGACGAGGAGCTGCCCATCGGCGTCATCGCCGCGCAGTCGGGCTCGTTCGTTTCGGCCGGCAACACCATCGTCGGCGCCGCCAACCTGGCGGCGCAGCAGATCAACGACGCCGGCGGCATCAAGGTCGGCGACAAGACCTACAAGATCAAGCTCTATATCCGCGACAACCGCACGGATGTGAACGTCACCATCGCGGCCGCGCGCGAGCTGGTCAACGACATCGGCGTCAAGGCGATCTGGGGCACCGAGACGCATGACTTCTCGGTATCCATGGCCAAGATCACCGGCCCGGCCAAGGTCCTGCAGTTTTCCGGCAACAGCTCGCTCGGCGCCGTGCTCGACGACAAGGCCGTCGCCGAGGATGGCTGGCTCCACTACACGTTCCAGAGCGAGCCGCAGGAATGGCAGCGCAGCGGCAGCACCGCCAAGGGCGTGCTCTCGCTTCTGACGCCGCAGCTGAAGTCGCCGCCGAAGCATTCGGTGGTGTTCGTCGGCAATGACGCGACCGGGCAGTATCTGTCCTCGCACTATGTCAAGGCGCTCGAGGCGGAAGGCCAGAAAGTCGACCTGGTGCAGTATCCGCCGGACACGACCGACTTCTCGCCGCTGCTCACCCGCATCAAGGGCATGAAGCCCGACATCGTGCATTTCTGGTACAATGGCGACTCCACGCTCACCGCCTTCCCGCAAGCTCTCAAGCTCGGCGTGGCGCCGTCCTATTTCCTGTTCGGCGTCGATCCGGGCATCTATCAGGAGCGCAGCCTGAAGGCGGATGTGCCGGTGACGCTGAGCTGCGTGCCGGTCTGCTGGGGTTCATCGCCATACCCCGAAGTGAAGCAGTATTTCGACAAGTATTTCGGCCTCGGCGCCGCCAAGGGCCCGCAGTCCTCAGTCTCGCTGCTCTATTACGATTACTTCTTCTGGTACGCCAAGGCGCTGGAGAAGGTCGGCAAGATCGACGATCCGGACGCGGTGGTCGCGGAGCTCCTGAAGTCGGACTACAAGGGCGTCGTGTCGCCGGTGCCGCTTGTGTTCAACAAGCACCACCAGGTCACCTTCGCGACCGAGGTTTGCATGGTCGAGCCCAACACATCCGACCAGTTCAAATGCGCGGTCGAGCAGCCGCCGGCCGCTCCGCCGCCCGGCGACAACGGCGGCTGAGCCGGCCCGCGACAAAATCCGACATCGGGATGGGCGGCGAGGTTCCGTCCATCCTCCCCTTGCAGGCTCGCCACCCGGATACGACGATGGACATTTTTGTGCAGCAACTGGTGAACAGCCTCTCGGTTGCCAGCGTCACCATTCTCATCGGCATCGGCATCACGCTGATCTTCGGTCTCGCCGGCATCGTCAATTTCGCACATGGCGAGTTCCTGATGGTCGGCGGCATGGCGACCTGGTTTATGGTCGGCGCCGGCATGAACTTCTTCGTGGCCCTTGTGCTCGCCGGGCTGCTGGTCGGCGCACTCGGCTTTGCCGCCGAAAGATGCCTGTTCCGCTTCACGCTCAACCGGCCGATGAACGGCTTCATCATGTCGATCGGCCTCAGCGTCATCCTGCAGCATGCGGTCATCCGCGTGTTCAACGAATTCCAGAAAAGCATCACCGACCCGGTCGGCCTGGTCTGGACGATCGGCGGCGTCGACATCATCGCCATGCGCGCGATCGTCGTCGCGATAACGGCCATCATCGTGGCGATCACCTATTTCGGCATCTCGCGCAGCCGCTATGGGATGGCGTTGCGGGCGAGCGTTGCGGACCGCGACACCGCCGAGCTGATGGGCATTCCGGTGCGCCGCTACGTCACCGGCGTCTTCATTTATGGCAGCCTGCTTGCCGGAATAGGCGGCGCCTTGATGATCTCGCTGTTTCCGATCACACCGTTTACCGGCAGCGTCATCATCATCCGTGGTTTCGCCGTCTCGCTGATCGGCGGCCTCGGCAATGTCGGCGGCGCGGTCGTCGGCGGCCTGGTGCTCGGCTTGGTCGACGGTCTCAGCGCCGGCTACGGCTATCCGGAATGGACCGACGCCTATTCGCTGGTCGTGATGATCCTGATCCTGGTGCTGCGGCCGCAGGGCCTGCTCGGCGGCACGCTCGGCCCCAAGGCATCGTGAGATGTCGATGCCAGTGACCGACAACAGCGCCGGCAAGACAGGCGCCGCGCCAGAAGGCGCCAGAGCACGGGATCGCCTGGCGCTTCTGACGGCGGACAACGCCGCCGTTCCCCTGCCGGCCGGCGTCCAGGCGATCACGGCCATCCTTTTGGCGGTGCTGCTCATCGCCTTGCCCTGGCTCGGCCTCGGCTACCGCTTCCTGTCGATCGCCATCACCACGCTCTATACGGCGATCGGGCTCTACGGCCTCGGCCTGCAGTTCGGCCAGGCCGGCATCATGTCGGTCGGCCATGCGGCGCTGATGGGCGTCGGCGCCTATGCCTCGGCGATCCTGTCGGTGCAGCTCGGCCTGGATTTGTGGGCATCGCTGCCCTTCGCCATGGCGCTGTCGGCGATCGTCGGCGGCGTCATCGGCCTGCCGACGCTGAGGGTCGGCGGCCAGCATTACATCATCATCACCTTCTGCTTCTGCGCGCTGTTCGTCATCGTGCTGACCAATGGCGGCACCTTCACCGGATCCGCGACCGGCCTCGACGTCGGCTCGGTGACACCCTTGCCTGGTATCAATTTCGACAAGCTCTCCAACAATTACTACCTGGTCCTGGCGGCGCTGTTCCTGGCGGTTGTGGCAACCTATCTCATCGGCAATTCGCGCTACGGGCGGACGTTGCGGGCCATCCGCGAGAACGAGCAACTGGCGCGTTCGGTCGGCATTAATGTCGACCTGCACAAGCTCGGCGTGCTGATGGTCTCGGGCTTGTTCGCGGGCCTCGCCGGGGTGCTGCAGCTCTACTATCTGCGCCACATCTCGCCGACCCTGTTCGGCGCCTTTCCCAGCCTCTACCTCGCGCTGATGGTCATGCTGGGCGGCGCCCGCTATCTCTACGGGCCGCTGATCGGCGCGGTCGTCGTCAATTTCCTGCCCGAGGTGCTGAACCTCGATCCGGTCGATTCCCGCATCGCCTACGGCGTCTGTCTGCTCCTGGTGATCCTGCTGCTGCCGGGCGGCGTCGGCGCCGGCATCAAGAACATCTACTGCGCGATCACCGGCGGCTCCGAGACGCAAAAGCAAAGAGGCTCGAATGGCCGCGCTTGAGGTGAGGGGCCTGCGCAAGCAGTTCGGCGGCGTCGTCGCGCTCAACGGCATCGATCTCGACATCGACACCGACCGTGTCGTCGGTATCGTTGGCCCTAACGGCTCCGGCAAGACAACTTTGTTCAACGTCGTCACCGGCGTCCATCCGGCGACCGGCGGCACGGTGTTCTGGCATGGGCAGGACATCACCAATATCGGCGCGCATCGCATCGCGCGAAAGCGGCTGGTGCGGACGTTCCAGCAGGCGATGTCGTTTCCGGGCCTGACCGTCGACGAGAACGTCCGGATCGCCTGGGAGCAGGGCAGGAGGGGAAACGGCCGCTGGGCGTCACCGGGCATGATCCTCGAGTTTGTCGGCCTGGCGCCGCTTAGCAAGGCGATTGCGGGATCGCTGCCCTTCGGCAGCCTGAGACGCCTTGGGCTGGCCGTCGCGCTCGGTGTGTCGCCCGAACTCTTGCTCCTGGATGAGCCCGGCGCCGGGCTGAACGACAGCGAAGCCCAGGCCTTCGCGGCGGTCATCGCGCAGCTGCCGCCGCAAGGCATCGGCGTGTGCCTCATCGATCACGACATGGACATGATGGCCGACCTCTGCGACCGCCTCATCGTGCTCGATTTCGGCACGAAGATCGCCGAAGGTCCGCCGGGCGAGGTGCTCGCCGATCCCAAGGTCCGCGAGGTCTATCTCGGTCCCGACAAGAAGGCGGCCGCGTCATGAGCCTGCTTGCCGTCGAGCATGTCGACACCGGCTACGGGCCCGTCGCCGTCAATCGCAACGTCTCGCTCGCGGTCGGCCAAAACGGGATCGTCACCATTCTGGGACCCAACGGCGCCGGCAAGACGACGCTGCTGCGTTGCATCGCCGGCCTGGTGAAGCCGCGGCGCGGCACGGTGACCTTCGAGAGCCGCGACGTCACCAAGCTTCACGCCGACGAAAAAGCAACGCTCGGCATCGTGATGGTGCCGGAAGGCCGCCGCGTGTTCGCCGACATGAGTGTGCGCGAGAACCTTTTGCTCGGCGCCTACTGCCGCAAGGACCGGGACGCTATCGAAGCCGACGTCGCCTTGATGGAAAGCTATTTCACCATCCTTGCCAAGAAGCGCGGCGCCAAGGCCGGGACGCTCAGCGGAGGCCAGCAGCAGATGCTGGCCATCGCGCGCGGCCTTATGGCCAGGCCACGCATCCTGTTGCTCGACGAGCCGTCGCTCGGGCTATCGCCATTGCTGGTCTCGGAGCTGCAGGGCATCATCATCGACGTGCGCGAGAAGTTCCGCGCCGCGGTGCTGCTCGTCGAGCAGAACGCCGGACTGGCTCTCTCGGTGGCCGAGCAAGGCTATCTCATGAATTCCGGGCGCATCGTAGCCTCAGGCGGCATCGAAGAGTTGCAACAGTCGTCGGTCATGCAGGAGCTCTATCTCGGCAAGAGGGCGCGGCAGAACCAAAGTTCCTCGCAGGCTTAATATTCGCAGTATCTAACGGCGATAGCCCGAAGTGGGCGCGTTAAATAAAAGCAAATCACAATCCGGCAGCGACCTCTTGGATGAAGTCCAGAAACGCTCTGACCTTTGCAGGGGGTAGATGGCGCGAGGGATGGTAGGCATAGAGTGGATAAAGCTCCTCCGACCAATCCGGCAAAATCCGCACCAATTCGCCGCGTGCCATGAAGGGCGCGAGACCCACGGCAAGGCTCTGGAACACCCCTTGACCCGCCACGCAGGCGGAGACCGCGACGGAAGGATCGTCGAGCACCAGGCGGCTTGTGACCTTGACCTCAACGATCTCGCCGCCGCGATAGAATTCCCACGGAAACGGCAGTCCCGTCTGAGGATCGCGGAAGAGCAGAGCCTCGTGATGGACGAGGTCATGAGGCGAGCGCGGCTCGCCATGACGATCGAGATATACCGGCGCGGCGACCGTCAGGATCGGCGTTTCGAGGAGTTTTTGTACGATGAGCCTTGAATCGTCCGGGGGGCCGAAGCGTACCGCGACGTCTATCCCCGCCATCATCTCCTCGCGATAGTTGCTTGTGGACAGGTCGAGTTGCAGCATTGGATAGCGTGCCAGGAACTGCCTAAGCGTCGGCGCGAGCACCATGCGCGCGAACCAGGGATCGACTGATACGCGCAGCCTGCCGCGCACGACCGCAGCGGCACCTGTCACCTCGGCTGCCGCCTCGTCGAGGCCGGCAAGCAATGGCATTACCTGCGCATGGAAGCGCCGCCCTTCTTCGGTGAGGCTCACCTCGCGCGGATTGCGGTCGAAGAGGCGGACGCCGACCCTCGCTTCCAGGCGCGCCACCGCCCGGCTCACGCCCGAGGGCGTTACGCCGAGCATTTCGGCCGCCCGGGCGAAATTCCCGGCCTCCGTCACCGCCGCAAGGACGCCGACGCCGGTGAGGAGCCGCGTGTCGAAAACCATTCCTTCTCCTTACCGTCCACTAACGGACGCCACCTCGAAAACGCAATGATTTTGAGTCACCGTAGCACTGATCTTAATGCGCGTGAATCACGTTATATCTCGGCATACACACGGCTCCATTGTCAGGTGAGCAGCCATCGGCCGCGCTCCTGAGAACCTTCAAAGGAGCCAGTCATGAACCAGTTGACACGCAGAACCATTCTCCGGCGCGGAGGCCTGCTCGGTGCCATTCTGGCGCTCGACACCGTGAGCCCCGCTCTGGCTGCAACGAAGCCCGTCGCATCCCTTCTGAGCGTGAGCGCAATCGACGCCGCCTTGCGCGCCGGCGTCTCCCGTGACGACGTCGCCGGCGTCGTCGCCATGGCAGCCACCCGCAATGGCCTCGTTTACGAAGGCAGCTTCGGCAGGTCGAACGTTGCGACCGGCGCGCCGATGACGGCCGACACGGTGTTCTGGCTGCTCTCCATGACCAAGGCCTTCACGGCCACCGCCTGCATGCAGTTGATCGAACAGGGCCGCATCGACCTCGATGACGACGCGGCCAAGTATCTGCCCGAACTTACCGCGCCCCAGGTCCTTGAAGGCTTCGCCGCCGACGGTGCGCCGCGCCTGCGCCCCGCCAAACGCGCCATCAAGGTGCGGCATCTGCTTACCCACACCTCCGGCTTCACCTATTCGATCTGGAGCGAGGCGCTGAGCCGCTACGAGCAGGTCACCGGCATGCCCGACATCGCCACCTGCAAGAATGCCGCCTTCACGGCGCCGCTCGAATTCGATCCCGGCGAACGCTGGGAATACGGCATCAGCATGGATTGGGTCGGCAAGCTGGTGGAAGCCGTCTCGGACCAGTCGCTGGAAGTCTATTTCCGCGAAAACATCTTCGCGCCGCTCGGCATGCGGAACTCCGGTTTCCTGATCGGGAGCGAACAGAAGAAGCATGTCGCCACCTTCCAGAACCGGCGCGCAGATGGCGGGTTGGAGCCGGCGCCGTTTGAGATGCCGCAGCGGCCGGAATTCTTCATGGGCGGCGGCGGCGCCTTCTCGACCCCGCGCGACTACATGACGTTCCTGCAGGCCCTGTTGAACGGCGGGACGCTAAATGGCGCGCGTATCCTCCGTCCGGAGACGGTCTCGCTGATGATGCAGAACCAGATCAGCGAACTGAACGTCCACGAGATGCGCTCGGCGCATCCGTCCTATTCGCGCAGCTTCGACCAATTCCCCGGCCAGCCGCACAAATGGGGCCTCTCCTTCGACATCAACACGCAGCCTGGGCCGAACGGCCGCTCTGCGGGCAGCATCTCATGGGCGGGCCTGCTCAACTGCTATTTCTGGCTCGATCCGGTCAAGCATGTCACCGGCGCGCTCTTCACACAGATCCTGCCCTTTTACGACGAGCGGGTCGTCGCCCTCTACGGTGCCTTCGAGCGCGAGCTCTATGCCGGACTCGCCTGAGCCGGCGCGATCCCAACCAAAGGAGAACCGATATGTTTGCAATCACCGGAATCACCGGCAAAGTCGGCGGCGCCTTGGCGCGCACTTTGCTTGCCGACGGGCTTTCCGTCCGCGCCGTCTTGCGCGACGAGGCTAAGTCTGGGCCATGGATCAGACAGGGCTGTGAGGTCGCCCTTGCCGAGATGAATGATGCGGAGGGCCTCGCAGCCGCCTTCCGCAGTGTCGAGGGCGTCTTCATCCTGCCGCCGTCGGAATTCGATCCCGAGCCAGGCTTTCCCGAGGCGCGGCGCGTGATCGCGGCGCTGGTGGCGGCCCTCATCGCGGCCCGTCCCGGCAAGGTGGTGTGCCTGTCGACCATCGGCGCCGACGCTGCGCACGAGAACCTGCTGACCCAGCGCACCCTGCTTGAGGAAGCGCTCGGCGAGCTCGACTTGCCGGTAACCTTCCTTCGGCCCGCCTGGTTCATGGAGAATGCGCTGTGGGACGTTGCCGCCGCGCGTGATGAAAGCGTGCTGCGCAGCTGCCTGCAGCCAGCCGACAAGGCCTTCCCGATGGTCGCGACGCAGGATGTCGGGCGCACCGCAGCTGCGCTCTTGCGCGAGGACTGGACCGGAACGCGGATCGTCGAGCTGGAAGGGCCTCAGCGCGTGTCGCCAAACGACCTCGCCCATGCCTTCGCCAAGGCGCTGGACCATCCGGTGCGGGTCGAGATCGTGACGCGCGACAGTTGGGAAGCGCTCTTCCGCGGGCAAGGCACGCGCAATCCGCTGCCCCGAATTCGCATGATCGACGGCTTCAACGAGGGCTGGATCGCGTTCCGCGACGACGGCAGGTCGGCGATGAAAGGTACCGTGACACTCGAAGACGTTATCACGGACCTCGTCGGCCAGAACTGCCCCGAGGCGGCTGGCTGAGGTCGATAGCCTGCGGGCACAAAACACCGGCGGGGCAGCGTCCCCCCGAAGCATCAACTCAGAAAAGCGAGTTCATGGACACCATCATCACAAGGGGCGTCGCAATCCCTCGGCTCGGCTTCGGTACTTTCCGCGTGCCGGGGGCAGACGCCCAGCCGGTCGTCGAGAGCGTCTCCTTCTCGGGCGGCCCGTCGGTGACAATCAAGTCGCACCACAATGTCGGCGGCCTGCATGGACGTCGGCCCCCGATCGTTGAAGCCGACGAGGGCGCCAACGTCGAGCTTGGGCGAAGCAGACACCCGACTTGCGTTGTCGGGTGCAAAGCCGTAAGACCTGCACGTCGCGAAAAACGACGCCCGCATCACTGGGCTTCGCGCATACGCCGACCGTTTCGCGGTCGGCCAGCGGCTCCAACAGCACGAGCCTGACGACAGATTGGGCTCCCGATTTCGTGCTCCGTCGGCACGGATCGCAAGACATGGAGCGCGCTATGCAGTATCCCATCACGATTGTGGGCGCAGGTTTGGGTGGCCTCACCCTGGCCCGCATTCTCAATCTCAATGGCATCGCCGCCGTGATCTACGAGGCAGAGGCATCGCCCAGCGCCCGCGTGCAGGGCGGGCTGCTCGACATGCATGAAGCTACCGGCCAGCATGCCCTGAGGGTGGCCGGTCTGTTCGAGCAGTTCGAGCGGCTGGTGCGTCCCAGCGAGGACGCGAAGCGCGTCGTCGATCGAGATGGCACAGTGCTGCTCGACAAGCCCGGTAATCCCTTCAGCAAGCGCCCGGAGGTGGACCGCGGTGAGCTGCGGAAGATGCTGATCGATGCCCTGCCGCAGGGCACGATCCATTGGGGACACAAGGTCGCGTCGGTGTCGTCGAGAGGCGACGGCCGAAACGAGCTCCGATTCGTCGACGGCACTGGCACGACGACGTCGCTGCTCGTAGGCGCCGATGGCGCATGGTCGAGGGTGCGGCCGCTCTTGTCCCAGACGAAGCCTGAATATACCGGGACCTGCTTCATCGAGACGCATCTGTCGGCGGACGATCCGCGCAGCGTCGCAAACGCTGAGATCATCGGCACAGGCACGCTGATGGCAGTGGCGCCGGGCAAGGGCATTCTTGCCCATCGCAACGCGGACGGCAGTGTTCACGTCTATGTCGCGATCAACAAGCCGGAAAGCTGGGCATCGAGCATCGACTTCACGGAGGCACGCGCCGGTCTCGCCCGGGTCGCCGAGCAGTTCGACGGTTGGGCCGCACCGCTGGTCGCGCTGATCACAAACACCGATATCTCGCCCGTGATACGGCCGATCTACGCGCTGCCGGTCGACCATCGCTGGCGCCACGTGCCAGGCGCAACGCTGCTCGGCGATGCCGCGCACCTAATGTCTCCCTTCGCTGGTGAAGGCGCCAACTTGGCGATGTATGACGCCGCTGAGCTGGCTGTTGCGATCGCCGTCAAAAACGACAACGAAGCCGCCATCGCCGAATACGAACAGCGTCTGTTCCCTCGCAGCACCAGCGTCGCGCAAACCAGCGCGCAGAACCTCACTCGGTTCTTCGGACCCGAGGCTCCTCAGAGCGTCGCCGACCTCTTCAGCGCCTTGGGCTGAGAGATATGGCCCAAAACGTAGGCTCGAACCCCCCTCGATCGCCGCTTCGGAAGTTTGGTCGGCACAGCACCTTTCGAGACAATAGGCTGTTTCGATCTTTCCAGCGAATTTCGAGGAGCTGATGTTGGAGCGCGACCTGTCACGAGCGTCTTGATGGTCAATTGGTCTTCAATTGACCGACACGGTTCTCGGCAATCCAGCGGGCAGCCAGCACCAGCGCGCCCATGCTGAAATCCTTACCGTGCTTGGCGACCATTTCTTCCGACAGTTTGGCGAGCCGTTCGAAGAATTCATCCTTGCTCTTGTCCTCAGGGGTAAGTTCGGTCTGCATCCTTCTTCTCCTGTCGCTTGCGGCCCGCATTGGCCTATTTGAACATCTGGGCGGGAAAGGTGATGATCGCGGCGGTACCGTCGACGGCGCCTAGCGCCAGGTGCCGTCCGTCGCCGGACCAAGCAAGCGCGGTCACCGCGCTGCCCAGGGGTCTGACGAGGAGTTCGTCCCGCGTTCCGATCTGGGCGATGGTGATCCGACCGTTGGCATAGCCGGCCGCAATCAGTTTCTTCTGCGGATGGGCGGCCACGGCCTCGACCGGAACCAACCCGGCGCGGCCCGTCTCCAGAGCGCCGGAGGTTTCGCCGTCAAGTGGCGGCGCGGTCATCGACCAGCCGGCAATCCGGAATGCGCCCGACGCAAACAGCGCGTCCCCCGGCGCGCTCCAGCATACCGTCCGGACTGACGATGGGAATCCCGCCACGATTGCAGTTCGGTCATCACTTGCGCTGACCAGAGCAAGGCCTCCGGTTTCGAGCCCACAGGCCAGCCAGGCGCCGTCGCCACTCCAGCAAATTGACATCGGGTGGGCTGAAAAGGCGAAATCGCGCATCGGGGTGGGCTCGCCTTCGACCATCCAGGTCGACAACCCGTGCTCCTGACCACAGGCAAGCCTCCTCCCGCCTGGTGAGAAGGCAAGCGCGTCCGTGGATGGTGGCGCGTCGCGTTGCAGCCTCACTGCTTCGATCCCGCCGCGCGCCAAAAAGATGTCCTGCCCGCTGCTGACGGCCACCATGCCCGACCGAGGACTATAGTCGATTGCGACGGCAGGTCCGGCGATCTTGACCAGCGTCTCCATCACAGAGCCGTCCGCGTTCAGCCGGGCCACATCGCCGGCCGCCGTCCCGACGAGAAAGTCGGACCCAAGATAGCTTGCGAGCGGAACATCGCCGTCAGCCAGAACGGCGGTCGCTACCAGTGGCACCGGCGGCTTTTCCCTTGGGCGGATCGTCGTTTGGCCGAGATCGCCGCTCACCCTGATCCGCTGCTCCGGCGGTTCCTGGTCCGCGACTGCCGCTATGGCAACCGTTCCATCGATGCACGTGAAGGCGACGGTCGAGCCATCGGCGCTGAAGCGCAGATCGGCGATCGCCGATGGACGGCACCAGCTTCTCGCCAGCAGGTCGAACAAGGTGAGGTTCTGTATCGCGTGCTGGTTCATGGCCACTCCCTTCGTCAGTTCACGGTCTTCGCCAGGCGACGGTCGACATCGTCAATGTCACCTTCGGCGGCCGCGATACGTTCCTCGCACGCCGTGCATGCGTTCCTGAATGCCGCGGCACTCTCCTCGGCTTCATGCAAGTCCTGCACCAGTTGCGCGTTCGTGCCGCGTCTGCCGATCTCGAGTTCCAGGCGCAGCACATCCATCTCGACGCCGGCAAGTTTCTGGTTGAGACGCTGCGCCTCGGCGGTGAGCGCGCAGACGCTCGCGACGAGATCGAGGCGGCGGGCGAGCAGCGCGTCACGGCTTTCGGTTTGCCCCATCGGACCCTCCTGTCACTTTTCGTTTCCAGGCACCGGACCTGGCGGTTGCTCGAATGCCGCCAGCAGCCCGGGCAGTGTGCCGGCCTGTGACTGGAACTGCTTTTCGGCCGTCTCGATGTGGCTCTTGAGCTGGTCCCAGATGTCGACGCGCATCATCGCAGTCGTGTCCCCGGTGAGGCGCTCGATTTCTTCGACGCGGAACTGGCGCGACAGCGAAACGCCGGAAAATACGAAGTCGCGCAGCAGGATGGCGTGGCTCTCGATGAACAGATGGATCATCGGATGCGTTTCGGCGGTGACGCCGCCGGCCGCAAGTTCGGCCCGGATGAAGCTCTGGAAGTGGCTCTGCAGGCGCAATTGGCTCTCGCCCATGAAACGCATGACAAACACCAGATCACGGGGCATCAGCCTTACCAGATCGCCGGCAACGCCGTCGGACAGATCGGATGTTGGCGGCGGACGGCTCCGGTTGTCCCTGTCGTTCGGCATAGCCTCTCTCCTGCTGAGCCGCATGGGCCGTCACGTTGAAATAATAGAGAGACCAGAAGAATTGAATAGATGGCGTGTATTTTTCTGCATGCTGCAGATGCTAAGTAAATATATTGCGATTGCGAATAGAAGAAAATCATTACAGCCGTAAGTTACAATTGTAAAATAACGTTACAGTTGATGGCGATCTCTGCCGTCGAAATGCGCGTGGGTTGTTCCCAGCGGCCGGATGCGCCCTTATTTCCAGACTGGCACGGCGCTTGCTTTGTCTATTTCCATAAGAAGCCCATCGCGCTCTCGTCGCGATGCTAAAAGAACGAAGGAACGGAGGAAGCAGGTCCGCTTCGATACGCCATCGCAAGTGCGGTTGGCGTAGCGAGCCGCGCCAGACCCCTCACAAACCTTTGCCGCGATCCACTTGAACAGCCGGCCGTCGGTCGCGCCTGAATGCGCAACCCTTTGTCGTGCCGTTCGCACTCTCACTGGCGGCGCTGTTTGCCGTCTCACGCCCGGATCAAGGATCCGCGGCTCAAACCTGGTGGAGGCTTATGACGATGTCGTCTTTGACGCTCAACAAGATTACCTCGCAACGCGGCATTTCCGTAGGCGAGGCGACGAAGAAGATTTCCGACCTCGGTTGGAACCCGACCTATGTCCAGGAAGCGATGACGTTTCCGACCGACTACAAGATCGCCAAGGCGCCGCGCGATCCGATGAAGCAGGTGCTGCGCTCTTACTTCCCCATGCAGGAGGAGAAGGACAACCGCGTCTATGGCGCGCTCGATGCCGCTCTTCGCGGCGACATGTTCCGCAATGTCGAGCCGCGCTGGGTGGAATGGATGAAGCTCTTCCTCGCCATCATTCCCTTCCCGGAAATCTCCGCCGCCCGTTCGATGGCGATGGTGGCGCGGCTGGCGCCGGGCGAGGATCTCAGGACCGGCTTCACCATGCAGATGGTCGACGAGTTCCGCCACTCCACGATCCAGATGAACCTGAAGAAGTGGTACATGGAGAACTACATCGATCCGGCGGGCTTCGACATCACCGAGGAAGCCTTCGGCAAGTGCTATGCGACGACCATCGGCCGCCAGTTCGGCGAAGGCTTCATCACCGGCGACACGATGACGGCCGCGTGCATGTACCTGACCGTCGTGGCCGAGACGGCGTTCACCAACACGCTCTTCGTCGCCATGCCCTCGGAGGCGGCCCGCAACGGCGATTACGCGCTGCCGACCGTGTTCCTTTCGGTGCAGTCCGACGAGAGCCGGCACATCGGCAACGGCCACTCGCTGCTGATGGCCGCGCTGAAGGAGCCTGAGAACCACCTGCTGCTCGAGCGCGACATGCGCTACGCCTTCTGGCAGAACCACGCCATCGTCGATGCCGCAATCGGCACCTTCATCGAATACGGCACCACCAATCGCGACAAGTCGAAGGAATCCTACGCGGAGATGTGGCACCGCTGGATCTACGAAGACTACTATCGCACCTACATGCTGCCGCTCGAGAAGTACGGCATCAAGATCCACCATGACGATGTCCAGGCAGCCTGGGAGCGCATCACCAAGAAGAACTACGTCCACAAGGTCGGCCAGTTCTTCGCGGTCGGCTGGCCGGTGAACTTCTGGCGCATCGAGGCCCAGACCGACAAGGACTTCGAGTGGTTCGAGCACAAATATCCGGGCTGGTACGCCGAGTTCGGCGACTTCTGGAAATGGTATGCCAAGCTCAGCCACAAGGGCGAGAAGGTGCTCTTGTTCAACAGCGATGTCGGTTACGTCTATCCGCATCGCTGCTGGTCCTGCCTGGTGCCTTGCCTGATCCGCGAGGACATCGTGGTCGACGAGATCGACGGGCAGCTGCATACCTTCGCCCACGAGCTCGACCGCTGGACCGCTGTCGAAGCCTTTGCCGACGAGTATCAAGGCCGTCCGACGCCCGCGATGGGCCGCTTCAGCGGCAAGCGCGAGTGGGAGACGCTCTATGACGGCTGGGATCTCGCCGATGCGATCAAGGACCTCAACTTCGTCCGTTCCGACGGCAAGACGCTGATCCCGCAGCCGCATTTGCGCTTCGGCGCCGACGAGCAGTGGACGCTCGACGATGTGCGCGGCAACATCCTCGGATCGCCGCTCAAGGCGCTTCGCGGCATGTCGCCGGCCGATCGTGAGAAGCACCTGGCCGAGTATCGGGCCGGCTTTACGATCACGCCCTTCAACTGACCATACGAGCGCGGGGGCCGGGTTCCGACCCCCGCGACATTCCAGAGGAAGGCCATCTCCTGTCCTGCGGACGGGCCGGAGAGGAATTGGGAGGTTATCGATGACTGGTGCTCACACCGTGCGCCTGGAGCCGGTCGGCGTCGAGTTCGAGGTCGAAAACGGCGAGACGGTCCTGAACGCGGCATTCCGCCAAGGCATTGCGCTGCCGCATGGCTGCAAGGAAGGGCAATGCTCGGCCTGCAAATGCGTGCTGCTCGAAGGCGAGGTCGACATGCTGAAATACTCGACCTTCGCCCTCAACGACACGGAGAAGGATACCGGGCACATCCTGCTGTGCCGGTCCATCGCCTATTCCGACATGCATGTCGAGCTTCTCAACTACGACGAGGAGGTGCTGGCGAAATCAATCGCGGTGAAGACATTCAAAGGCCGGATCTCAAAATTCGAACATCTGACCCATGACATCCGCGGCATCGAGATCGAGCTCGGCTCGCCGATAAAATTCTGGGCTGGGCAATATGTCGACATCACGGTCACCACGCAAAAAGGGGAGACGATTACGCGCTCGTTCTCCATGGCAAATACGCCGGACCAAACCCAAAAACTTTCCTTCATCATCAAGAAATATCCCGAAGGAAAGTTCTCCGGAGAGCTTGATTCCGGAGGCATCCGCGTCGGAGCCGAAGTCACTGTCGCCGGACCCTATGGAACCTGCTTCCGGCGGGAGGAACGGCAAGGTCCCCTGATCCTGGTCGGCGCCGGCTCCGGCATGTCGCCGGTTTGGTCGATCCTCAACGATCACCTGAAGAGCGGCGAGAAGCGGGACGTGTTCTTCTTCTACGGCGCGCGGACCCCGACCGACCTGTTCTATCTCGACAGGATCGCCGAGCTTGCCGGCCGCCACCCGGAGCTGAACTTCATCCCGGTGCTGTCGCATGTGAATGGCGAGGCGTGGGACGGCGAGCGCGGCTTCGTCCACCAGAGCGTCGATGCCAAGCTCAAGCAACTGGCGGTCGACGGGCAGGGCGACGTCTACGCCTGCGGTCCGCCGCCCATGATCGATGCGCTGCAGCCGGTCCTGTTCATGAACGGCTTCGAGAGCGAACGCATCTTCTTCGACCGGTTCACCACGTCGTCCAGCGCCACCCCGAGCCATTGAGACGGCCCGGAGCCAGCGACACCAAAGCAACTGCAACAAGGGAGTGAAGACAATGGTAGCAACGTCGAGTTCAGTCGGATCGGGAGCCGCGGGAGCCGCGATCTTCGCCGATTCCGACAGCCGCAAATATCGGTATTTCGATCCGAAAGGCCAGCGCGCCACCCATTACGAGGACGTCACGGTCGACGTGCAGCCCGACCCCGAGCGCTACCTGATCCAGGACTGGATCATCTCCTTCTCGAACGGCAAGGGCGCCTACATCAAGGACAATACGGCTGCCAAGAGCTCGAACTGGCATGCCTTCCGGGCTCCCGACCAGGAGTGGGAGCGCACGCATTATCAGCGCCAGTCGAAAATCGAGACGATGGTGCAGAGCGTCATCACCAATGCCCGCCGCGCAGGCGCGCCGAAGACCTTCGACAGGGTGTGGGCCAAGCTCCTGCAGGCGCATCTCGGAGCGTGGAAACATGCCGAGTTCGGCCTAGGCACTTCGCTGATGCAGGCGCAGCGCTACGGCTACACGCAGATGATCAACAACGCCACGCTGACCAATTCCTCCTACAAGCTGAGGCTCGCCCAGGACATCACGCTCTATCTCGCTGAGATCGGCATGGACATCGCCGGCTGGGACGACGAACTCGGCAAGAAGCACTGGCTGGAGGACGGTGTCTGGCAGGGCACCCGCGAGGCGGTCGAAACCATCATGGGCACGACCGATTATCTGGAACAGTACTTCGCCATCAACATCGTGTTCGAACCGCTGGTCGGCGAACTGTTCCGCTCCGGCTTCCTGATGCAGGCTGCGGCGGCCAACCACGACTTCATCACACCGCCGGTGATCTCGGCGGCCGAAGCCGACTACGAGCGCAACCTCGCCAACACCATCGACCTGGCCTACCTGCTTGCCAATGACGAGAAGCATGGCGCGGCGAACAGGAAGCTCTTCCAGGGCTGGGTGAACAAGCACGGCGCGCTTGCCGACAAGGCAGCCACCGGCCTTCAGCCGATCTGGTCGATGCCGCATTCCAAGCCGATTTCCTTCACCGACGTTCGCGCCCAATCCGAGGAACGGATCGGCCAGATCCTCGGCGAACTCGGCCTCAAGCGCTGAACAGGGAGAAGACCAACATGTCAGTAGCAGCACGCGACGCCTCGCAGTCCAACATCTTCAAATCGATGAAGGACATCACCTTTGAGCAGACGATTTCGCACCAGTGCGGCGTCACCATGAACGACTCGGTCGAGGCGCGCGCCATCGCCGAATTCATGGGCAAGAAGCCGGGGGTCATCGTCACTTACCAGCCGGCCATGATCCGCATCGACGGCAACGGCAAGCTGATCTTCAAGATGGACGAGATCAGCGAATATCTCGGCCGCGACATGACCGCCGAGATCTTCGAGGTCAACACCTCTACCCACTACGGCCGCATGGTGCGCGTCGACGACAACACCGTGATCCTGTTCGGGAACATGGACGAGGTCTTCGAATACATCTGAGGAAGCCGGGCACCGGCGCGCCGCCCGATCGCGGCGCGCCCACTCCATCAACAGGACGGCATCAACGCGACGATTGCGGAGGCAAGAATGTACAGGACACCTGAAGGCAAAGACATTTTCGTGGTCGATGGCCACACCCATTTCTGGGACGGCAGCCCGGAGAACCAAAGGAACATCCACGGCAAGCAGTTCATCGACTGCTTCTACGCCTATCATACGGGACTGAGCCCGAAGGAGCAGCTTTGGGAGAAGGGCAAGTTCGAGAAATACAGCGCCGACGATCTCTATCGCGACCTGTTCATAGACGGTCCGGACGACGTGGCGATCGTCCAGTCGACCTATCTGAAGGATTTCTACAAGAACGGGTTCAACACGATCGAGCGCAACGCGGAGGTCGCCAAGCGCTACCCGGAGCGCTTCATCATCAATGGGTCCTTCGATCCGCGCGACGGCGAGAAGGCGCTGGAATACATCCACTTCATGAAGGAGACTTATGACGTCAAGGGCGTGAAGATGTACACGGCCGAGTGGAATGGCGCCTCCAAGGGCTGGAAGCTCACCGATCCCGATGCCTACAGGTGCTTCGAGCTCTGTGAAAAACTCGGCATCAAAAACATTCACGTCCACAAGGGCCCGACAATCATCCCGCTCAGCAAGGACGCGTTCGACGTGCATGACGTCGACCACGCAGCGACGGATTTCCAGGGCTTGAACTGGATCATCGAGCATTGCGGCCTGCCGCGCCTCGACGATTTCTGCTGGATCGCGACGCAGGAAACCAATGTCTATGGCGGCCTTGCCGTGGCGCTGCCCTTCATCCATTCGCGCCCGCGCTATTTCGGCGAGGTCATTGCCGAGCTGCTGTTCTGGATCGGGCCGGAGAAGATCCTGTTCGGCTCCGACTATGCGATCTGGACGCCGCGCTGGCTCGTCGAGAAATTCTGGGCGTATCAGATCCCCGAGGATATCGCCGCGGAACGCGGCGTGCAGCTGACCGACGAGATCAAGGAGAAGATCCTCGGGCTGAATGCCGCGCGCCTTTACAACATCGACGTCGAAGCGAAGAAGAAGGCGCTCGCAAGTTCGCCCTTCAGCATCGCGGCGGAGTAGGGCCATGGCAACCGCCAGCGTTTCCGACAGCCGCGAGAAGGAACTCTGGCGGCGCCTTGGCGAGGTCAATGACCCGGAACTCGACGAGCCGATCACCGAGATGGGTTTCGTCGAGCGCGCCGAGATGACGGGCGACGGCAGCGTGGAGGTCGATTTCCGCCTGCCGACCTACTGGTGCTCGCCCAACTTCGCTTTCCTCATGCTCGACGGCGTCCGCAAGGCGCTCGACCAGCTTTCCTGGTCGCCCGCCTATCGCGTGAAACTGCACGATCATATGTTCGCGGAGGAGGTCAATCGCGGCATCGAAGCCGGCAAGGCATTCGGCGACATATTCGCCGAGTTAGCCGCAGACGCGGATCTCGGCGCCGTGCGCGAAACCTTCAGGATGAAGGCATTCAAGCGCCGCCAGGAAGCGGTCCTGCGCGGACTTCGGCAGCACCGCCTGACGGATGTCGAAATCCTCGGCATGGACCTGCCGGCATACGATGCCGCCAGCTTCGAGCCGGGCGAGGCGGCCATGCAGAAGCCACGGTACCGAGCAGCGCTGCTGGAGCGGTTTCCCGATCGCCGTATGGACGATCCCGTCTTCGTCACCTGGGAAGGGCGGCAAATTCCGCCTGCCGCGCTCAGTGCCCATCTCGCCGAGTTGCGCGGTGTGCGTGTCAACATGGAGTTCAACGGTGCGCTTTGCCGTGGGCTCAAGCAGACAAGATACAAGGAACTGAGCGTGGTCGAAGGCGAGCCGACGCTGGTCGACTTCATCATGGATCGCGTGCCGGCGCGAAACGCGCCGGCCGTCTAAGCAGCGTCGAAAGCAACGGCCTCCCTCGCACGAGGCCCCCAACCAACAACCCGCCCGTAAGGCGGAAGGAGGAATCATGCCTAAAATTATGCTTCACAATTCCGAGGCCCGCCGGGCCCTTGCCCGTGGCGTGTTCAGGCTGGCGGCGGCGGTCGAACCGACGCTCGGTCCCAAAGGCATGAACGCCATGATCGACCGGCCGATCGGAACGCCTATGGTGACCCGCGACGGCGTCAGCATCGCTTCCGAGATCGAGCTGCATGACCGTTTCGAGAACATGGGCGCGCAGGTCGTCCGCGAGGTGTCGATGCAGACCAACGAGGTCGCCGGCGACGGCACCACGACCGCCATCGTGCTCGCCAACGCGCTGATCCAGGGCGGCATCGAGGCCAATGAGCGCGGCGCCAAATCAGTCGATCTCTGCAAGGGCATCAACCTTGCCGTTGCGGCGGTCGTGACGGCCCTCAAGGCATCGGCCAAGCCCGCCAAGGGCAATGGCGTCCTCGCCTCGGTTGCCAACATCGCCGCGACCGATGCCAAGCTTGGCGCGCTGGTGGCGCAAGCGCATGAGCGCGTTGGCGCGGAAGGCGTCATCACCACCGATTTCAGCGTGACCACCGAGACCACGCTGGACGTGGTCGAGGGCATGTCCTTCGACCGCGGCTACCTCTCGCATCACATGGTGACGGACCAGGAGAAGATGGAGGCCGTGCTCGAGCGGCCCTTCATCCTGATGACCGATCTCAAGATCAAGGAGCCCACGGCGCTGGAGACTGCGCGCCGTATCGCCGACGAGGCGGGGCGCCCGTTGCTGATCGTGTCCGAGGAAGTGTCGCCGGAAGTTGTGGTCACGCTGCTCGGCAAGCAGGGGCCAGGCAAATACCTTGTCGTCCATCCGCCGGAATATGGCCATTGGCGAAAGGCCATGATGGAGGACCTGGCGATCATCACCGGCGGTAGGGTGATAGCCCGCGACCTCGGCGGCCGGCTGGAGGACATCACAGTCGACGATCTTGGGACCGCTGACCGGGTGAAAACCAGCTCATCCTACACCTCGATCATTCGCGGCGGCGGCGACCATGACGCGATCGCGGCGCGCCGCGCGCAGGTGCAGCGGCAGTATGAGGCCGCGCCGCCGAACATCGAGCAGGACAAGCTGCGCGAGCGCCTGGCTAAGCTCTCCGGCGGTACCGCGATCCTCTATGCCGGCGGCGTCACGCCGGTCGAGCAGAAGCGGACCATCCAGCTGATCGAGGATTCGCTGAATGCGGTGCGCGCGGCGTCCGAGGAGGGCGTGGTTGCCGGTGGCGGCTCGGCGTTGGCCCAGATCGCGCCGCTGCTCGACAAGGTGGCGACCGGTGTCGACGGCGATGTCGCCGAAGGCGTGCGCCTGGTCCGGTCGGTGCTGACACGGCCGCTCTGGCGCATCGCCGCCAATGCCGGCGCCGATCCCGAAGCCGTGGTAGCCGAGGTGACGCGCATCAACGGCGGCTACGGTTATAACGCATCCGCCGGCAGCTACCAGAACATGTTCGAAGCCGGGATCATCGATCCTGTCCGCGTCACCTACACCGCGCTGGCCAATGCCGCCTCCGTGGCGACGCTGATCCTGACCACCGAGACACTGATCGGCGATCTTGCCGAGGATGAGGACCCGACGGCCGGGCCGGCGCTCGGCGGCGGCGCGGAAAAGCTTGGCCGCGCCTGAAACAATTCCGGACCTGAAAGGACACGACGATGAAAGCCGCAAGACTTTACGAATACGACCCGCACATGAACGTCAAGCTCAAGATCGAGGAGGTCAAGGCGCCGACGATCACGGCCCCGGACGAGGTCATCGTGCGGGTAGGTGCCGCCGGCCTCTGCCGCACCGACCTCCATATCATTGAAGGTGTGTGGAAACCGACCATGGACCCCGACGGCAGCCTTCTGCCTTACATCATGGGTCATGAGAACGCCGGCTGGGTCGAGGAGGTCGGCAGCGGCGTCAGATCGGTCAAGCGCGGCGATGCCGTGATCTGCCATCCGTTCCGCTCTTGCGGCATCTGCCTCAACTGCCGGCACGGCGAGGATATGTACTGCGACAATGGCCAGTTCCCTGGACTGGGCATGAATGGCGGCTTCGCCGAATATTTCATCACCAGCGAGCGCTCGCTGATCAAGCTCAATGCCAATGTCACGCCGATCGAAGTGGCGCCGCTGGCAGACGCCGGCATCACCGCTTATCGCGCCGCCAAACGGGCGGCGAAGCTTTTGCGGCCGGGGAGCTACTGCGTCCTGCTCGGCATCGGCGGGCTCGGACACATCGCGCTGCAGTCGCTGCATGCGATTTCAGGCTGCCGGATAATCGCCGTCGATCGTGAGCCTGCCGCGCGGGTGCTGGCCAAGGATCTCGGTGCCGACTTCGTCCTCGACGGCGGGCCGAACGTCGTCGAGGAAGTAAAGGCGATCACCGGCGGCGGCGCCCATGTGGTCATCGATTTCGTCGGCGAGCTTGGCGTGGAAAACATCTGCTGGAAGATGGTGCGCAAGGGCGGCCAGCTGTTCGTGGTCGGCTATGGCGGCGCCGTCAACGTGCCGACCGCGCATCTGGTCATCGAGGAAATCAACATCGGCGGCAGCCTGGTCGGCAATTTCACCGAGCTCGTCGAACTGATGGAGCTCAACGCCGACGGCAAGGTCAAGATGCACTACACCGAGTACAACCTTGCCAGCATCAACACCGCGCTCGACGACTTCAAGAACCGGCGCTTCACCGGCCGCGGCGTCATCGTTCCCTGAAAACCTTGGGCCCGGATGGGCGCGGAAAGCCGCGGTATCCGGTCCAGGCGTCATAATCCGGAGAGGAAAAATGAACAAATACATCTGTGAATTCGTCGGAACCTTCGCGCTGGTCTTCTTCGGCTGCGCGACGGTTCTGTTCATGCGTTCCGAGGTCGGACTGCTAGGTGTTGCAATGGCCTTCGGCCTGTCGGTGATTGCGATGGCCTATTCGATCGGGCCGATTTCCGGCGCGCATCTCAACCCGGCGGTAAGCCTTGGCGTCTTCGTTTCGGGCCGGATGAAGGCCAACGATCTCGCCGGCTACGTGGTCGCGCAATGTCTGGGGGCGATCGCTGCCTCGGCGGTGCTCTACGTGATGGCGCAAGGCAAAGGCGGCGGCTATGACGTCGCGGCGAATGGTTTTGCCCAGAACGGCTGGTCGGCCTATTCGGCGACTTCGGCGTTCTTGTTCGAGGCAGTCGCCACATTCCTCTTTCTGCTCGTCATCTTGCGTGCCACTGCGGAGGACGGCGCGGGTGCTCTGGCCGGCCTGGCGATCGGTTTGACGCTGGTCATGATCCACCTCGCCGGCATTGCCGTGTCAGGGTCTTCGGTCAATCCGGCCCGCTCGCTAGGGCCCGCGTTGTTTGCCGGCGGAAGCGCGCTGTCGCAGCTCTGGCTCTATATCGTGGCGCCTTGGCGCTGCCGCAGCCGGACTGGTGCTGCGCGCCGGGATGATCGGCGCCAGCGAACCGGCACCGCAGCTCGCCTGATCGGCCGCTGCCTTTTTGTCGGTAAGATTCCCAAGCCCATGGCGGAACGCCATGGGTTTCTTTTTTGCTGCGTGTTCAGACGAAGCCGCGCCGGATGCCATATTGCTCGAGCTTGCGGTAGAGCGTTGGCCTGGAAATGCCCAGCCGCTGCGCCACCCGGCTGAGATTGCCGCCCTCCGCGGTCAGCGCATTCTTCAACGCCTGGTGTTCCGCCTCGGCTAGCGTGCCAGCGGGCTCTTCGGGGGAGGCTGCCGTGTTGCTGCCCGGCTGCGGCTTGGAACCGCCATCCGTGATTTCCTCGGGAAGGTCGTGCAGTCCGATACCGCGGCCGCGCGCCAGGATGTGCAGCCGTCCGACGAGGTTCTTCAGCTCGCGCACATTGCCCGGCCACCGATAGGCGAGCAATGCAGCGACAGCTTCCTGCGAGAATTCCAACGGCTCGTCGCCTGATGCAGCGGCGATCTTCCGGTTGAAATGTTCGATCAGCAGCAGCACGTCCTCGCCGCGATCGCGCAGCGGCGGCACAGTGATCGAGACGGCGCCGATCCGATAATAGAGGTCGCGGCGGAAACGACCCGCAGCGACTTCCTGCTTGAGGTCTCGATTGGTCGAGGCGACGAGCCGGACGTCGACTGGCCGGCCTCGGTTGTCGCCGATACGGTGGACCACGCGCTCTTCCAGGACACGCAACAGAAACGGCTGGATCTCGAGCGGCATCTCGCCGATCTCGTCGAGGCTGAGCACGCCGCCATTGGCAAGCTCGAAGACACCCGGTTTGCCGTCGCGTGATGCGCCGGTGAAGGCGCCGGCGACATGGCCGAACAGCTCGCTGCCGAACAAGTCCTTTGTGATGGCGCCGCAATTCATCGCGATGAACGGGTCATTGTCCGTACGCCGGCTGCCGGCATGGACGAGCCGCGCGAACAGCTCCTTGCCGACGCCGGTCTCGCCTTCGACCAGCAGCGAGGCGACGCTTTTCGATCGCGCGACGCGGCAGGCGACATCGACTGCGGCAAGCAGTGCCTCGCTCTCGCCGACTATCATTGCGGCTGCGTCTTGAAGATGCTTGTCCGCCTCCCGGTTGATCACGGTCAGGCTCGAAACTGTCGGCGCCGACGGGAACACCAGCGCCGCGCCGCGCAAGTCGCCATCGAGCTTGAGCGGTGTGATGTGGCAGGAGCGCAGATGAGCCGGCAGAGCCTTGGCGATATCGGCCTCCGAACCCGACGACGGAAGGTTCATCAGCCAGCGGCCGCGGCCCGCGTCTATCGGGCCGCTGGTCATTTCGGCGGCTTCGCCGTCGGGCAGGTTGTTTCGGTAGATCGCGCGCCCGCGATGATCGACGATCACCAGTCCATCTTTTCGGCGATAGCCGGGAGCCGAGGAAATGAAAGCTTCGAGCAGGCGTGTGCGCTGCTCCTGTTGCTGCTCTGCCAATGCTTTTTCGATCTGGCGGGCCGTGGCGGCGACAAGCGCGGTGTTGTGCGGTCGGAAGATCGGCGAGTAGCCTGACAAGTCGACGACCCCGACTATCTTGCCGTCCAGCGGATCGCGGATCGGCGCCCCGGCGCAGGTCCAGGACTTGATGCCGGCGCAGAAGTGCTCCGCCGCATGGACGAAAGTCGGTTCCCCGGTCCACAGCGCCGTGCCGATGCCGTTGGTCCCGACGGCGCCCTCATTCCATTTGCCGCCGATGGCCAGATGAATATCCATGCCGTCATGCAGGGTCTTCTTGTCGCCGATGGCATCGATCAGCACGCCGTCGCTGTCGGCAAGAACCAGCATCGCGCCGGTGCCCTCCAGCAACTGACCGATGGAGGCGAAGGATCGGCGCGCCGCCGAGAGCAGTTCGGCATTGGCCCGGGTCAGGTACTCGATTTCGTCGCGATCGCTGCTCAGCGGCGCTTCGATTCCCTGAGCGTTGATGCCGCCGGTGGCGCTGCGATACCAGGAGTCGTGAATGAGGGAGCGGACGTGGCTTGGGCGGATCGGATCGCGGACACATTTGGGCTCGTCCGCCAGAAAATCTTCCCAAGCGCGCATGGTGGCGCGCTCGTCATAGTCGATGCTGCCCAGAGCGATTTGATTGCTGGCCAACGACGCACGCGTCTGAAGAGCATCGATCTTCATCTGATTAGGCCCAGGATCGCGTTTCATTCAGTCATTACGGAACCTTCGAGGCATGCCAATGCTGTATGCTGTCTTGGATCGGACGTGCCGAAGCCGGTCCAATCGCTTACCGGTCAATTGATACCTAGTTTCGCGCCGATGTCGGTGGCGAGCTGTTCTTCGGAGTAGGTGGCGGTGAGGCGACGCCCGTCCATTTCGGCAAGCTTCGCGGCGACGGCTTCGTCGACCGGCGCGAAGTAGCCGTTCTGCTTGGTGGCCAATACGAAAATGTGCTCGCCGCCGCGATCGCGGATATCGCCGATATGATGAAGCTGACGGCCTGTGTTTTGATCCTTCGAGATCACACGCCCATTGAGGCTGACATGCACGGACGGGTTGGCCTCGGCCACAGATCCGGTTGCGCCGCCAACGTGAAAGATAAGGCCTTGAGCCTTCGGTTTCTGGCGTGGCTGTTTCGAAGCTGAATAACCGCCGGCGCTGAGCTGGTCGGCAAGGCGCACGATGGTTGAGCGGTTCTGCTCAATCAGCCTTTTGACTTGAGCATCCTCGCGCCGCGGGCCATCCCGCTTGGAGATGATCTCGACCATGAATCCTCCCAGATTCGTCGGCAGTGCCGGTATGGCAATTTTTCTTGCTTGCAGCGGACCTTACACTGCCACAGTCGAGTCCGCCATTCATATTAGTTAGTGCCGAAATGGATGTCGTTGGTAGCAGGTGGCTGCTACACCGGGGTATTCGTAGGTTGAGCAATGCCCGTGTCATGCCGCCTTGCTCTTCGATTCCGAGGGCTCGCTGTTGAATGAGTGTGCTGTTGCAGGAGACATTCTATTTCCCGTATCGCTGCTCCAGCGCTTCGGCAATATGTTCGCAAAGCAACTCCCCGGTGACGATGGTGACGTGGAGACGGATGCGTGCGCCCCGCGGATCGACCATCGTGACCACCGCGCCGCGGTCGGAGTATTCGAACGTGTCCAGAACCTTGTGAATGACAAAGTCAGCTACATTGGGTGCCGAGCCGGCCTGATTTTCCACGGCTTTCCTCCATCCCGAAATCAGCGGGTCCCTTTGGCAGCAGTCACGTGCTTAGGCGGTCTCCTTCGACAGCTGCCCGATCGTTAAATATGTAGCGGATTACCTCAACGTCCAGAAGAGTATTGACCCGCCATCCCTGTTGAGCGGCGAATATCTCTTTGTTCACAAGCGCAAAGGATAAGTGCCCCGGTCGTCATATCGTTGAAGCAGACAACGACGAAGTGCAGATTACGCTAAACACCATCTTAAGTCAGCCTTAATACATTTCAGCGCGAGATTGGCGAGGCGCTTCCAATCAGTCCCGCTATTGGCGCCTGCGGGCGGGACTGACCTTATCAGGTCAGCGTTAACATGAAACGGTTCAAGGACATAAGTGTCGGCAGCAAGCTCACGCTGGGCTTTGGATTGGCACTGCTTTGCACCGTGACGGTCGGGGTATTTGGGGTCGCACAGCTGCGGTCGCTCAATAAGGTCACGAGCGAGATCACCGGAGTTTGGTTGCCCCAGGTGCAGATCGTCGACGAGATGAAGCGCAACCTTGCGGAGCACCGGCTCTACGCGACGCTGCGCATGCGTGCCGAAAACTCTCAGCAAATCGCTGACATCGACAAGGAGATGGCGAGAGAGAGCGAAGAAATGCTCCAAGATCGGCGCGCCTACCGCAGGAGCGCCGGATCACCTGCCGAGCAGGAACTGTTCGATCAATTCGTCAACCTCTGGACGGCGTATCAAGATTCCCTGTCGTCGATCATTCCACTTCTCGATACCGCGGAGCGAACGAAGGCAGCTAACGAGTTCGAGGCGGTGTCGCTCCCCACGATTGCGGCGGCGGCTCAGCGGCTGGATGGCCTCTTGGCACTCACCAATCAGCGCAGCAAGGCTGCCGCAGCCATCGCGGACCGCACCTACACCATCGCGCAGCGGCTCGTTTGGGCCGCGATCGCCTTTGCTGCCGTGTGCCTTGGCGTGCTTGTCGCCTGGATTCGCCATAATGTCAGCAAGCCGATCCTGGCCGTGAGCGAAGCGATGCACCGGTTGACGCGAGGGGAACACCGCTCGACGCTGGTTGCGCTCAGAAAGGATCGGCGCGACGAGGTCGGAATATTGTTCACGGCCTTTGCCGGCTACCGCGCCAGCCTGGAGCGCAGCATCGCCCTGGCTCGCGATGCCGAGTTGGAGCGGCAGAATCTGGCTGCCGCTGCCGCGAACATGCCTGTGGGCCTATGTATGTTCGATGCCGGCCGACGGCTGGTTTTCTGCAATCAGGCCTATGCCGACTTCTATCGCCTGCCGGAGGCCCTGACCCACCCTGGTTCCCGGTGGGCCGATTTGATGCGTTTCCGGATTGCGGCGGGACTTTATGTAGGCCAGGACCCGGACAGATATCTGGAAGAGCTCTCGGCGACCATCGACCGCGCCGAGCGCGTCGTGAGCCTGGTGGAGCTCAGGGACGGGCGCACCATCGATCTCATTCATCAGCCGCTGCCGGGCGGCGGATGGCTTGCCACGCATCACGACGTGACCGACTTGCGGCGCAGCGAGGCTCGCATATCGCACATGGCTCGCCATGACGGGCTTACCGATCTTCCAAACCGGATATTGTTTCGCGAACGCGCAGAGGACGCCTTGGCCGAGATGGCTCGCAGAGATGGCAAGGTCGCCTTCCTTTGCCTCGATCTCGATCATTTCAAGACTGTCAACGACACGCTAGGGCATCCGGTCGGCGACGCCTTGCTCAAGGAGGTCGCCGCAAGGCTGAAGCAGATCGTGCGCGAGGACGACACTGTTGCCAGACTAGGTGGCGACGAGTTCGTGATCATTCAAAATGGGGTCGATCAGCCGGTCGAGGCCACCGCCCTTGCGCAACGCGTCATTGATGCGCTGAGCGCGCCTTATATCGCCGACGGCCATGGCGTCACCGTCAGCGCCAGCGTCGGCATCTCGATTGCGCCTGACGACGGCACAAACGCCGACCAGTTGCTCAAGAACGGCGACATGGCGCTCTATCGGGCAAAGGCGGAGGGTCGCAGAACATACAGGTTCTTCGAGCCGGACATGGATGCCCGCATGCAGGCGCGGCGGGTTCTCGAACTCGATCTGCGCGACGCGTTGGGACGGCAGCAGTTCGAGATCTACTACCAGCCGCTCCTCAATCTCGAAAGCGGCGAGGTCAGCTGTTTCGAGGCGCTGTTGCGCTGGCATCACCCGACGCGGGGTATCGTTTCGCCGTCCGAGTTCATCCCCTTGGCTGAAGAGATCGGCTTGATTGTTCCGATTGGGGAATGGGTGATCAAGCAAGCCTGTCTCGACGCAGCAAGCTGGCCCGAAGGCATCAGGGTTGCCGTCAACCTGTCGCCGACGCAGTTTCGCAATGCCCGCTTGCTCTCGACGATTGTCGCAGCGTTGGATGCCTCGGGATTGCCCGCGAGCCGTCCCGAGCTTGAAATCACCGAGACCGTGCTGCTGGCCAACACCCAGGCTACTCTCGCGATGCTGCAACAGATCCACTTGCTGGGTGTCCATATCGCGATGGACGACTTCGGGACCGGATATTCGAGTTTGAGCTATCTGCGCTCGTTTCCGTTCGACAAGATCAAGATTGACCAGTCCTTCGTAAAGGACGCTGAGGATATCGACAGCTCCGTCGCCATCATCCGGGCCGTCACCAGCCTCGGCAACAGCCTTGGGATGCAGACCACCGCCGAAGGGATAGAGACGGCCGAGCAACTGGAACGGGTGCGAAGAGAAGGCTGCACGGAAGCGCAAGGCTTCCTGTTCAGTCGGCCACTACCGGCTCGGGAGATCCCCGCGATGCTGGAGCGCACACGTTCCGTCGTGGCCGGCGACATCAGCGAGCTTGCGCCCGAAACGACAGGCGAGCGGAAGAAAGAACAGGTCTCCGCCGGCCGGCTTGGCAGGAGTGCGTCTGCCCGGGGTTGACTGAAGTCGGCAAGATGCCCCGCGCAGAGAACAAACCTGCTCGCGGTACTTGCATAGCCAACACTGGCTCATATCGGCGGGTCCTAATGAACGCGCCGGCGCGGCCGTGACGTTGAAGCCGCCAGTGCCATCCGGAACAGGCTCTGACGGGCTGCGGTTCGCAGGTCAGAGGGAAACCGATAGTCCGCCGTCCACCGCCAGCACATGTCCATTGACGTAACCGGCAGCGTTAGAGGCGAGAAACACCACGGCTCCGCCGAGTTCCTCAGGCTTGGCCCAGCGGCCTGCGGGGGTTCGTGCCTCGACCCATTTGGTGAAAGCCTCATCGTTGATAAGCGCGGTATTGAGCTCGGTTGCGAAATAGCCGGGGGCGATCGCGTTGATTGTTATCCCGTGACGGCCCATTTCGGCGGCGGCGGAGCGCGTCAGTCCATGCAGGCCCGCCTTTGCCGCCACATAGGCGTGAATGGTGGGACGGCCAAGGATCGCCGCAACCGATCCAGTGTTTATGATGCGGCCGAATTTGTTCGGCAGCATCAGACGCACTGCATCACGCATCATGCGAAAGCAGGCCGACAGATTGACGGCAATCACACGGTCGAAATCCTCGTCCTCCCATTCGACCAAAGGCCTGCGATGCTGGATGCCGGCGTTGTTGATCAGGATATCGAGGCGGCCGTGGCGTTCGACGATTGCTTGGAGCGCCGCCCTTGAGACCGCCGCGTCGGCAACGTCGAACGGCAGGGCTTCGGCCCCGATGCTTTCCGCCGCCGCGGAGAGGGCGTTCGTGCCGCGGGCGTTGACGATTACCGTCGCACCGTTTTCCGCAAGTGCTTTGGCCATGGCGAAGCCGAGGCCGCGCGAAGCACCCGTGACCAATGCGACACGGCCCTTGAGCGAGAACAATTCCGACATTGAAGCCCCTGGAGCGAGATGAGAATGCTTCAATCTAGCCGCATCTCGCTTCAACGAACGGGCGGGAGTTGCCTCCCGCCCAAAAAACCCTATTTGGCGACGCAGGTATCCGCCGTCTGCGGAGTGCAGACGTCGAGGCCGGTGTAGGTCGGGTCAGCCGGCGGAGCCTTGCCGTCCTTCATATCCTTCAATGCCATCATCGTCTTGTAGCCCATTTCGAACGGCCGCTGGCCGACCTGGCCAAGGGAGAGACCTTCCTTCATCTGATCGATCTGGACGGGAAGCGTGTCGGCGACGACAAGGGCCAGGGCCTTCGAGGCGATCTTGTCCTTGTACGGGGCTACCGCAGCTCGGTTGGCATCTGGGATGAACTGCGGGAAGCCACCGGTTGGGATGAATGCGTCGAGGTTCGGGTTTTTCCCCATGATGTCCTCGAATTGCTGCACCGAAAGCGGGAAATCATCGTTGGTATAGAGCGGACAGCCTTCGATTTCGGTCCAGCCATTCTGGCCCGTCAGCCGATCCCCGGGCGAGGCTGCCGATTTGGTGCCCGAAAGCGTATCGCGAATGCCCTGCATGCGCTCATTGTGGTTGGCCGCCGCCGCGCCGCCCGACTGGATACAGATCGTGCCGCCCTTGGGCTTAATCTGCATGGCAAGCTTGGCAAGGTTCACGCCGATCTCATAATTGTGGGTCCCGATATAGGCGGCGCGAAGATCCTTGTTCTCGGGCAGGAGGTCGGAATCCCAGGTGAGGACCGGGATGCCGGCTTCCTTGGCTGCCTGCAGCGCGACTGCCATCGCCGCGGCATTCGATGGCGACACGGCGATGCCGTCCACCTTCTTGGCAACGAGGTCCTGCACGATCTGTACCTGCTCGTCGCCGCCCCCATGCTCTCCGGGGCCGATATACATGCACTCCAGGGCCCCATTCGATTCGGCTTCGGCTTTCTTGCAGCCGTCGCGTGCCTGGTCGAAGAAAGGATTGTTCATGTTCTTCGGCACCAGGGCGAAGGTGTATTTCGCCTGGGCGCCGGAAACGGCGAGCACCATTGCGCCAAGCGCCACGGCCGCCGTCAACAGATGTTTTCTCATGGGACGTTCTCCTCCTTGGTGTGATCCCGCAGGCCTCCCGCCGGCGGGTTTCTAACGGCTTCGTTTGGGCATCAAGGCTGCCAGCGACGCTGCGAGCATCGATCTGCCGCCGGTTTGCATGCCCAAAAGAACCGCAAGAACGATGAAGGCGCCCACGAAGGCACCCTGCCAATTTGAATCGATGCCGGCCATCAGCAGTGCATTCCTGATCACCTCGAGGAAGGCCGAACCGATTATCGCGCCGAACGCCGTGCCGGCGCCGCCCATGAGGCTGGCTCCGCCAATGACTGTCGCGGCGATCACGCGCAGCTCATAACCTTGGCCCATGGCATTGATGGCCGAGCCGTTGTAACCAAGCAGCAGCAGCGAGGCGAGCGAGGCGGTGAAAGCCGAGAAGACATAGGCCTGGAATTTGATCCAGTCGACCGGCACGCCGGTAAGCCGGGCGGCCTCCTCGTTACCACCGATGGCGAAGAGATGTCGGGCCCAGGCGGTGAAATTGAACACGAAGCCGACGATTAGGGCCAGAATCACCATAGTCCAAAACTGCGATGACAGTCCCGGTATCCAGTGGGGTGCCCAGTCCTGCGGCCCATGCAGCGGCCATCTCGCCTGACCGATCGCCTTCACGATCGGAGCATCGGGCCCGAACTGGTAGAGCATCTGGTTGGCCGAGAACACGACCGCCAGCGAACGCGCCACGGACAGCATCCCGAGGGTGACCACGAAGGACGGCATTCCGACATAAGCAACAAAGAACCCGTTGACCGCGCCGCAGGCCAGACCGGAGAAAAGGCCGATGGCGAAGGCGACGTACCAAGGATAGTGCCAGGTCAGGAACAGGCCGGCGACGATGGCCACCAGGCCCATGATCGACCCGACCGACAGATCGATGCCACCGGTGATGATCACCACCGTCATGCCGAGCGCCATGAGGCCGAAAGGTGCGAAGTTGCGCGTGACGTTGGCGACGTTTTCGGAGGTGCCGAAGCTCGGCTCGATGGCTGTCATCAACATGACGAGAGCAATGAGCGCGATTGTCACCCAGAATGGCTGACTTGAAACCACACGCTGCAGCGCCGTCTTCTCCTTGGTCGGGATGAAGTCCGCCATGGCCGGGCGGCTGGTTTCCACGAGCGACTCCCTGACGCTAACCGACTGCCGAGCACTATTCGCCACGGATGGCCCCCGTTATTAGTCCGGTGATTTCCTCGGGCGAGGTGTCGTCGACCTGCTTGTCGGCAACCTTCGAACCTCGCCTCAGCACGATGATACGATCTGCGACGGCGAAAACGTCAGGCATGCGGTGGCTGATCAACATGACCCCGACCCCTTGCGCCTTGAGGCGTCGGATCAGTTCGAGCACTTCCGCCACCTGGCGTACGGAGATTGCGGCGGTCGGCTCGTCCATCAACACCAGCTTGGCGTTCGAAAGCCGGGTTCGTGCGATGGCTACCGCTTGGCGCTGCCCACCCGACATCTTCCTGACCAGGTCGCGCGGTCGGGTTTCCGATTTGAGTTCTTCGAACAGCGCTGCCGAGCGGTCGATCATCGCCTGCTTATTGAGCACCCTGATCGGCCAGAAGCCCTTCTTGATCTCACGGCCAAGAAAGACGTTCTGCGCGGCCGTTAGATTGTCGGCGAGCGCCAGGTCCTGATAGACGACTTCGATTCCTTTAGCACGCGCCTGGACGGGTTTGTGGAATTGACAAACCTCGCCGTCCACTACGATTTCGCCGTCGTTCGGCGGGAAGTTCCCGGCCACTGTCTTGACTATCGTCGACTTGCCGGCGCCGTTGTCCCCCATGAGACCCACGACTTCGCCCCGCTCTACCTGGAAGCTGACGTCGGTCAGGGCCTGGATGGCTCCAAAGTTCTTGGAAACATGGCGAACTTCAAGCACCGGCATCGCGGTCCTCCCCGGACAACATTGCCAACCCTGTCCCGGACTTATGCAAGACAGCTAATCAGCGAAACGCATTCAACACAATCATTATTAGATCAGGATTTTGGGGGCGTTGGAGCAAGGGTGCGACTTGCGGCGCAATAGGATCTTTGATACCGCCGGCTCGTCTCTGCTTGTGCGCAACGAAGGGACTCCGGGCGTGCACCGGCCAGCATGCCGTTGAGAATAGCGCAACCGATGGCAATCTTGGCTTTCGGGCGACAAGGCGCGGACTCGTAGACGTCGGCCGATGTGTCCCTTATAGCGCCGAAGACGAGCACGTCTTCAATCTGCTCGCCTTTTCTTATCTCGAAGGTCGAATGAGCAGTTTACAACGGCTGACTGAGTTTGGCGCCCAGCTTTGCGCCTGATGCCGGCCATTCCAGCAGAGCTTTGCCTCCTCCGGGAAGCGGACATCGCAGGGTGACAATGCCGGATGTCGTCGGATTCCAGAGGCAGACGACGCGAAATTGAATCCGCCACCCTCGGTGCGCTTGGTTCGGCGCCTCCCTACTGGTGACGCGGAGACGGATGCGTGCGCCCTGCGGATCGACCCTCAGGACGGCTTGTCGTCCGGATGGCCGAGCTCGCAGAACCAGCCGCCGAGATATTTCACTGACGGTCTTTTCGGATCGGGAACCGGCGTCTTCGCCTCGACGGCGGCGCGGAATGGCTCGGCGCTGTCCTGTGGGATAAATCCCAGATGGTTCGCGCCGCTGTTGTCGACCATCTTCAGCTTGTTATCGGAAATGCCGTAAGAGATGGTGTGGCCGACGCGCGGCGCGGTCAGCGATGCCTCGACCAGGCGCACGCAATCGGCAAAGGATAGGTACGACCACAGCATACGGCGGTCGGCCGGTTCAGGGAAGGACGAGAAGATGCGCAGGCATACCGTCTCGATGCCGAACTTGTCCCAATAGAGCCGGCTGAGACTCTCGACAAAGTTTTTCGACACGCCGTAGAGGCTGTCGGGACGCACCGGCGCGTCGACGCCGATATGCGCCTCGACCTCGTGGTAGCCGATGGCATGCACCGACGAGGCGTAGATGACGCGCTTGACGCCATGTTTCCGGGCGCCTTCATAGATGTGGTAGGAGCCGCGGATGCTGGAATCGAGGATGGTCTGCCACTCGCATTCGAGCGGCGCGCCGCCGAAATGCACGATCGCGTCGCAGTCCTTGGTCGCTGCGATCGCGGCTTCCATGTCGGCGAGATCGAAAACCGCTTCCTCTTCGTGAGGCGCGAGATCGCCGAACGGGTGGCGCCCCGCCAGGCGAATCGTCTTGGCCAGCGGCACCAGCCCCTTGCGCAGCTCCGATCCAAGCCGGCCGGCGGCGCCGGTGATCAGGATACGTTCGTAATGCGGCATCGTTTACTCCACTTGCGCTACGGCGGTATTGATCCGCGAGATCGCCTCGGCCAGCACCTCTTCGTTGGTCGCGGTCGAGATGCGGAAATAGGGTGACAGTCCGTAGGCGCCGCCGGGCACCGACGCCACCCGGCCTTCACTCAGCAGGTAATTCGCAACCGCGGTATCGTCTTCCAGCACGACGCCCTTCGGGGTCTTGCGGCCGATCAGGCTGGCGCAGCCGATATAGGCATAGAAGGCACCTTCCGGCGGCGACAGCGTCAGCCCGTTGATCTTCCCGATGCCGTCCACGACCAGATCGCGGCGCCTCTCGAAAGCCTGGCGGAAGCGCGCGACTTCGTCCTGCGGACCGTTGAGCGCGGCTACGGTCGCGGCCTGCGCGATCGAGCACACCGAGGTGCAGGACTGGCTCTGGATCGTCGACATCGCCTTGACGAGCGGCGCGGGTCCCGCCGCGTAACCGACGCGCCACCCGGTCATCGCGTAGGATTTCGAGACGCCGTTGACGATCAGCGTGCGGTCCTTGAGCTCGGGGCAGGCCTTGCCGAAGGAAACGAACTCGCGCCCGTCGAACAGGATGTGCTCGTAGATCTCGTCGGAGAGGACGAGCACTTGCGGGTGCATGGCTAGAATGGCGCCGAGTGCGCGCAAATCCGACTCCGAATAGACCGCGCCGGATGGATTACCCGGCATGTTGAGGAAGAGCCATTTCGTCCTCGGCGTGATTGTTTTTTCCAAGAGCGCTGGGGTCAGCCGGAAACCGGTGGTCTCCGGGCATTCGACGACGACCGGCGTGCCGCCGAGCAGCTTCACCATTTCGGGATAGGAGACGAAGTAGGGCGCCGGCAGGATCGCCTCGTCGCCCGTCTCCAGCGTTGCCATCAGCGCGTTGAAGATGATCTGCTTGGCGCCGTTGGCCACCACGATGTCATCGGCCGTGTAGTCCAGGCCGTTCTCGCGTCGGAATTTGCCGGCCACAGCCTGGCGCACCTCGGCCGTGCCGGCAGCGGCGGTGTAGAGGGTTTGTCCCGCTTTCGCCGCGAAATGCGCGGCATCGATGATGTGGAGGGGCGTCGGAAAGTCGGGCTCGCCCAGGCCGAGATCGATCACGTCCACGCCCCTGGCGCGTAGCGCCTTGGCGGCCTGCGAAGCGGCCATCGAGGCCGAAGGCTTCACCACCGAAAGGCGCGAGGCAATATAGCTCATCAGTCGTTCTCCGTGATGTAACCCTTGGACCGATCGTTGGCTCGTGCGGCCGCACGGCGTTTAGCCGGATCGCCATAGCCGCCGCCGCCTGGCAGTTCGAGGATCAGCCGGCGTCCCGCCGGCACATGCTGCCAGCCCTTGGGCCGCATCTTCGTGCCGTCGTCGAGCTTGACCAGGCCGGCAGTGCCCGGCTTGCCGCCGTTACGGCCGTGGGCCGGATGATTGACGCGGTCGAACATGGCCGAGAAGTCGAATTCGTGGCCATCGGTCGCCTCGATCTCGATGATCTGTCCGAGGCCGCCGCGGAATTCGCCGTCGCCGCCGGAGTTAGGGCGCAGCTCCTTACGCCAGATGACGATCGGGCCGGTATGCTCGGTGGCCTCGATCGGCATGGTGTGGACGCCGGACGGGAAGGCCGTCGCCGACAAGCCGTCGAGCTCGGGGCGGGCGCCCATGCCGCCGGAATTGAACATAAGCACTTCGGCGCGGCGACCGGATGCGCCTGAAACAGGGCGCGCCGAAATATGGATGTTCCAGAGTGCGCCGGCGCCTTCCGCGAGGATTTTTCCGGGTAACGCCTTCGAGAAGGCGCCGAGCACCAGATCGGGAACCATGTGGCCGAAAATATGCCTGAGCGCCACCGGCGCCGGTCGCACGGCGTTCAGGATGTTGACCGGTGAGGATACGGTGAAGAAGGCGAGCGAGGCTGCATTGTTGGGAATGTCGGGCGCCACCATGCATTTCAGCGCATAGCAGGCATAGGCCTTGCTGTAGATGATCGGGCAGTTGATGCCCCAGCGGCTCATCGGATCTGTGCCGGTGAAATCGACTTCGACATGGTCGTCGCGGACTGAGACCGTCGCTGCGAGCTTGACCGGCTCGTCATAACCGTCGGTCACCAGCTCGTTCGACCAGCTTCCCTTGGGTAGCGCCTCGATGCGCTCGAGCATCGCGTCGCGAGTGCGCGAGAAGATGAAGTCGCCGAGCCCGTCGAGCGAGGTGAGGCCGATCTCCTTCATCATGTCGACGAGGCGGCGATGGCCGACCTCGTTGCAGGCTGCGAGCGAATAGAAATCGCCGACGACCTGGTTGGGTTCGCGGACATTGGCGCGCAGGATGCGGACGAGGTCGAGATTGACCTTGCCCTTCTCGGCGAACTTCATGATCGGGATCTGGATGCCTTCCTCATAGACCGATTTGCCGTCGGCGCCGAAGCCGCGGCCGCCGACATCGACCACATGCGCCGTGCAGGCGAAGAAGGCGACGAGCTTGCCATTGAGGAAGGACGGCGAGACCATGGTGATGTCGTGCAGGTGGCCGGTGCCGAGCCAGGGATCGTTGGTGACGTAAGTGTCGCCCTCGAACATTTGATCGCGCGGGATCTCGTTCATGAAATGCAGCACGGCTTCGGCCATGGTGTTGACGTGGCCGGGCGTGCCGGTCACCGCCTGCGCCAGCATTTGGCCGCGCGGATCGAACACGCCGGCCGACAGGTCGCCGGATTCGCGCACCGAGGTCGAGAAGGCGGTGCGCAAAAGCGTGAGCGCCTGCTCCTCGACCACCGAGATCAACCGGTTCCACATGACCTGCATGCGGATTTCGCCAATATCGCTCATGCCTGGCTGCCTTTGCGGGTCAGGAGGATCGCGCCGTCGCTCTGGATGACGGCGTCGAAGCTGGTGGTGACAACGGTCGATGTCTCGCGCTCGACGATGACGGCCGGGCCAGCGATGCGATCGCCGGCGCACAGCGCCTCGCGTTCGACGATGCCGTAGCTCTGCGGCGCCCCCGTTGCCGGATCGAAGACCGCGCGGGTCGTCGTCGGTTGGCTGGTCTTCTTGCCTGCGGTGAGCTCGTGCGTGGTGCCGGCCGGACGAATATCGGTCGCCTTCACCGACCAGGTGACGATCTCAATCTCCAGCCCGTCGAGCCCGTCGATGGCGCGGCCGAAGAAGCGCTGATAGCTGGTCTCGAACAGCGCCTTGAGCCTGGCGGCCGCATCGTCGCCGAACGGCTCGTCCGATACCGGCACGGGGATTTCCCAGCCCTGGCCGGCATAGCGCATGAAGGCGGTGATCTCGCAGACGATCTGGCCACTGGCGCCGGTGCGGACAAAGCCTTCGGCGGAGGCTTTGAGATCGGAGAGCAGGGCGTTGACTTCGGCCGGCTTGAAGCGCGAAAGGCGCGTCAGTTTCGAGGCCAGCGCCTCGTAGCCGAACGGCGCCTTGAGGAAACCGATCGCCGATCCAACGCCGGCGCCGCGCGGCACGATGCACTGATCGATGCCGAGCTTTTCGCAAAGCCTTGCCGCATGCAGAGGCGCTGCGCCGCCAAAGGCGATCATCAGATTGTCGGAAATGTTCTTGCCGTTCTCAACGGCGTGTACGCGGGCGGCGTTGGCCATGTTCTCGTCCACCACCTCGCAGATGCCGAAGGCGGTCGACATGGCATTCAGCGACAGGCGCTCGCCGACATCGCGCAGGATCGCCTGCTCGGAAGCGGAGATGTCGAGCTTGATCGCGCCGCCGGCGAAATTGTGCGGATCAAGCTTGCCGAGCACCAGGTCGGCGTCGGTGATCGCCGGGCGTTTGCCGCCGCGGCCGTAGCAGGCCGGGCCAGGTTCCGAGCCCGCGCTTTCCGGCCCGGTCTGGATACGGCCCATAGCGTCCACCCACGCGATCGAGCCGCCGCCGGCGCCGATCTCGATCATCTCGATCACGGGGATCGAGATCGGCATGCCGGAGCCCTTGGAGAAGCGATAGGTGCGCGCCACTTCGAAGGTTCTCGCCGTGCGCGGCGCAAAATCCTCGATCAGGCAGATCTTGGCGGTGGTTCCGCCCATGTCATAGGAGACGACCTTCTCCAGGCCGAAGCGCCGAGCGATGTCGGCGGCAAAAATGGCGCCGCCCGCGGGACCGGACTCGACCAGCCGGACAGGGAATTCAGAAGCAGTTTCCACCGAGATCAGGCCGCCGCCGGAATGGATCATGAAGACCGGGCACTCGGCGCCCATGTCCTTGAGGCGCGTCTGCAGGCGGGCGAGATAGTCGGCCATCTGCGGCCGCACATAGGCGTTGGCGCAGACCGTGTTGAAGCGCTCGAACTCGCGCATCTGCGGCGAGACCTCGGCGCTGATCGAGATCGGGATGGTAAGCTTGCGAGCGAGGATCTGGCGCGCCCGGCGCTCGTGGTCGGGGTTGGCATAAGCGTGGATGAAGCCGATCGCCACCGAGCCGAAATTGCCGGCCAAGATCCGCTCGGCGATTTCCTCTAGGGCTGCTTCGTCGAGCGGTTGCAGTTCCTGGCCCTCGGCGCCGATGCGGCCCTTGACGGTAAAGCGGTCCTCGCGCGGGATCAGCGGTGTCGGCAGTTGCAGGTTGAGATCGTATTGCTCGAAGCGGTTCTCCGTCCGCATCTCGATCACATCGCGAAAGCCTTCTGTCGTGACGAGCGCGGTCCTGGCGCCGCGCCGCTCGATCAGCGCATTGGTGGCGAGCGTGGTGCCGTGGATGATGATGCCTATCTCGGCCGCCAAAATTCCGGCATCGCGGATCACCACCTCAATACCGTCGAGGATCGCCTGCTCGGGCGCCGAATAAGTGGTCAGCACCTTGGTCGAAAACATCGTTCCCCTGACATCGAGGGCGATGTCGGTGAAGGTGCCACCGATGTCCGCGCCGAGGCGAATGTCGTCTGATCTGGAGGTCATGCCGTGGCCTTCTGCGAAGCGAGTGCTGCGTCGCGCATCTGGGAAAGGGTCTGCCGGGGCGTGAGCGCTTCGGGCGAGATGGCGATGTCGAGAACGGCGCCGGTCGCAGACTGCTGGGCCCGCCGGAACGCCGCCGCGAAATGCCCGCTGCTTTCGACGCGCTCGGCGTGAAAACCATAGGCCCTTGCCAGCGCCACGAAGTCCGGGTTTTCCAGCGAGGTGCCGGAGACGCGGGCCGGATAGTTGCGTTCCTGATGCGCGCGGATCGTGCCGTATATGCCGTTGTTGATGATGAGCACGATTGGCTGCGCGCCGGCCTGCATAGCCGTGCCGAGCTCCTGGCAGTTCATCTGGAAGTCGCCGTCGCCGGCAAAGCATACGACTGTGCGCTGCGGAAACGCGACTTTCGCGGCGATGGCTGCAGGCAGGCCATAGCCCATGGCGCCAGACTGCGGGGCAAGCAGCCGCGCGTCCGGCCCGAACTTGAAGAACTTGTTCGGCCACACCGTGAAATTGCCGGCGCCGTTGGTGAGGATGACGTCGGCCGGCAAGGTCTCGCGCAACCAGGCGGTGACCGCGACCATGTCGACCGGGCCGGGCTGGACGGGTGCTGCGAATGTGGCTTCATAGGCCTTGCGCGCTGCCGCGCGCCAGTTGGCCCAGTCCCCTTTCACCGGCGTCAGCGCCTTGGCGAAAGCGTTCGGGCCGGCATGGACGCCGATCGCGGGCACGTAGATCTTGCCGATTTCGCGGTCGGAGCCGTGCACATGGATCAGCTTCTGGCGCGGCACCGGAACGTCGAGCAGCGTGTAGCCGTCGGTCGTCATCTCGCCGAAGCGGACATTGACAGCCAAGATCACGTCAGCATCGCGGATCAGCGTCTTGACATGCGCCACCATGCCGACGCCGGCTTCGCCAACGAAGACTGGCGAATGGTTGTCGAACTGGTCCTGGTAGCGGAAGGCGGCAATGACGGGGATGTCGGAAGGCTCGGCGAAGGCCTGGAGCGCGGCGCGTCCATTTGCCGTCCAGTTGGCCCCGCCTATCAGCAGCACCGGCCTCTCGGCCGCAACCAGCATCTCAAGCGCCGACGAAAGGGCATCCTGCGACGGAGCGGCTTCGAAAATCGAAGCAGGGCCGCTGAGCGGCGCGGCCTCGGTCGCGGTCGTCAGCATGTCTTCGGGCAGCGCGACGACGACGGGGCCGGGCCGGCCGGTCAAGGCGGTGGTCCAAGCGCGCGCCAAGATTTCAGGCAGGCGCTCAACGTCGTCGATCTCGACCGCCCATTTGGCGACGGTGCCGTAGACGGCGCGGTAGTCGATCTCCTGGAAGGCCTCGCGGCCCTTCATATCGGTGCCGACCTGGCCGACGAAGAGGATCATCGGCGAACTATCCTGCATCGCGGTGTGAATGCCGATGCTGGCATTGGTCACGCCTGGGCCGCGGGTCACTAAGCAGATGCCGGGCGATCCCGTCAGCTTGCCGTAGGCCGAGGCCATGAACGCCGCGCCGCCTTCATTGCGGCAAAGCACATAGTCCAGCCTGCCCTTGGTATCGTGCAGCGCGTCGAGAACGGCGAGATAGCTTTCGCCGGGCACGCCAAAGCTCTTGGTCGCGCCTAAGGCGATCAGGCATTCGACAAGAAGGCGACCGCCATTGCGGACCATGCTTCGACATCCTCTTAAGCCGGTGGCAAGCGGACCGAGCCTGCCTTTCGGATTTATACCTGCACTGCGGCCGGTCGACGCGAAATCAAGAAATGCGATCCATACGAAAGTTTTTCTTTCGCTATGAAATCCGCACCAAAACACTGGGGTTCATCATGCCCGACGGATCGAATGCATCCTTCAGCCGTGCCATGAGCTCCCGCTCCACCGGACTTCTGTTTCGGTCGGCCATGGCGATCTTGGCGCGGCCGAGCCCATGCTCGGCGGCGAAGCTCCCGCCCATGTCAGTGGCTGAAGCGGCCAGCGCCTCAGCGAATGCCGCGGCTTTCCCATCGAAATCGGCGCGGCCCGCCGGCGGCGACAGATTGTAATGGATGTTGCCGTCGCCGAGATGGCCGAACGGGTTGATCCGCACGCCCGGAAGAATCTTGTGGCATAGTTTCGCGCCCGCCTCGATGAAGCGCGCGATCGCGCCCGGCGGCACGGAGATGTCGTGCTTGAGCTGCTCGCCCTCCAGCCGCTGGCCTTCCGGCTGCTCCTCGCGCAGGCGCCAGAACTGCGCCCGCTGCGCGCCCGAATTGGCCAGCGCGCCATCGACGACCAGGCCTTGCTCCATGCCCCATTCCAGCGCCGAACCCAGGATGTCGTCGAGGGGGACGCGCGTCGAGCCCGACGCCATCTCGACGAGCAGATAGACGTCGCCCCGCGTCTCCAGCTGATAGGCGAGGTCTGGAAGATGCTTGAGCGCGAGCGTCAGGCCGACATCCGAAAAGAACTCAAGGCCGGCCAGGAACTCTCCGGCCTCGCCACGCAGAAACGCCCCGAACGACACGGCGGCGGCGAAGTCGGACATCACCAGCAGCGCGCTCGCCCGCTGCTTTGGCGAGGGATAGAGCCTGAGGATTGCTCGCGTCACGATGCCGAGCGTGCCTTCCGAACCGCAGAACAGCTTGCGCAGCTGATAGCCTGCATTGTCCTTCTGTACCGCGCGCATTCCGTCCCACACCGTGCCGTCCGTCATGACGACCTCGAGGCCGAGGACCAGATCCTGCATCATGCCGAAGCGAAAGGCCTGGCTGCCGCCGGCATTGATGCCGATCAGACCGCCGATCCTGGCGCTGCCTTCGGCCCCAAGATGCACTGGGAACATCAGGCCACGCGGCTCCAGCGCCTCGTGCAGCGCGGCGAGCACGACGCCTGCCTCAACCGCGATCGAGCCGCTCTCCGGATCCGGCTCGCCGATTGCCGTCATGCGCGACAGCGAGACGATAACCGCGTCGGGCTGCTCGGCGACGGCCCCACCGCACAGGCCGGTATTGCCGCCTTGCGGCACGACTGCCAATCCTGCCTGCCGGCAAGCCTTGACGACCGCGGCCACCTCCGCGGTGCTGGCGGGGCGGGCGACGCCCACGGGCCGGACGCCGTAGCGGTTGAGCCAATCGCGCTGGTAAGGTTGGGCATCATCGCCCGAAAGCCAGCCTTTCGGTCCGAGTATCCCGCGCAGGGCGACTATGGGATCGGTCATTGAAATTCCTGCTGATGTGCGCGCGAACGTTGCATCTCCCGGGATGCTGTTCAATGACCCAGCACCTGCGACAGAAACTGACGGGTTCGCTCATTTCGGGAGGACGTGAAGAACGCCTCCGGCGGCGCCTCTTCGACGATCTCGCCGCCGTCCATAAAGATGACCCGGTCGGCGACGCGACGGGCGAAGCCCATTTCGTGGGTCACGCAGATCATCGTCATGCCTTCGGAAGCGAGCGTCACCATGACATCCAGCACCTCGGCGATCATCTCCGGGTCGAGCGCCGAGGTCGGCTCGTCGAACAGCATGATCTGCGGCTGCATGCAGAGCGCGCGGGCGATCGCGACGCGCTGCTGCTGGCCGCCGGAAAGCTGGCTCGGAAACTTCATCGCCTGCTCAGGGATTCGCACCTTCTCCAGAAAGCGCCTGGCCGTCGTCTCGGCTTCCGCGCGCGGCCGCTTGCGCACGATCATTGGCGCGATCATGCAGTTCTCCAGCACCGTCATGTGCGGGAACAGATTGAAGTGCTGGAACACCATGCCGACTTCGCGCCTGATCCCGTCGATATTGCCGACGTCGTCGTTGAGCTCGGTGCCGAGCACGGCGATGCGGCCGCCGTCATGCTGTTCGAGCCGGTTGATGCAGCGGATCAGGGTGGATTTGCCGGAGCCTGACGGACCGCAGATGACGATCCTTTCGCCGCGCCCGACGGAGAGGTTTATCTTCCGCAGCGCGTAGAACGACCCGTAATGTTTGTCGAGGCCTTCGATATGCACGGCCGGGCCGGACGGGAGCGTGGAATCCATGCGTGCCTCCTACCGCTCGCCCACCGCCATGCGCCGCTCGAGGTAAGCGCCGTAGCGGGACAGGCTGAAGACGAAGACGAAGTAGATGAAGGCAATGAAGGCATAGACCTCGACATAGGCGAAGCGCCATTCGCCGGTGCCATAGGCGGCGTTGCCTGAGGCCAGGATCTCGAAGAAGCCGACGATGACCACCAGCGAGGTCTCCTTGAACGAGATGACGAACTGGTTGATCGTGGCCGGCAGCGCGTTGCGCATCGCCTGCGGCAGAAGGATGCGGCCGATGCGCTGCCAGTAGCTCATGCCGAGCGCCATGGCGGCTTCTTCCTGCCCGGCCGGGACGCCCTGCATGCCGCCTCTGACGATCTCGGCCTGATAGGCGGAGAAGAACAAGGCGGAACCCAGGATCACCCGGTAGAGCTTGTCGCCCGCCATCCACTGCGGCAAGGCGAAAGGCAGGACGATGGCGAAGGTGAACAGGATCGAGATCAGCGGCAACGACCGGACCCCATCGATGATGAGACCGGTGGTCCTGGATATCCATGGCAGCTCGGAGCGGCGCAGCAGCGCCAAGCAGACCGCCAGCGGGAAGCCGATCAGACAGGTGGTCACGAAGATGAAGAGGGTGAGCGCCAGCCCGCCCCAGGCTTCCTCGCCGACATAGGAAAGGCCGAGCACGCCGCCTTTCATCAGCACGTAGTACGACGCTGCTCCTGCTCCCCACACCAGCGCGATCCGGCGTCCGGTCCAGAAGGCCGGAATACAGCTCAGCACCGTCATCACCACCACGGTCAGGCAGGCGAGCGCGGAGCGCCATTGCTCCTCGAAGGGATAGAGACCGAACAGGATGATCCGCCACCGGGCAGCGATGACCGACCAGCAGGCTCCTGCCGCCGCCTGGCACGCCTCTGGCCCGCCACTCGTGGTGAAGACGGCAGAAAAGACTGCCCAGTTGAGCAGTTTCCAGACGATAGAGACCATGATCGCCAGGGAGATCAGCGACAGCAGCGCCTGGAGCGGCGTCGCGAAGAAGCGGCACTTCAGGTCTTCGAGCCTGCCCGGGGCAGGGGGGGCGACAATGACCATCTCCATCTCTGTCATCCCCTCAGTTGATTGCCCTTGAGGGCAATGGCCTTGTTGATGCGGTTGAAGACGGCGGCGAGGCTGAGATTGATGGCGAGGAAGCCTCCCATCAGGATGCCGATCACTTCCAGGGTCTGGCCGGAATGATTGATGGTCAACGCCACGATCATGAAGAAGTCGGTGAAGCCGACGGCAATGCCCATGGTCGTGGCCTTCATCAGCCAGACATACTGGTTGGCAAGGATCGGCAGCATGGCCCGCAACGCCAGCGGCAGACGCACCAGCGTGAAGACGCGCCATGGGCTCAAACCGAGCGAGCGTGCAGCTTCCATCTGGCCCATGCCGACAGATTTGAAGCCGCCGCGCACGATTTCTGCGATGTAGGAGCCGCCATAGATGGCGATCGCGATAGCCAAGGCGGAGAATTCCGGCGGAACGCGCAGGCCGCCCCTCAGGTTGAGGCCTTCCAGGGCCGGGAAATCGAGCAGCGGTGCGTCAGGCAGACGTCCTACCACCAAAACGATGGCCGCGCAGGCCAGCGCCGCAGCAGCACCGGCAAGCTGAATGGTGGCACGCTGGCCGAACGGCTGGCTGAGCCGTGACGTCCTGCCCAGCCAGACCGGCAGCGCGATGGCGGCGATCAGGGCCGATGTGGCCAGCGCCATTGCCACCCCGCCGACATTCGGCGCCGGCACGTAGAGGCCGCGGCTGGTCAGCAGAAAGCCCCAGGCTTCGTGCGCAGCGCGCGGCGTCGGCAGGTGCGTGATCAAAGCGTACCAGAAGAAGACCTGGAGGATCAGCGGGATGTTGCGGAAGATGTCGACATAGGTGCGGCCGAGCAATTGCGCCAGTTCGTTGGACGAGGTCCGCGCCAGGCCGACGATCGTCCCGACGAGCGTTGCCAGGATCAGCCCGGTGCAGCCCAGGAACAGCGTGTTGATGATGCCGATGAGGAAGAACCACCAATAGGGATCGTTGGCCGTGGCCGGCAGCAACGAGAAGTTCACGTCCCAGCCCGTCGACTTGTAGAGGAAATCGAATCCCGAGGTGATCCCTTGCTCCGCGAGATTCCGCCGCGCGATGATGATGCCTGCGAGCACCAGGGCTGCAAGCGAACCGACATAGACGACCTGCAACAGCGCGTTGCGGACCTTCTGATTTCTCAGCAGGCTGACCATTGACCAATCCTTCTCGAATTGCCGCCGGCTCCGCCCGGCCGAAGCCGGGCGGGAGCCTTGAGCGGTAACACCGTCAGACGTGGATCAGTCGATCACCAGCGGGAACAGGACGCCGCCATTGTTCCAGAGGTTGGTTAGCTCGCGATCCATCTTGTAGGGCGAATCCTTGCCTAGGTCGCGATCGAAGATCTGGCCGTAATTGCCGACCTTCTTGATCACGTTGTAGGCCCAGTCGTCCGAAAGCCCGAGGCCTTTGCCCATGCCGGGCGTCACGCCAAGGAACTTCGCCACCTGCGGCGAGGTCGGCTTGGCCTTGATCTCGTCGACGTTCTTGGAGGTGATGCCTTCCTGCTCGGCGAAGATCAGTGTGCTCAGCGTCCAGTTGGCGATGTCGACCCAATTGTCGTCGCCCTGGCGCATGATCATGACTTCCGGCTCTACCGCGAGCACGTCGGGCAGGATGACATGGTCTTCGACCTTGCTCTTAGCGATGCGGGCGATGGCCAATGTCGGACCCCACTGCGCATAAAGATCGCAACGGCCGGAGAAGTAGGCCTGCTCCAACTCTTCCGTCTTTTCGATCAGCACCGGCTCGAGCTTGATGCCGAGCTTCTGGGCGTAGGCGGCGACCTGCTGTTCCTGCGAGGTGCCGGCGGGAATGCAGATCGTGCCGCCATTGGCATCCTTGAGCGATTTCAGGTTGAGCTCCTTATGCGCCATCACCTTGGTGGTGCCGAGATAGTAGGACGTCGAGAATTGCAGGCCGAGCTCGGTGTCGCGGCTGAGTGTGCCGCCCGAGGCCTTGATGATGATGTCGACATCGCCCGACTGAAGCGAGGGCCAGCGCTGCGCCCAGCTGATCGGCACGACCTTCAGCTTCGCCGGATCGCCGAACACGGCGGTCGCCACCGCCTTGCAGAGGTCGATGTCCATGCCCTTCCAGTTGCCTTTGTCGTCCACTTCGGCGAAGCCGAGATAGGAGCCGTCATGGCCGGTGCAGTTGAGCACGCCGCGGGCCTTCACGGTCTCCAGCGTCTTGCCGCCGGCGGCTTCAGCCGGCACCGCCAGATGCGCGAGGCCCAGGGCCATGGCGGCGGCCCCCCATTTGATCATTTTCATAGTTGTTGTCTCCACTGTTGAGGTTGTTCCGTTTCTTGTTGTTGGAGCCCCGCAGATGTCTTCGGGACTCGGTCTCGAAGCCGCCTCTCAGTCGGAAAGCGGGGTCGGTTTCGGCAAGGAGAGTTTCAGGTCGCTCCGCCAATCCTCCTGGGCCAGCCACCGATGGAGCGCCGCCACCGCCTTCACGCGCAGATGCCCGCGCGGGACGACGAGATAGAAACCAGGCACTTCCTCCGGCTTCATATCGGCAATAGCGTCGCGGCCGATCGGCGCCACCAGCGCGCCGGAGCGGAAATCTTCCTCGGCATCGATCACGGAAACCAGGCCGACGCCGATGCCTTGCAGGGTCGCCCGACGCATGGTCGCGGCATCGTCGAAGCTGATGCTGCGGTCTCCATCCGTCAGCTCGACGCCAAGGTGCCGCAGAATATCCGGCCACAGGCGCTTCGACTTGACGGTGTCGAGCAGCGTGAACTTCGTGAGATCGTGCGCCGACTTGATCTTTTCGCCGATCGCCGGCGTGCAGCAAATGATCTTCGGATCCGGCACCAAGAGCGTGGTTTCGTAGTCCGGCCAGTTGCCGTAGCCCCACTGCACGGTCATATCGATGTCGTCGCGCCCGAAGTCGGGCAGGTCGACCATCGTCGTCAGGCGCAGATCGGCGCCCGGCAGCATCTCGCGGAAGAGCGAGAGCCTGGGCAGCAAATAGTGCGTGGCGAAGTAGGGGCTGGCATTGAGGTTGATGCGGTCGCGGTAGTTCGACTTGGTGACGCGGCGGACACCTTCGGAAAACTCCTCGAAGCCGGCCTTGACGTAGTGCGAGAGCAAAATGGCGGATTCGGTCAGCTCGATCGAACGACCCTTGCGCTCGAACAGCGTCACCTGGAGCGTGTCCTCAAGGAGCTTGATCTGCTGCCCGACCGCTTGCGGCGTGACCAGCAATTCGTCGGCTGCCTGCCTAAAACTCTTGTGCTGCGCGACGGCGTGGAAAACGCGCAGCGCGTTGAGCGATGGGAGGCGAAGCTTGCCGGTCATGGAATTCCGCCTCCTTTCGTTCGAGACTCCGTCGATCATGCACTGCTGAATGTCAGCCGGGCCGGGCTGATGAAGTTGGTTCAGGCGTAGATGTAACCACCTGAGACAATGACGTTTTCGCCGGTCATGTAGGTATTCTTGGGTCCGCCGGTCATGAGTACCCACTCGGCGATTTCCGTCGGCTCGGCGCCGCGGCCGAGAGGGCTTGCCTTAGCCAGCTCCTCCAGGAAACCGAGCGCCTTTGCCTTCTCCGTGGCCATGCCGGCGGGTGCGACGGAATTCACCAAGACACCGTCCTTGGCCACGTGATGGGCAAAGGAGCGCGTCAGGCTGACGACGGCTGCCTTCGTCGCTGCATAGTGGGCGTTCTGCGGATGCGCCTTGAAGGCATCGACCGAGGTGAGGTTCACAATCCGCCCGCGCACATGGTTCTTCGGCTCTTGCGCCTGCATGTGGCGAACCGCGGCCACCATCATGTGATAGGTGCCCTTGATGTTGATGCCGTTGGAGGCGTCCCAATCGGCGTCGGTGATTTCGAGCAGCGGACGGCGCGGATAGATGGCGGCGCAATTGATCAGCGTGTCGATGCGCCCGAGCTTCGAAACGATGGCGTCGAAAGCGGCATGGCACTGCGGGCCGACCTGGATGTCGCAAGTCGCCGCTGCGGTTGGCAGGCTCTTGGCCTTTGCCGGATCGAGCGCGCTCTGCGCTGCTTCTTGGTTAATGTCGATGACACCGATCTTTGTCGCCCCGGCCTCCACGGCCATGCGGGCGAGAAGAGCGCCGAGGCCTGCGCCGCCGCCAACGATCAGAACGGAAAGGTCTTTCATCCTGTTTCCCTTACTTGGTGCCGCTCGGCGAGGTTGGCCAGGTCGGCATGATGTCAAAACGGGTAACGTCGGCCCATGCGGGGAGCGCGAGAACCGCGGTCACCATCTTGGCCACGTCATCCGGCTGCACCACTTTGCTGGCGTACATGGCCTCGCGCGCCTTGGCGTCGAGGATGTCTTCATAGAGCTGCGTCTCGACGCGGCCGGCGACGATCTCGGTGACGCGTATGCCGGACGCAGAGAGGTCGGCGCGCAGCGCGCCGGCAAAGCCGGAGATCGCCGCCTTGGTGGCCGCGTAGACGGCGATGTTGGAGAATGCCGTGTGGCCGGCGACGGAACCGGTGAACAAGATGTGGCCCGACTGCCGCTCGCGCATCTGCGGCACGACGAGGCGGGTGAGCAGGATCGCGGCGCTGAGGTTCACCTCGAGCGTGGTGTCGATGTCGGCGATGTTCATATCGGCGAAATTGCCGAGCGGCGGCATGATGCCGGCATTGTTGATCAAGACGTCGACGGTGAGATCGGCCAGCACCGATTCCAGCGCCTCGCGGTCGGTGACGTCGACGGCGATCGGCACGATGCCCGGACGCTCGGCCTGTAGCTCCTTGAGCGCGGCCTGGCTGCGGCCGACGGCATAGACGTCGTAGCCGGCGTCGCTCAGCGCAATTGCCATCGCCCGCCCTATGCCGCTCGTCGCTCCTGTTATGAAGGCTGTCGTCACCTGGGCTTCCCCGATTGCTTGGACTTCAGTTTGCGGCCTGGGCCGATGCCGCGAAACCAAGAAAAGCAGCAAAAAGGAAAGATAAAATTTCGAATGCCTTTCGGCGGCTGGAATATTTCGGCGTGCCTATGCGGCGACAAATGCTGCTATCCCAAGGAAAACAATGTCCTCAACCCGCGAAGGCGGATTTCCGATCGCCAGCTGAGAAAAAACATGGCTTTCGTAAACAACCGGCCGCCCGCGCGGGCGACAGAGGCGAACGACGTCGAAGTCGGCGAACCTACCCAGCGGTCGGCAAAGGCTTTTTCAGCTTGGTGAAAAGCGAGGCCGCCGCGGCCTTCTGCTCGGCCTCGGTTGCCTCGACGCCCGAGGCTTTGGCAAGCGCGCGCACACGTCCCAAACTGTTCTGCAGATGCTTGCGCATCGCCTGTCGGGCTTTGCTTCCGTCCTGCCTTTCGATGGCATCGACGATGGCTTTGTGCTCGCTGTGGATACGCGCGTAGTAGCTGTCCTTGAGGGCAGGCTCGACGACATAACCGAGCTGGAATCTCGGCACGATCATCGGCCCGAGATAGGCAAGGAAGCCGTGGATGAATTCGTTGCGCGCCGCCTTGGCGATCGCGAGGTGGAAGTCATAATCGTAATGGATCTGGACCGCGGCGGGGTCGGCCTGCTGCGCGTCGATGTCATCCATTATGGCGCGGATGCCGCTTGCTTCCTTGTCGGTGCGGCGTTCCGCGCAGAGCCCGGCGGATTCCACCTCGACGCTCAGTCTGAGTTCAAGCAAGGCGATGGTTTCCGGCAGGGTCCTGAGTGCCTCGTCCGGGATCGAGAAACTGCGCGGGGTCGGCGTTTCGCTGACGAACATGCCGCGCCCCTGCTGCGGAACCACCATACCCTCGGAGCGCAGCCGCGCCACTGCTTCGCGCACGACGGTGCGGCTGACGTCGTATTCGGCGCAAAGCTCCGCCTCGGTCGGCAGTTGCGCGCCGGGCTGCAACTGACCGGAGCGGATCTTTTCGGCCAAGCTCTCCGCCACCAGGGTGGAAAGCGGCTTGCGTTTCGTCATTGAGGTCCTTCCGTTCAAATCAGATCAGGGCCGTTCAAGTTCAGATTCGGGATGATGCCCGAACCGGCAGGACCATTCAAACCGCCGCGGTGACGATCAGTTCGACCAGCATGCCGGGCTTGGCCATGCGGCCCTCGCCGGAGGAGCGGGCCGGCGCGTGCTCCTTCGGCATCCAGGCATCCCAGACCGTGTTGACCTCGTCGAAATCCCGCACGTCGTCCAGCCACATTTGCACGTGCAGGATGCGGGTCTTGTCGGTGCCGGCCGTGGGGAGCAAGGCATCGATCTTGCCGAGCACCTCGCGCATCTGGTCGGCCGCGGATTGACCCGGTTTGGCGACTTGGCCGGTCAGGTAAAGCGTGCCGTTGTGAATGACGCCGTGATGAACGCGGGTGTCGAAGTCGAAGCGCTGGATGTCGGTCACGGGTTCTCTCTCAGGTAGCCGGCGTCAGCCGGATGGGATTGCCTTGCAGATACTGCGCGTAGGGCGCCTGGACGAGCCAGCCGGCATCGACGGGCAGGGTCACGCCGGTTATCGAGGCGGCGCGGTCGGAGCACAGGAACAGCGCGGCCTCGGCAACGTCGCGCGGCTCGACGAAGCGGCGCAGAGCCGTGGTCGCCTGGATGGCTTCGGGGTTGCGCTCGCCCTTGGCGATCTTTGCTTTCAGCCCGTCCGACAGCGTGTAACCCGGAGCCACGGCATTGACGCGTACCCCGTGCGGGCCGAGCTCGGCGGCCAACATCTGGGTGAGAGCCAGCACCGCATGTTTTCCCGGCGTATAGGCCGGCAGCGACAGCGGCGCGAAAGAGGCAAGCGAGCCGACATTGAGGATCGCCCCGCGGCCGGCCGCCGACATCAGCCGGCCGAACACCTGGCAGCCGAGCAGGGTGCCGCGATAGTTGATGCGCCACATCTCTTCGTCTTCGGCGAGGTCCTGGTCGAGCACATGCTTGCCACTCTGCAGGATGCCGGCGCAGTTGACGACGACATGAGGCGTGCCGAACGCGCTCACGACTTCCGTCGCCAGCGCCTCGACGGAGACGGGATCGGCAACATCGGTCCGGACGAAGAGGGCTCGCGGCGCGCCTATGCTCTCGCACGCGCTCGCCGTTTCCTTGCCACGGACGCTTTCACGGCCGGCGACGACCACCTGATAGCCGTCCCCGGCAAAGCGCTCGGCGATCGCGCGGCCGATGCCCGACGTGCCGCCGATGACGACGGCGCTCGATATATCAGCCATGGCGGTGGTCCTTCCGCTCGATGTCGAAGAATTCGGCCATGGCCTCGACCTGGAAATCCATCATCGGGCGTCCGGGCTGAATGCGGCAACCGATCTCTTTCGCCGCCTTGAGCAGCGCCGTCTCGGCGGGCTCCATGATGATGTCGACCACCGTCATCTCCGGCGTCAGCTTGCTCACATCCATCGGCAACGGATCGCCGGCCTTCAGCCCGGACGGCGTGGCGTTGATCGCCATGTCCATGCCGGACGGATCGGGCTCTCCGATCTCGATGCGACAATCGGGGAAGGACTTGTTGACCAGCGAGGCAAGCTTTTGCGCGCGGTCTCGGTCGATGTCGGCCAGCCGTATCTCCGCCGCGCCTTCTTCGGCCAGGCAATAGGTCAGCGAGGAGCCGGCGCCGCCGGCGCCAACTTGGAGGATGCGCTTGCCGGCGATCTGGTGTCCGCCTGCCTTCAAGCCATCGATGAAGCCGACGCCGTCGAAATTGTCGGCATACCAGCTACCGTCCGCCTGCCGGCGCACCGAGTTGGCGCTCTGCACACGCGCGGCGCGGTCGTGAGCGGCCGCGCATTTGTGGTAGACCGGGACCTTATAGGGCACGGAGATGATCACACCTCTGATGTTCTCGGCCGCCGTGATGCCGGCCCAGAAAGTGTCGAAATCTTCCGGACGGCAGCTCAGCGGCACCATCAGGCTGTCGAGCCCCTTCTGCTCGAAGATCTCGTTGAATATGCCGGGGCTCTTGGCATGGCCCACGGGATGGGCCAGCATGACGAAGATGTCGGCCTTGCCGGTTCCGCGCATCGGTTATTCCTTTCCGTTTGACAGTTCGTGATCACTCAGGATTTCGAGCGCCCGCACGAGTGACGAATGGTCGGCGTCCGCGCCGGCGGTTCGCGCTGAGCAGGCATTCATCAGCTGCTGCGCCGTTGCCGTGCCCGGCAATGCAACGCCAAGCGCGCGAGCACTTTCGAGCGCAAGACCGAGATCCTTCTGGTGCAGCCGGATGCGGAAACCCGGGGCGAAGGCGCGGGCGATCATGCGCTCGCCATGCACTTCAAGCACGCGCGATGAGGCGAAGCCGCCCATCAGGGCAGTACGCACCTTCGCCGGATCGCAGCCGGCCTTGCCGGCAAAGACCAGCGCTTCGGCAACCGCCTCGATGTTGAGCGCGACGATGATCTGGTTCGCGATCTTGCAGGTCTGGCCGGCGCCGTTCTTTTCGCCGATCAGCGTGATGTTGTTGCCGAGCTTCTCAAAGATCGGCAGCGCGCGCTCGAACTCGGCAGCCGGACCACCGACCATGATGGTAAGTGTGGCCGCCTTGGCGCCGACCTCGCCGCCGGAGACCGGCGCGTCGAGATAGCCGCCCCCCGCTTCCCTGATTTTCGCCGCAAATTGGGCGGTGGCGATCGGGCTGATCGAGCTCATGTCGATCACCAGCTTGCCGGCGGATATCCCTTCAAGCACGCCGCTCTGGCCAAACAGGACGCGCTCCACGTCAGGCGTGTCGGGCAGCATCGTGATGACGATCTCCGCGGTCCGCGCCACCTCAGCGGCGGAGGCGACGACCGATGCTCGCAGATCTGCAGGCAGAGGCGAGCGGTTGAGCACCGTGAGGACCTCATACCCCGCGTCGGCGAGATGCCTTGCCATCGGCGCCCCCATGACGCCCAGTCCGATAAAGCCAATCTTCATTTGCAACTCCGTTGCGGCCAGAGCCATCTTGCAGGCCAAGCTTGCCATATGATATAGGACATCATACAAATTTCAATGCACCTTTTTTCTCATTGGAGACCGATCGCAAAATGCAGGAGCGTGTCAATTCGCTAAAGGCTGCCGTGCAGGCGGGCAAACCCCACATCGGTATCTGGTGCTCGCTGGCTTCGGCGCTGACCACCGAGGTCGTCGCCGGCTCCGGGACGGGCTGGCTGCTGATCGACGGCGAACACAGCCCGAACGATCTGCGCAGCATCATGGCGCAGCTGCAGGTCGCGGCAGCGTTTCCTTGTGAGGCAGTGGTGCGCCTGCCGTCCGACGATGCCAACCTCATGAAGCAGGCTTTGGATGTCGGCGCCCGCAGCTTGATGATTCCAAATGTGCGCACGGCGGAGCAGGCACGCGCAATCGTCGCAGCCATGACCTATGCGCCAGGCGGCTTCCGCGGCTTTTCCGTCGGTCATCGTGCCAACGCGTTTGGCCGCATCGCCAGCTACCACGCCAAGGCACGCGAGCAGCAGCTGCTGGCCGTCCAGATCGAGGACGAATCGGGCGTCACCAATGCGGGCGAGATCGCCGCTGTCGCGGGCGTCGATGTGCTCTTCGTCGGCCCCGGCGATCTCTCCACCAATATGGGCGCGATGGGCAATCCAGGCGCTGCACATGTGCAGGAGGCGATCGCTTCGGTGCGCAAGGCCGCGGCCGCCGCTGGCAAGGCCAGCGGCATCCTGGCGCCGGTCAAGGCCGACGCCGACCGCTATGTCGCCGACGGCTTCACCATGATTGCGGTGGGCTCGGATCTCGGTTTGCTGGCGCGGGGCTCGGATGCCCTGATCGCTTCGTTCAGGCAGTAGGAAAAGCCATGGCAATTCCTCCTTACAAGGCGCCTTCCCGGGACGCCTACGACATCGTCATCGTCGGTGGCGCGGTGATCGGTTCGTCGACCGCTTACTGGCTGAGCCAGGCGCTGGGCAGCGGCGCGTCGATCCTCGTGGTCGAACGCGACTCAAGCTACGAGTTCTCCTCGACGGCGCTCTCCACCAGCGCAATCCGCCAGCAATATTCCAACCCGATCAATGTGAAGATCAGCCAGTTCGGCATCGAGATCATCCGCGGTTTTCAGGAGCGGATGGCGCCGTTCTACACCAATGAGCCCGCGCCTGATCTCGGCTTCAAGGAACATGGATATCTCTACTGCTGCTCGCCCGAGGGCGTGAACGCAGCGCGTGAGCGGGTTGAGCTGCAGCGCAGCCTCGGCGCCCACACCGTCTTCCTCGGACCGGGCGCGTTGAAAGAACGTTTTCCCTGGCTGAATGTCGACGACCTCGGCGGCGGTTCGTGGGGTTCGCGCGAAGAGGGCTGGTTCGACTCCATGGGCTTGCTCAATGGGTTCCGCCGCGCGGCGCGAGCCAGCGGCGTCGAATATATCGACAACGCCGTGACGGATTTGGATGTTTCCGAAGGCCGGGTCGTCTCGGCCCGTCTCTCGACCGGCCAGACGGTTCGTTGCGGAACCCTAGTCAACGCCGCCGGTCCACGCGCACAGCAGGTCGCCGCCATGGCCGGCCTTTCCATCCCGGTCGCGCCCTACAAGCGCTACAGCTTCGTTTTCGCCAGTGCCAATCCCATCCCCGGGCGGATGCCCAATGTCATCGATCTTTCCGGCACATTCGTACGCCCCGAAGGCGAGCTCTTCCTCACCGGCAACACGCCGCAGGGCGACGGGCCGGCCGACTATGACGACTTCGAGATGCATTTTGAAGAGTTCGACGACTACATCTGGCCGGCGCTCTGGCACCGCATTCCAGCTTTCGACGCATTGAAGGTGCAGACCAGTTGGACCGGCCATTACGAATACAACATGCTCGACCACAACGGTATCGTCGGCTTCCACCCGGAGGTGACCAACTTCATGTTCGCCAACGGTTTCTCCGGCCATGGCCTGCAGCAGTCGCCTGCCGTCGGCCGGGCGGTCTCGGAGCTGATTGTCCACGGGGCTTTTCAGACGCTCGACCTGTCGCCGTTCAGCTACGAGCGCATACCGCGGAATGAACCGTTTCTCGAAGAAGCGGTGATTTGAGCCGTGTCAAACTGAGCCGACCGGCGCTCCCAATTTGATTTCAGGGAAAACGGAAATGAAGATCCTTGTGCCCGTGAAGCGGGTTGTGGACGCCAACGTCAAGGTCCGGGTGAAAGCCGACGGACTGGGCGTCGAGCTTGCCAACGTCAAGATGGCGATGAACCCGTTTGACGAGATCGCGATCGAAGAAGCCATCCGCATCAAGGAAGCCGGCAAGGCTGAAGAGATCATCGTCGTCTCGATCGGCCCGCAGCAGGCGCAGGAGACGCTGCGCACCGCGCTCGCCATGGGCGCCGACCGTGCCATCCTGGTCAAGACCGACGAGCAGACCGAGCCGCTGGGCGTCGCCAATTGGCTCCAAAGAGCGTCGAACAGCTCGAAAAATGGCTTCAATGACAGCGCGGAGCCGATCTGCGTCGAGATGTTCCATCGGTGTGTCGCGTCAGGTCAGAGGGTACTCTGGGTCGACCTTCAGGCTTAGAAATCGTTCGATCGATCATGCATTCTTCTGTTGCGTCGCACTGTCAAAGTCGAGCCACCCCATCGTGTCCTCAAGCCGTCTCGCTGCATGAGAAAAGGTCTTCGCCAGCGCTCGAGCTGGCAGGTCGATGACTGCAGCTTTTCGAAGCGAAGTTGAGCAACTCATTCGTAGACGAAGTTGCCGGAACTGCGCCAACGGACTCTGCCGTCCAAGTGAGTGGAACCTTCCGATCGATGCTGCCTTATCTTCATGTTTGAAGAAGCAGCGAGAGGAAGCAATTGAGCAGCATTGCCTGGCGGAGTCTGCTTTTACTGCCGGTGCTTGCACTGGCGCTGGCCTCCTGCTCCTCATCTGAAACCGTCGAACAGCAATCGAAGCTTGCCGCCTCGACGGCGGAGGCGGCGGTATTGGTGATCGATGCCTGGCTTTCGGGCGCCGCACCGCCGCACTATGCATCTGCGGCCCTGCAATCCTTTGCCGGCACGCTTGGTGACGCCGACCGGCAAGTTCAATCGGCCCCCTCATCCGATATCGCAAGGCGGGACGCGCTGAAGTCGGCGGTCGGCCGGGTGACGATCGCAGCAGCCGCGGCCGAGCGCGCCGTTAAGGCTGAACAGCAGATCCAGGCCAGACAGGCGCGGCAGGATCTTCGCGCCGCGCAAGCGGATCTCGCCGCGGCCTATCGCCAGTATTTTGCGCAGCAGCAATGAAGAAGCTGCTTGAAATTTCACTCGGTGTCGTGACCAGCGTCGGCGGCTTCCTGGAGGTCGGCTCGATGGCGACGGCGGCGCAGGCCGGTGCATTGTTCGGCTACCAGCTCATCTGGGCGGTGGTGCTCGGTACCATCTGCATCATCTTCCTGGTCGAGATGGCCGGCCGCTTCGCCGCGGTCAGCCATCACACCATCGCTGACGGCATCCGCGAGAGGTTCGGCTTCAATGCGTTCATCTGGCCGCTGCTTGCAGTCTTGCTGGTCAACTTCCTGGTGCTTTCCGCCGAGATAGGCGGTGTTGCCGTCGCTGCCGAGCTTGCCACGGGGATCAGCTTCCAGTGGTGGGCCTTGCCGGTCGCTTTCCTGGCGTGGCTGCTGCTGTGGAAGGGCACGTTCGGCCTCATCGAGAAAGGGGTGTCGATGCTTGGCCTCGTCACCCTCTGTTTCGTCGTCGCGGCCTTGATGCTGCGCCCTGAATGGAAAGAGGTGGCGGTCGGGGCCGTGCCCAGCCTGCCGCAGCACGACACGGCGACCTACTGGTTCATGGCCGTCAGCATTCTCGGCGCATCGATCTCGCCTTACCTTTTCATGTTCTATTCGTCGGGCGCGATCGAGGACCAATGGGACAAGAGTTACCTCGGCACCAATCGAGCGATTGCCGGCCTCGGCATGAGCTTCGGTGGCACGATCTCCGTGGGCGTGCTCATCGTGGCCGCGCTCGTGCTGGGCGCTCATGGCGTGAACCAGGTGGATGACTATAACCAGCTTCCGCTGATGCTGATCCCGATCTTCGGCTTCTGGGGCTTCGTCCTTTTCGTTGCTTCGCTAGGCATTGCCTGTTTCGGAGCCGCTCTCGAAGTGGCGCTGCAGCAGGCCTATCTCGTCGCGCAGGGATTCGGCTGGACATGGGGTGAGGATCTGAAGCCGCGCGATGATCCCGGATTCAGCCTCGTCTACACATTGACGCTCTTCCTCGCCGCCGTCCCGATAGCGCTCGGTCTGGACCCGTTGAAGCTCACCATCTTCTCGATGGCGCTGACCGCGGCCAGCCTGCCGCTGACGGTCGTGCCGTTCCTTTTCCTGCTGAACGACGACCGCTATGTCGGCAAGCATCGCAACGGTGTCATTTCGAACGCGGCCGTGATCTTCGTCATCGCGCTCGGCTTCGTGCTGGCGGTGGTGACCATTCCGCTGCAGATATTCGGAGGCACATGATGCAGCTGCTGCGCGATATATTGGACAAGCAGGTCGTCGACCGCGAGCAGGTCAAGATCGGCAAGGTTGACGGTTTGGTTGCCGAGCTGAGGCAAGGCAAGCCGCCCAGGCTCGTTGCCGTCGAACTTGGCTCGATCGCATTGGCGCGCCGGCTTGGCGCGCAGCCAGGGCGGTGGACGGCGCGCCTCGCGGCAAAGCTTGGCGGCAAGCGCCAGGCAAGGCCGCATCGGATCGCATGGAACAAGGTACGCGACATCGGCGTCCACATCGAATTCGATATCGACGTTCGCAGGACGAAGATCTTTGCCTGGCAGCACTGGTTGCGCGATCACGTCGTCGGCCGGATCCCGGGAGCCTGACGATGACGAATGTAAATCTCGAGCATCTGGCCGGTCGGCGCGTGTGCTCAGAAAGCGGCAAGAGTATCGGCTACATCGAGGAGATCATCGCCGAGCAGGATGGTGACGATCTCGTCGTCACTGAATTCCATATCGGCATCTTCGCGGCGTTCGAACGTCTGTCCGCGTCGACCGTCGGCACCGCATTGCTCGATTTTTTCAAGCTGCGTCGCAGGTCGGGCCTCTATCGCATACCTTGGGACAAGCTCGACATTACCGATCCGGCGCACCCGCGGCTGCTCTGCTCGGATAACGAGCTTTCGGGATTCGAAGATATTGGCAATTCTCGGACAAGTCCCGCTCCCCTCCATCAGCGCGACAGTTGAGGCAGCGGTCTTCCGATGTCGTCCGAGACGCTTTGCACCGACCCGCGGGCGCGCCGTCTGTCCAGATGAGCCCGGACTTGCCGACAGCAAGGCCGCTACTCTTGCCATATTGCATTTATGCCCAAGGAAACTCCTCGTATGCGGAACGATCGAGTCCAACTGCCGTTACCGTCAAAAAGACAGGAGCGAGCAATGACTGGACGCACCACCCACGATCAGCAGATACGTGTCATCGAGAAGCGTGAGAATACGAAGAACGCGCCCAAGGAATTCGAGGCCAAAGCGGAGCTGAAGCGGTCGGCGGCGGAGCGCGAGGCACGGCGGAAGGGGTCGAGCCTCAGGGGCGATACGCCTGACCTGGTCGATCCAGACGATCGCAATATCCTTCGCGGCAAAAATCAAGAAAGTGCCCATAACAAGAATCGAGGTTCCAAGTAGGACCGCGCTCCGCGGCAACCCCAGGGCCTCCCGGCCGCAATCGGTGCCTTCTCGATAATCTGTCTTTTGCGCAACTTGCCCGGATTCTCGACGAATAACTGTGATCGGCTTCGACGTGTTCGACTGGAAAAGGTCTCCAGGCTGAACCACCGCCTTCGCTAGCGGTTGGCCACCAAAAGACCGCAGCCCCGGCGCCCGCGGGAATGGAACCTCGCCCATCCTGCAAAGTTAAAGCGCGGGAGCGGTTGTCATGTCAGCAAACGCCGGCCTTCTGGTAGGCTTCGCATTTTGGTTTCTTGCCAGCAGCTGGGTCGCAGCCGAGGAAGCCGGGCGTCGACAAGCGAAGGTCGTCGAACCTCCGATCGAGCCCGCGACTTCGGCTGCGCCGCAATCCTCGAACCCAACCGCGTCCCAGGACCCGCCGGGCATCGGACTGTCGCTGTTCCTGAGCAACGGTTGTGGTGCATGCCATACCATAAGAGGCACCGAGGCCCGCGGGACGATTGGCCCGGACCTTTCCTATGTCGGATCGCGATCAGCGATTGGCGCCGGGGTCCTGCCTAACACCGAGGAAGCCATTGCACGTTTTGTCGCTCGCCCTGATCTGTTCAAGCCAGGCGTGAAAATGCCGGCGTTCAACATGCTGCCGCAAACCGAAATCCAGACGATCGCGCGATATTTGAAAGCCTTGCAATGACGCCTGGTTCTCGTACCGAATTCGGGACAGCGTCGTCCAATGCTACTGCCGAAGAAGACGCCGTTCGCGTGGCGAACCAGCCGATGATGATCCGCGTGAAGCATGTCGTATTCGGCGCCATCGGTTTGCCTGTCGTCCTGTTGCTTGGGGCATGGATCGGCTTTTTCAACGTCGGCGCCAGCAGCGGCCATTGGAAGGTGACGGCCTGGTTCCTTCAGCTCGCCATGCGCTCGGCCGTACGCACCTATGCATTGGCCGTGGACGCGCCGAAAACGCTCGACCGGCGGGGGCTCCCGGCGGCAGCCGGACATTTCGCGCGAGGCTGCGCGATCTGCCACGGCGCGCCTGGCGAGCTCCGCTCGCCGGCGGTGCTGCGGATGCTTCCGCAACCGCCGGATCTCGCGCTCACGGTCGGAGATTGGACCGACGCCCAGCTTTTTCGGATCGTCAAGCATGGAATACGGTTCACCGGCATGCCCGCCTGGCCGGCCCGCGACCGCGATGACGAGGTCTGGGCAATGGTTGCTTTCCTGCGGGAACTTCCAAAGCTCAATCCGAATGAATTTCGAGCGCTTGCCTTCAATGGCAGCGATGCTACCAGCAGCGATCGGCAACCCGCCACCCCGGATGTTCTCTCCGACTGCATGCGCTGCCACGGAGGCGACGGCGAGGGCAGGGGTGACGCCGTGCCCGTGCTGGCCGGGCAGAAAGAAGCTTACCTGCTCGCCAGCCTTCAAGCCTATGCCAATGGCGATCGCACGAGCGGCTTCATGGCTCTGCCGGTGACTGGCGTCGACCCCGCCGATCTGGCTGCGCTTGCCCGGTATTTCGCGGCGCAGCCGTCGGTATCAGCGGACCGCGATCAAGTTTCGGCGGAGGTGATCAACAAGGGACAGCAAATCGCTGAGGCCGGAATTCCGGAGCGGAACGTGCCTGCCTGTTCCGGCTGCCATCTCGGCTCCGACAAAAATCCGATCTATCCGCGCCTCGACGGTCAGCGTGCTGCTTACCTGGAGCGGCAGCTGAAGCTGTTCCGGTCCGAAGACCGAGGCGGCACGCCGTTCTGGCATATCATGGCTACCGCAGCCCAACGCCTCACGGACGACGATATACGGGCGGTATCGGCCTATTTTTCCAGACGTGCTGAAGGTCCTCGGTGAGCACAATGCGCCTGCTGTACAAGGCGCCTCGAAATCGGTTCAAGGAACTTTATCCCATCCTGCCAGTTCCAACTCCGCACAGACGGCCTGAGCAGACAGCCGGCTGAAGCATCCTTTGCGGGTGAACCAGGCTGAATGCACTTCCGGCGGCCTTACGAGACATGGAATTTCGGGACTGCAGCCTGTCCCGGCCTCCTGTCGCAGCTATGGCGCGTAGATGCCGCAGAACAGAAGAACGCCGCCGATCAGGCAGAAGGCGAGGAGTGTCGCAACGTAGAACCCGTGTTCGCGGAAAATCCTGATATCGCGTTTCAGACTCACGGCTCAGCCTCTTCGGCACCCTACGAAGCCCACAACACGGAACGGCACCGGCGAGTTCCGGATCTTGTGTTTCGTCTGTTTCGGAGAGCCCCCAATTGGCGGGCGTTGGCCAGCCTTCCGGCTGCAGCCGGCGCTCTCGCCTCTGGCTGCACCGGTGTGCAGTCGGCCCTCAATCCGCACGGCGAGCAGGCCGACGCTCTGGCTGTTCTGTTCTGGATATTCACGGCCGTGCTCGGACTTGTCTGGCTGGTCACCATGGCCGGGTTGTTCTTCGCGCTGACACGCCGGCGAGACAGTCGCGGCGAACCGGCGCAAGCGCGTCCCGCCGTCAAACGGCCGATGGGTATCGCCTTTGCTGCGATGCTGACATCGACTGTCATCATTCTCTCCGGCCTGGCCGTGCTCAGCTTCGACGGACAAAGGGCGGTTTACGGAGACGGGGCCGGGGCGGCCGTAACAATATCCGTCATAGGGCACCAATGGTGGTGGCAGGTCCGCTACGAAGGAAACAACGGTTTCGAAACGGCGAACGAGATTCGCATTCCGGTAGGCAGCGCGGTCGACATCAAGCTCACAACGGGTGATGTGGTCCACTCGTTCTGGATCCCGAGCTTAGCCGGCAAGCTCGATCTCATTCCAGGCAAAAGCAATGAACTCCGCATCCAAGCGGATAAGCCCGGCGTGTACCGCGGCCAGTGTGCCGAATTCTGCGGTCAGCAGCATGCGCATATGGCGATCTTCGTGGTGGCACTGGAGCCGAGCGAATTCGAACGTTGGCGCGCAAAACAGGCCGCGCCGGCAAGGCCGATGGCTCATCTTACGAAGCAACAAAATGTCTTTGCTTCCGCTGGATCGTCTCCATCCCCCGCCCTTTCGGAGCATTCGCGATGAGCCAGGCGGTCGAAGAACGCCACGAGACCCGTGACACCGATCTGGATGACGAGGAACTGCGCGCGAGGCTGAGCAAGACCTGGGGCACGGCGCATGGTCTGATAGGCATTCTTTCGACAGTCGATCACAAGATCATCGGCATCCGCTATGCCGTCACCGCCTTCGTCTTCCTGTTGGCCGGCGGCATCATGGCGATCATCATGCGGCTGCAGCTCGCACGGCCGGACAGCCACCTCGTCGACGCCGAGCTCTACAACCAGCTTTTCACCATGCATGGCACAACGATGATGTTCCTGTTCGGGGTGCCGGTCGGCGAGGCGTTCGCCGTCTATCTGGTGCCGCTCATGGTCGGTACCCGCAACATCGCCTTTCCGCGCCTCAATGCCTTCTCCTACTATGTCTATCTGTTCGGCGGCCTGATGTTGTGGGGCGGCTTCGCGTTGAGCATCCGCCCTGATGTCGGGTGGTTCTCCTACGTGCCCCTCGCAAATCTGAATTTCACTCCAGGCAAGGGGCCGGACTATTGGGCGCAGATGATCACTTTTACCGAAGTCGCAGCGCTCGCAGTCTCGGTGGAGATCGTCGTCACAGTCCTGAAGCAGCGCGCGCCGGGCATGACGCTTGACCGCATTCCACTCTTCGTATGGACGATGCTCGTCCATTCCTTCATCATCATCTTCGCCATGCCGGCGATCATGCTCGCCTCGTCTATGCTGATCATGGAGCGGCTGGTCGGCACGCAGTTTTTCAATCCGGACGCGGGCGGCGATCCGCTGCTTTGGCAGCACCTTTTCTGGTTCTTTGGTCACCCCGAAGTCTACATCATCTTCCTGCCTGGAACCGCTTTCGTGTCGGCGATCGTGGCGACATTCTCCCGGCGGCCGGTCTTCGGCTATTTGCCGATGGTGCTGTCGCTGATCGCGATCGGCTTTTTGTCCTTTGGCTTGTGGGTTCACCACATGTTCGTGACGGGCCTGCCTGAAGTCGGCGCCGCATTCTTCACCGCCTCCAGCATGGCTATAGCCATTCCAAACGGGGTCCAGATATTCTGCTGGATCGCGACGCTGTGGGACGGCAAGCCGGTGCTCAAGACGCCGTTGATCTTCGTGCTCGGTTTCTTCTTCATCTTTGTCGCCGGCGGGCTCTCCGGCGTGATGCTGGCGTCGGTGCCAATCGATACGCAGGTGCACGACACCTATTTCGTCGTCGCTCATTTCCATTACGTGCTTATAGGCGGCACCGTCTTTCCGCTTGTCGCGGCCGTCTACTACTGGTTCCCGAAAGTGACGGGCCGGCTCATGGATGAGCGGCTTGGCAAATGGCAGTTCGTCCTCGCCTTCACTGGTTTCAACGTCACGTTTTTTCCGATGCACCTGCTCGGCCTGCATGGCATGCCGCGCAGGGTCTACACTTACCCTGCGGAGATGGGCTGGGGCGGGCTCAACCTGCTCGCCAGCGCCGGCGCGCTGCTGTTCTTCGCAAGCTTTCTACTCATGCTCTACAACATGATTGCCAGCGCCCGCTCGGGCGCCCTTGCCGGCGACAATCCTTGGGGCGCCGACACGTTGGAGTGGGCGACCAGCTCGCCGCCCCAGCCGCAGAACTTCGATCGCATTCCCTGCGTCACAAGCGGCTCGCCGCTATGGGATCAGGGCGACGACAAGGCGGTGGTCGGCGGCCTCAAGGTTGATGAGCGCGAACTGCTCGTGACGAGCGTCACGGAGGCTCGGCCTGACATTCGCGAGGAATCGCCGGCGCCCTCGATCTGGCCCTTTCTGGCGGCGTTTGCCACAGCCGTCGCGTTCATCGGCTCGATCTACACGCCCTGGGCGGTTACTTGGGGTTCGCCCGTCGTCGCCATCGTGCTGGTCGCCTGGTTCTGGCCGAAAACCATCGAGGAGAATGTCTAGATGGCCCGCAGCGTCATCGATGTCTCGGGTTTGCCGACCTATGCCTTCGGTTCGCGTGTCACCCCCTGGTGGGGGACCTTCTCGTTCTGCCTGCTGGAGGGAACTGGCTTCGCCCTCGGCATCGGCGGCTATCTCTACCTGGCCGTCACCAATAAGGAGTGGGCGAAGGACGCGGTCCCTTTGAGCCTGCTCTGGTCGGCGCTCTTCACGCTCGTCCTTGTCGTCAGCGCACTGCCGAATTTCCTGATCAAGCGAGCAGCGATGCGGGAGAGCTTGCGCTCGGTCCGTCTGCTGCTGCTGATCATGAGCGCGATCGGGCTGGTGCTTATCGGGCTGCGCATCATGGAATTCTCGGCCTTGCCGGTACGCTGGAGCGACAATGCCTATGGCTCCTTTGTCTGGCTCCTTCTCGGCCTGCATGGCGTGCATGTGCTGACAGACGTCGCCGACACGCTGGTCCTGACGGTGCTGATGTTCACGCGGCATGGAACGGGCAAACGCTTCAGCGATGCCGAGGACAATGCTTTCTACTGGTATTTCGTCGTGCTCTCATGGCTGCCCCTCTACGCCGTGCTCTATTGGCTGCCGAGGTTGTGATACGGCCGGGATCGCGCAGTTCCTCCGACGCCACGCACGACGCCTGATGACCGTCTACCCCCAGCGCTTCGCGCAACAAGTCGAGACCGTCGACATGAAGACGATTCTCTCGGCCTGGACCTCAAGCTATGCGACGATCCTCACCGGCACCGACTTCGCCGCCGGGACGTGCGCTTTATGAGCCCTGTGCCACAGCGGAATCAAAGGATTGAGTTCGGGATAATAGCCGGCGCAGTTGCCGCTTGGTATGGAGTAAGGCGTGATCCGCAGGCCTCCCACCCGCCGCTCGACACCGTCATCGGCATGCGCCTCGAGAGCGACTTCCTGCCCGGCGCTGAGCCCCATCCGTCGGATGTCTTCCTCGTTCATCAGCAAGACCATTCGCGTTCCGATGATGCCGCGCAACCGATCGCGATAACCATACACGGTCGTGTTGAACTGGTCGTTCGACCGTACTGTGATCAGCGTCAGTACGTCCTCGCCCGACACATCGATGTCGGGGTCGGTTTCCAGCGTGGTGGGCAGCTTGAAATTCGCCTTTTTGTTCGGCGTTTCCCAGACGCGCTTCGACGCCTTGATGTCGCGATGGAATCCACCTGGCGTGAGGAAGCGTTTGCTGAAATCCTTGAAATGTGCCGGGAAACAGCGCTCGATCTCGTCGCGGATGCGGGAATAGTCAGCGACCCAGTCGTCCCAGGGAATCGAACTCATGCCGGCGACGGTCGCCTTGGCGAGTTCCGCCACAATGCTCGGCTCGGACATGAGATGCTCGCTCGGTTTTGGCCGCGACCCGAAGGAACCGTGAATGCAGGCGGTCGAATCCTCCATCGAGACCCATTGCGGCCCGCTGGCCTGAATGTCCTTCTCCAGCCGAGACAGGCATGGCAGCAGATACGTGACTTTCCCGGCGATCAAATGGCTGCGGTTGAGCTTGGTCGCGATCTCGACGTGCAGGTCGAGGTTCCGCCAGGCCTTCTCGACCAGTCCGGTTTCCGGAACGGCCCGCACGAAATTACCGCCGAGTCCGACGAAACCGCGAACCCGCCCGTCGATCACGCCCTCGCACGTCTCGACGGTATCGAGCCCCTTATCCCGCGGCGGCTCGAAGCCGTAGAAGTCGCGAAATTTATCGAGCGGGACGAGCTCCGGCTTTTCGGAAATGCCGACCGTTCGCTGTCCCTGCACGTTGGAATGTCCGCGCAACGGCGATATGCCGGCTCCGGGCTTGCCGATATTGCCGCGCATGAGCAGCAGGTTGCACAGCATCTGCACATTCTCGGTACCGTGGCGATGCTGAGTGAGCCCCATGCCGTAATTGCCGATGACCGCATTGGCCGAACTGTATACTTCAGCGACATGTTCGAGATCAGCCCGCGAGATGCCGGAACGTCGAACGATGTCTTCCCAATCGGTCGCGCGCAGATAGGCTTCGAAGTCGGCAAAGCCGTATGTATGCTCCTCGATGAAAGCGGTATCGAGGACGCGTTTTCCGCCTCGCTCTCGGGCTGCGTCATCGAGCGCCAGCACAGCCTTGGCGATACCGGTCATGGCCGCAATATCCCCGCCCGCCCGGATCTGGAAGAAATCGCTCGACATTTTCGTCCCTGGGCCTGGCGACAGCATCTCGACCGGGTTCTGCGGGTTCTTGAATCTCACCAAGCCCCGCTCCCGCAGAGGGTTGAAGGTGATCACCGGGACACCGCGCTGGCGAGCGTCCTCGATGGGGTGTAACAGGCGCGGCGCGGTGACACCGGTATTGTGGCCGAAGAAGAACATCATGTCGGATTTGGCGAAGTCCTCCAATTGCACCGTGCCGACAGGAGAGCCGATCGATTCCGGTAGGCCGACCGACGTCGACTCGTGACACATGTTCGAGGAATCGGGCAGGTTCGAAGAGCCGTAGATGCGGGCGAAGAGCTGATACATGAACGAGGCCTCGAGCGAGGCGCGTCCGGACGTGTAGAAGACCACGGACTTCGGGTCGAGGCGCCTGAGCTGAGCGCCCATATCGCCGAACGCGTCCGGCCACGCCACAGGCTCGTATCTGTCGGTGGCGCGATTATAGCGCATCGGCTCCGTCAGGCGTCCCTGTTTCTCAAGATCGTGATCCGGCCAATCCAGGAGTTCGGTCACTCTATGGGTGGCAAAGAAGGACGGCTCGCAGCGCCTGCTGGTCTGCTCCCACATCGTTGCCTTGGCGCCGTTCTCGCAGAACTCGAAAGGCCGCGGCTCGGCCGGTTTCGCCCATGAGCAGGAGACGCACATGTAGCCGTCCGCCTTGTTCTGCTTCAGCAACGTGCTCCATATGTCGGACAGCAGCAGCCCCTGGTCCCGCGCGTTGCGGATCAAAGACTTGAGCGAGCCCCATCCGCCGGTCGGATGATTGTATTTCTTGATCTCGACGCGATCGGTGACAGCAGGTTCCATGTGAGTCGTCCAAAAAAGAGGAAAGCAAAGAGAAAACCAAAGCGGGCCTCAGTTGTTCCAGCTTGCCTCGTCAGTGACTCATCGTAGGCCGCCAGTGCTCAGGCTCGCTAACGGTAGCGCACGGTCGTGTCGGATGGCTCAATTGTGTCCAAGGAGGCGCTGCCGATCTCCACCAAGAGGGCCGAAGGGCGATGCCGGACAGCCTTGAACCGAGCGGACGATTGAGGTGGTGCCCGTCTATCATCAGCTTCGCGCTGCCCAGGGCAACCGTGGACGTCCGGCCGCCGCTGCGCTGCGCTCGTTGATAGGAGAGATCGTGCTCACGCCCGGCGACAAGCGCGGCGAGGTCCATGCCGAGCTATGCGGCGAGCTGCTCGGCATTCTCAAACTCGTCAACCCTTCATGCGCCAGGGGTATGGTGCGACCTGAGCTCAGATGTCGGGTTATAGCGCCCGGGCGGCGAGCGACACTATGGTTCGAAAGGCTCTCCCAGCGAAGCCACGCCGTTGAGCTTGAGCAGACGCCGGTTCGAAGAAATGATGCCCAGCACGACGATTGTCACGAGATAAGGTAGGCTCGATAGAAGTTGCGAGGAAACGGCGAGCCCAGTTGTCTGGGCCGCGAGGCTTGCGAGGGACACGGCGCCGAAGAGGCAAGCACCAAGGAAGATACGGCTGGCAAGCCAAGTGCCGAAGACGACGAGCGCGATCGCTATCCAGCCGCGCCCGGCGATCATGCCATCGGCCCAGAGCGGAGTGTAGACCACGGCCGCGTAGGCACCGGCAAAACCCGCCAACGCGCCGCCGAAAGCGACCGCGGCGAAGCGCACGGCGATTACCGGATAGCCGAGCGCACGGGCCGCCTTGGGATTCTCGCCGACGGCGCGGATGACGAGGCCGGTCTTGGTGTAGGCAAACACCGCCCAAATGCCGACGGTCGCAGCAAGCGAAAGCCACACGACAATGTCTTGGCTGAACAGGCCGCCGATGACCGGGATATCTGAAAGCCAGGGCAATGAGAGCTTCGGAAGCCCTTTGACCGTGAGGCTCTCAAAACTCTTGCCGAACAGCGCCGACAGGCCCTGGCCGAGGATGCCTATGGCAAGGCCCGTCGCAACCTGGTTCGCCCGGAATCCCAGCGCCACGACCGCAAAGACAAGGGAAAGAGCGGCGCTGGCGAGACCAGCGGCGAGGAAACCCAGGAGATGCCCGCCGCCTTGGTAGACGATGATGAAGGCAATGACTGCGCCGAGGGCCATCAGGCCCTCCACACCGAGATTGAGGACCCCGGCGCGCTCTGCCACCAGTTCGCCGAGCGCCGCCAGAAGGAACGGCGTAGCCGCCGCCAACATCCCGGCGATGATGAACTCCACGGCGTTCATGGCGTGCTTGCGTGGGCGGCATGGCGCCATTCGAGCCGATAGCGGACGAAGGCGATGGCGACAAGATAGGCAAGCAGCAGGCTGCCCTGGAAGACCCTGACCGCAGCGACCGGCAGATTTGCCGAGACCATGGCGTTATCGCCACCGATATAGAGGGCCGCCATGAGCAACGCGGAAAAGACGATACCGACCGGGTGAAGGCCTCCGAGATAGGCGACGATGATGGCGGCATAGCCGTAGCCGGTCGAGATGGAGCGCTGCAACTGTCCGAGCGGCCCGGCGACCTCGGCCGCTCCGGCAAGGCCTGCCGCGAAGCCACCGACGAGGAGCGAAAGCCAGATCGCGCGTCCTTCGTTGAAGCCAGCGTATCCGGCGGCGCGCGGCGCGAGGCCGCCGACCTGCAGCTTGTACCCCGCGAAACTCCTCTGCATGAACACCCAGGCGCCGAGGGAGAAGGCGCAGGCGACAAGCAGCGAGACGTTGACGCGGGTGCCGGGGATCAGGATCGGCACCATCGCGTCGTACTGGAACATCACCGATTGCGGGAAGTTGAAGCCATTCGGATCCTTCCAGGGGCCGAGAAGCAGATAATTGAGCAATTGCGCGGCAACGAGCGCCAGCATGAGCGACACGAGAATCTCGTTTGCGTTGAGCTTCACGCGCCAGAAAGCCGTTAGCGACGCCCACAGCGCGCCGCCCAGCGCGCCGATGACCAGCATCGATGGCCAGATCCACTGGCCCGTTGCCTGCGGGAACCAGACGGGAATGGCGGATGCGAAGATCGCGCCGAGGATGAACTGGCCCTCGGCGCCGATGTTGAAGACCTTCGCGCGAAAGCCGATCGCAAGCCCCTGCGCGATCAGCAGGAGCGGCCCCGTCTTCAGCAGAACTTCCGAGAACGAGGCCCAGGACAGGAACGGCTCCAGAAGCATCGCGTGGAAAATAGCGACCGGATCGCGGCCCATCAGGAGGTAGAGGCCGAGATTAAGCAGCGTCGCCAGGGCGAGCGCGACCGGCGGGGCGATCAGTTTGACGGGAAGCGAGGCATGCTCCCGGCGAACCAGAAGGGGAAGGAACGGACCGGAGAGAGCGCTCATGGGACCTTCCTGGCCATCGAATGCGCGCCGATCATGTAGCGGCCGATCTCCTCGGGTCTGGTATCGCGCGTCACCAGCGGCGGGCTCAGCCGGCCCTGATGGATCACCTGGATCGAATCGCAGAGTTCGAACAGTTCCTCCAGCTCCTCCGAGATGACGAGGATGCCCATGCCTTCGTTGCGCAGGGCGACAAGGCGCCGGCGGATGGCGGAGGCCGCGCCGATGTCCACGCCCCAGGTGGGTTGCGCCACGAACAGCAATTTCGGGGACAGCATGATCTCGCGGCCGACGATGAACTTTTGCAGATTGCCCCCCGAAAGCGCGCCAGCCTCCGCTTCGGAACCGGGCGTGCGCACGTCGTATTGCCGGATGCAGTCCTCGGTGAAAGCCTTCGCCCGGGCTGTGTCGACAAGGCCGCGTTTCAGCAGGCCGAATGGATGGGCGGTCAGAAGGCTGTTGAGGACGAGCGACATTTCCGGCACCGCGCCGCGGCCGAGCCGTTCCTCCGGAACGAAAGCGAAGCCCAGTCGGCGGCGGGCGGCCGTATCGAGCGCGCCGACATCCTTTCCCATCATGTAGATGCAATCGGACTTTTGGCGCGGCAGCACCGTTTCGCCCGAGATCAGCGCCGCGAGTTCGCTCTGCCCGTTGCCCGATATGCCCGCTATGCCGAGGATCTCACCGGCACGCACCGTCAGATTGACGTCGCAAAGCGGCACGGCGAAGGGATCATCGGGCTGATGGTCCAGGCCCACGATTTCGAGGCGCTTTTCGCCGCCGGAATGCGCCAACGCCGGCATGGGCTGCGGCATGTCGCGGCCGATCATCATGCGGGCGAGGTCGTGCGCGTCATGGTCGCGCGGGTCCACGTGGCCGGTGACGCGCCCGCCGCGCAGGATGGTCGCTCGATCGCAGACCGCCCGGATCTCCTCCAGCTTGTGCGAGATGAACAGGATCGAAACGCCGCCGTCGCGCAGCCGCCGCAAAGTCTCGAACAGCTTGTCCACCGATTGCGGCGGCAGGACGGAGGTCGGTTCGTCGAGGATCAGGAGCTGGGGTTCGGTCATCAGGCAGCGAATGATCTCCACCCGCTGCCGTTCTCCCACCGAGAGCGCGTGCACATGGGCAAGCGGATCGACCTCTAGTCCGAAATCGCGGCCGAGCATGCGAATGCGCTCGGCAAGGTCCGATTTGCCCTTGGGCACGACCAGCCGGATGTTCTCCACCACCGTCAGCGTCTCGAACAGGGAGAAATGCTGGAAGACCATGCCGATCCCCTTGCGCCTCGCATCCGCAGGGGAAGCGAGGGCCAGGGGGTCTCCTTTCCAGGTCGCCATTCCGGCGTCCGGCTGCTCGACGCCGTAGATCAGCTTCATCAGCGTCGACTTGCCCGCTCCGTTTTCCCCGAGGATCGCATGGATCGAGCGTGGAGCCACATCCAGATCGATGTCTCGATTGGCATGGATCTGGCCGTAGCTCTTGGAGATGCCGCGCAGCGACAGGAGCGGGACGGTCACGGTCACTTGGGCAGCGGCGTGGTGACACCCTTGACGTGCCAGTCCATGGCAACGATCTCGGCTCCGGTCATCGTCTTGCCGGCGGGCACGCCCTCGCTGCCGTCGGCCTTGACGATCGGACCGGTAAAGGGCGAGAAGCTGCCGTCGGCGATCTTGGCTTCAACATCCTTTATCCTGGCCATCATGTCGGCCGGGATACCCGGGTTCCAGTCAACGACCTCGACCACCTTGTCGCCGACACCCAGGAAAGCGTTTGCGCCCTTGAAGGTGCCGGCGATGTGGGCATCGACCGAGGCCTTGAAGAAGGGTGACCAGTCGGTCGCCACGCAGCCGAGATAGGTTTTGGGCGCGTATTTCTTCATCGACGAGTTGAGGTTGAAGGCGGGGATGCCGGCTTCCTCGCAGGCCGAGACGACGGAGGGTGTGTCCTGCGCGTTGGAGAAGATCACGTCGCATTTCTGCGCCAGCAGCGCCTTGGCGGCCTCCTGCTCCTTGGCCGGATCGAACCAGGAGTTCACCCATACGACCGAAACCTCTACATCGGGCTTTACCGCCTGCGCTCCCAGCGTGAAAGCGTTGATGGAGGTGATCAGCTCGGGAATGGCGAAGGCAGAGACCGAGCCGAGCTTGCCAGTCTTCGAAAGCGCGGCTGCCGCCATGCCCATAAGGTAGGTACCCTGGGAATATTGGGCCGCGAAGGGCGAGAAGTTCGGCGCCACCTGGAAACCGGAAGCGTGCAGCACGGTTACATCGGGATTGCGGCGCGCGATCTGCAGGGCGCCGTTCTGATAGCCGAAGGAGCCGGCGACCAGGAACTTGTTCCCGTCGGCGACCGCCTTGTTCATGATCCGGTCGGCATCGGGTCCTTCCTGTATGTTCTCGATGATGGTCACCTTCACCTTGTCGCCGTAGGCTGCCTTCACAGGCTCAAGCCCGTCGGCGAGCGCACGGCCCCAGCCGACATCGCCGACCGGCGACGGGACCACGAGCACGATGCCCAGAGGTTCATCGGCGGCAAGCGCGCGGCCGCCCACCGCCACGACGAGCCCAGAGGCGGCCGCGCCTTTCATCAATGTTCTGCGGGTAAGATTTGTCAGCATGTCGGTTCCCCTTGTTTTGGTTTCTAAAATTCCACCGTCGCAAGCGCCGCCTCGGCTTGCGCGAACAGCCTGGCCTCGTCGAGCCCCGGGAATTCGCCTTTGGCCCAGACGATGCGGCCGTTGATCATGGTCATGTCCGTCGGCGCGCCGATGCCCACCTTGGCCAGCAGGCTCAGCGGATCGTGCCGTGTGCCGACATAGTCCATGCGCCGCGTGTCGATGGCGAAAAGGTCGGCGGCCATGCGGGGCGCCAGCCTGCCGATGTCGCCGCGTCCGAGCAATGCCGCGCCTCCGGTCGTCGCATAACCGAGAAAATCGGCCGGCGGCGGCACCGGATGGTCGCGCGTCGACGCCGACAGGCACTGCAGCATGTAGGCGGAATGGATGCAGTGCATCAGGTTGGAATTGTCGTTTGAGGCGGCCCCGTCGCAGCCCAGACCCACACTGAGTCCGAAGGCCGACATCGCCGGAATGTCGGTGATTTCGGCGCCGACGAGATAGACCGGTTCCGGGCAGTGGGCGACGCCAGTGCCGCTCGCGGCCATCTTGCGCAGCTCGTCGTGGGTCAGTTCCCAGCAATGGGCATAGAAGGTATCCGGCCCGCAGAAGCCGATCTCCGCGCAATAGTCCACCGTGCGCATGCCGTGACGGGCCTCGATTACCGGGCTTTCGCCCTCGCCGACATGGGTATGCATGCGCACCCCGCGGTCGCGCGCCAGCGCCACCGATTCCACGAAGGTGTCGCGATAGCAGTTGACTGGCTGGCAAGGTGCGATGACGACCTGCCGCATGCCGAAGGGACCGGGATCATGGTAGGCGTCGATCAGCCGGGCGCAGTCGGCGATGAATTCGTCGGTCGTTTCCAGCATGGCGTCGGGAATGGTCGAGCCTTCCGATTTGGGCAGCGTGTTGCCGCCACGTCCGGCATGGAAGCGCATGCCGAGCAGTTCGGCTGCTTGGAACTGCCGGTCGATCAGCCGCTTGCCCGCCGGCCGCGGAAAGCAATACTGATGGTCGAATGCCGTCGTGCAGCCGTGCTTTATCAGCTCGGCCATCGCCGTGACCGATGCATGGTAGAAGCATTCCTCAGTCAGCCGCGAGAAAATGGGATAGATGCGGTCGAGCCATTCGATGACCGACAGCTTCGTCCAGTCCAGATCGGCGCGGTTGCGCACGAAGCATTGAAAGAAGTGGTGGTGGGTGTTGACGAGGCCGGGATAGACGAACCAGCCAGCGGCGTCCTGCGTGATTGTTCCAACGGGCAGCTCTGCCTTGTCCAGGCCTGCGCCGATGGCCCGTATTGCCGGGCCGTCGGTCAAGACATCGACATTGCGTCGGATGTCCGGACCGTTGCCCTCGTCCACGATGACCGCAGCGCAGCCCTTCAGCAAATAGCCCGCCACGTCAGGCCTCGCCGACTTCGAGGACGGGCGCGGGTGTCAGTTCGTGCAGCCGGTGGATGCCCGGCATCTCGATGAAACCCTCGAGACTGCGGACCGCCCGTGACCAGAGCCGGATTGCCGGATAGGGGTCGAGCGAAACGCCGCCGTCCGGCGCCAGCGCAACATAGGGAAAGCAGGCAATGTCGGCGATCGTCGGTCGATCCGATGCGAGGAAGCGCTGGCCGCGGATATGCTGTTCGACGAGGCCGGCTTCCAGCTCCCGCAGGGCCGCTATTGCCTGCTCCCGAAGGGCGGCGATATTGCCCGGACGCAGCAGCATCTCGTGCAAGCGCGCCGCCCCAAGGCTCGCGGTCAGCCGGTGCGAAAAGGAGAGCCATTGCTGGACGCGCGCCGCCCGCCCGACCGTATCATTGCCCAGCCATTGGGGTGCCGCCTTCGCGGCGAGATAGACCAGCATGGCCGAGGATTCGGTCAGCACGAGGTCGCCATCCTCCAGGATCGGGATCGAACCGGCCGGATTGAGCGCCATGAGCTCAGGACCGCGATGCTCGCGACCGGGATGGAAGTCGACAGGACGGATGTCGAGCGTCACCCCGATCAGCGCAGCCATGAGGCGCACCTTGTAGCAGCTCGGCGACAGCACGTAGTCGTAGAGCTTCATTGCGCCACCAGTTGCGCGCCGTAGGTGTAGCCGTGGCGTTTCAGCCAGCGCCGGTAGGCAACCGAGGTAAGGTCGGCGCGCGTGGGAATCTCCATGCCGGGATCGAGCGGGAGCAGCGTCGGAATTTGGTTTTCGAGGATCGATCGGTCCTGAACGAAGATCGTCTGCTGGAAATGGATCAGGTCGGCCATCGGTGTTTCGTCATCGAACAGCGCCATCCATGGCCAGACGTCGCATAGGTCTTCGGCAAGTGGCTGCACGAAAAGTGTGATAACGTCCCATTCCGCCGGGCGAGGCGGGCAGGTCTTGTAGAGCACCGAGCAGGTCGGCGCGGGCACGCGGTACATGTATTCCGTGGTGATGCCACCTTCCGCCGACTTGGCGGCCTGCGGCTGGTAGAACTTCACCTGAGTGGCCCAAACCTCGTCTTCGTCCTCTCGGATCTCGACCTTATAGTTCTGCACCTCCGTATGCGGCTCGGCCCCCAGTATGTCGGTATGCACGAAAGGAAAATGCGCGATGTCCAGGAAGTTCTCCACCGCACGCAATGGCGAGCAGCGCACGCGCACCACCCCGACATCGACGAGCCGGCGGCCCGGCTGATCGGCCTCGGGGATCGCAAACAGCGGCTTTTGTGGATTGCCGAGCGATGACCAAACATGGCCATAGCGGATGCAGGCGGGCAGGTCACGTCCGTTGCCGCCCGTGACCTTCGCGTTTCCATCTTCGCCGCGCCTCACCGCGATCGGCTCGCCCATCAGGGCCGTCCTGCACCCATGCGCATCGAGCTGGCTAGCAAGGCCGACAGGGTACCATCCATCGATCATCGCGTTGCGGGTCATCGGGCGATCCCGGCGCGTGCAATATCCTCGGCCGCCCGCCGCAGCGCCTCGGCGGCCCTCGACGCGGCGATACGCTTGTCCGGATTGCTGTCCTCGTCCACCAAAACATGCATCAACGTGCGCGCCTGCCCATCGGGAGCAAGCAGCAGCCGGACGGTCCGGTCATCATAGGTGTAGTCGAGCAGGTCTCCAGCGGCCGTCGTGCCCGCGGCTGCCTCCAGCGCCACGATTCCCGCTTCCACCACCATGGAGCGGAGCGGCGCAAGGCCCTCGAACCGCGGCGGCCCGGCGGCGGGTTCGCCAACGGAAATCCATATGATGCCGCCTCCATCCTCGACGTGCTGCGTTGCGACACGAATCGTGTCCGGCGGCGTCAATGCCGGATGGGCCGGAATGCGCTGGCAGTTTCCCGCCTTGGCGTAGCTCCAGCCGTGATAGATGCAGGCCAGGGTCTCACCGCGTACGAAGCCGTGGGAAAGGCGCATGCCGCGATGGGGGCATCTGTCGGCGAAGGTCGCCGCACGGCCGGAGCGGGTTCGCCAAAGGGCAACCGGTCCGGCCGGGGATTGCGCCGGCATAACGGTTCCCGCCGGCAAGTCCGCGGAGAGGGCAACAGGCATCCATGAGCCGGTGGGATAAGACGGCATGCATCAACTTTCAAAACGGCACCAGCATCTTCCCGAGCGAAGCTTCGCGGTCAAGGATATGCTAATACGCCGGGTTACGTTTGCACAACATTTCCTCACTGGCAATAATGCCTAAAAAAGGTGCATCACACCTCCGCAGGCAGAGGGCCGCAGGCCCAGAAACTTAGCCCGATTCGCTCTCGATCGGTGCCCGGCGGATGGTCTCGACCCAGACATCGATTGGTCCAAGAGAGCACCCCATCTCCATCATGTCGATGAGTTCGACCGGACCGGCAATGTCGAGTTCAATGCGGTCGGGACCGGCAACGCATATTGCATGCGCGAGCCCGAGCTTCGCGGCATGACGCTCGATCCACGGAAGAAAGGATGCCACCTCGACATCGCCGAAGATCGTCATGCGCTCCCGCCAGGAACATCGATTTTGCTCGTTCATAGAAAACCTCGGCAATGAAGCTGATATTCTATCTATCTATTTACATCGTGCTCAATCGCTGAAGCATCTGCTTTGAGAGCGTCGTCACGCCAGACCTGAAGTCGAAGACTGCTATGTGCGAGTTGATCCTCAAGATCGACAGACAGGTTTCGGTCCAACTAGTCGCGCTCACGACCTGGTTGATATGCCTTCGACGACGCGCTACGGGATTGAGGGATCGTATAGGCCGCTGGCTTCCCAGCGCGACCTATCCTGGCGGATGGAGGGCGCCGACGGTCGCGAAACACTCAAGAAGCTTTTCACGATTTCTCCCTAGGGGTCCAAGGAGCAGCGCGTGCTCAACCGCCTCTGGACCCAGATCAAGACCGGAAGCTAAACGGAATATGGCGGCTCAAACCTTTTTCGAGCGGCGCCGCGGCATGGAGGCCTGCCGCCGCGTCGTAGCCATGCGACAGAGGAATGGCAGAGGGACAGGGCGAAATCTCTGGGGTCGGTAAAGAGCAAATTCACGCTCAGGGCCGACCAGAATGACTCCCGCGATCTCCAGCACGCCGCTGCCGAGAGCGCTTTCTCGCGCCGGCAGGATATGGTCGGGCGCCCGTGACGGGCGCAACTCGGTGGCGATCTGGCCAATTGCCAGTTCCGCCGCGTTAACGAACTGGCTGTGTCTGATGCTACCGGCCTCGCGATCGTTTGAGCCTTTCCGACCCGATCAGATCGAGCGTAGCTGCGATCACGTTCGCGTGGCTGCGTTCACAGGACAGCAATGAATGCTCAAGCCCGCATGGCCTTCCACAATTTTCGGGCGCGCCATGGTATCCGCGCAGGCGGGGTTCATGGTTGCCGCGACCACGAAGACCGCCAGTCCCAATCTCTTCAGCAATTCAGTGCTCCTCATCAGGCTTGATCGCCAGGCGTCGGAGTTGGCCTCCTGCTTTGCAATGCCGAGAGACGGTTGAGCAGGTTGAGGGTGATCCTCCCCACGTCGTTCATTGCTTTGCCGGCAGGCAGCGCGCCGCACCAGGCGACCGAACTTGCTGAAAAGATCAGGCCGCCCGCAGCAAGATTTCGTAAGGTCATTTCGGCGCAGCGACGGCCGACGCGTTCTTCATCCCCGCCCGCGTACCAGCGCGAGGGATCCTGGAAGAAGCCGGCCGGAAAGTCCGTCGCGCGGGCGATCACGACGGTGTCGGCCGACGTGCCCAGGGCCGGGTTCGTCGCATCCACCTCGTAACCCGCGGCGGCACCCAATACGATGCCTTCCGAACCGAAGGTTTCGTCCTCGATGCCTTCAAACAACCATGCGCATTCCGGCGCGTGGCTTTCGGGCGTTCGCGTGAACGGGCGCGCGCCGTCGAAACCCATCAACGAAATCGCGCCGCCGACCAGTGAAAACTCGCCGCGGCCCCGGGAGCGAAGGTGGCCGCCAGGCTCGTTGGTTATCGACAGATATTGTTCGCTGACCGGACCATCCCAAGTGCGGCCAGGTTCCAGGGGCGAGCGGCGCAATTCCATCAGGTCGTCCTTGAAGGCGACCGTTCCGGCAAAGCCGTTTCCGCCGAGATAGGCGATGCTGCCTCCCTCGGCCGCGAATTGCCGCAGCGCCCCTTCCATCTCGGTCGACATGTATTCAGGATGGCTTCCGGTCACGACGGCTCGATGCCCGCGGAGAGCCTCGATCCCCTGCCGATGCAGATCGTGATCGGTGACGATATCGAGCGCTATGCCGTTCTCGTTGCAGAATCTGAGGAAATGCAGATCGACCGGCAAGTTGTGAGGGCAGCCGCATAGCGGGTAGTTGTAGTCGTCCCGCAACGTCACCTTGGGTTTGCGATAGGAGCAGATCGACACGCCGCTGAGATCGGAGTGATAGTCGTAGAGCGACTTGAGGCTGTTTGCGATGGCAAAGCGGTGTCCGCGATCGTCGCACTTCCATTCATAGAGTTGGTCTGGGAGATACTCGTCCGCGTAAGCGAGATAGGTCGCGGTCGGCAGCAGATAAAGCAGCGGCGAGGAGGCACCCGCGGAGGTGACGAAGAACACGATGCGCTCGTAGCCGCCGTCCCATTCCACCTGGAAAGCGTACACGCCCGGCTTTGCATTCTCGGGCACCGCGGCGCGATGGGAAGCGGGCCAATCGAGCGGTCCCATGTCATCGTCATGGCAATGGACGGCATCGTAGTGCGAAGGCACGAGCCGGGGGTCGAAGCTTGATCCGTCCCAGCGCGCCGATGTCACGCAGAATGTAGGCTGATTGATCACATCGAGCGCCAGCGGAACCGGTCCGCCTGACGACAGGATCGATCCCGTCGGCAGCAGAGTCGGAAAATCCCAGGCGATTGGCCCCTGAGAAGTCTCCAGCCGAATAGCTGCAAATCTCGCATTGAGAGTGAGCTCGCTTCGAGAGCTGCTCGCGCCGAAGAGGACGTCGCGCCCTTGTGGATGCCATTCGGCGTCGCGCAGGCGCCGCTTGAATTCGTAAGGGGCGAGGAGGTCGTGAGATTTCAGCTTGAAGAACGGCTCGCCCTCATGCAGGCCGAGCTCGACGGTCAGCCAAACCCCTTGCGGAACCGGCGCAGACAACAGACGATCATTCCGCATCTCCAAGGCGATCTCCCCATCGCGAAGGCTCAGCAGAAAGGACCCCGCTTCCAGGATCGTGCGCGGCCCCGTATTGCGGGTGAGAAACAGCTCAAAGCGGATGCCCTTGACGGCAGGCGCTTTTGCAAGCTCCTCGGCACGCAGGCGAAGGTATGATCCTTGATCGAAGCTGCGATGGGCGTCCGGCTCGGATGTCGCCTCGATTGGCCAATCCACAAAATCCGCGGCTTGCGTGTCCAGCCGGCATATCCGCACGCTCTCCACTGGCCGGCTGCAGGAGAGGCCAAGTTCCACCCGCTGGCCGGGCCTTACGCTCCAGGGCGTGGCATAACCGGCAGCGCTCATCGCTCCATGGTCAACCAAGCGGCGCATCGATCGTGCCTCTCAAATCCATGAATGACGGAGCGACTTCGCGGTCTTGGTTCCAGATCGACCGGTTGTCGCGCATGCCCCTCAACCACTACCGCAACCCAGTTGATTTGTATATGCTTGTATAGGTAAGTTCGATCCATTAGGCTCAGGGCGAGATCGCCAAGCCGGCCGTGCCAAGGAGGATCGCATGCGCAACGCTCCGCTCTTCGACCTGTCGGGCCGGAAAGCACTTGTCACCGGCGCAAGCCGCGGCATCGGGCGTTCCATTGCCGAGGCGCTGAGCGCGGCCGGCGCCGATGTCGCCGTCACGGCACGCAGCCTTGCCTCGCTTGGGGAGACGACGGCGACCATCCGCGCCGCCGGCCGGGTGGCGCATGCCATCGCCCTGGACGTCACCGATGTCGGCCGCTGCAGGGCGGCGACGGCCGAGGCCGCCAGCCTGCTCGGCAGTCTCGATATTCTCGTCAACAATGCCGGGATGGAGGAAGTCCGCCCCTCGCTCGATGTCGACGAAGCGCTTTGGGACAGGATCGTCGACACGAATCTCAAAGGCGCATTCTTCTGCGCCCAGGCCGCCGCGCAGCACATGAAGGACGCCGGTCGGCCCGGCGTCATCATCAATCTTTGCTCGCTCACCTCCGAAGTCGGGATTCCGACGGCTGTGCCCTATGGCTCGTCGAAGTCGGGCCTGCTCGGCATGACGCGCGCTCTGGCGGCCGAGTGGGCGGATCTGGGGATCAGGGTCAACGCCATCGCCCCCGGCTATTTCAGGACGGCAATGACGGAAGTGTTCTACGGCAATGAGGCATGGCGGCAATCGATGCTCGCCAAAATCCCGCAACATCGCTTCGGCGACCTGTCGGACCTGCACGGGATTGCGGTATTCCTCGCCTCCGATGCCTCGGCCTACATCACCGGTCAGTCCATCCCCGTCGATGGCGGCTTTCTCGCGTCGATCTGAGATGGCCTCTCATCAGCTGGAGCTCGAGTTTGCTGGACGCAGAAAATGCTGGCAGCTGTTATACGTACATGTATATACTTTATAGGCTGGCCATTGTTCTATCTGCGGTCCTTGCCCCGTATTGCCGGTCTTAAAGGTCTTCCAGTCGTGTGACCGGCCATCGCCAACCGCCACTGCGTTCCAGGAGAAGGAGCAGCCATGTCCGATATCAGCTTCCACGACCTGTCGACCCTCGACGCCGACCGGCGGGCCGGCTTGCTGAGGCGCGCCGAAGCCGATCTTTCGGTCTTCGTCGAAAAGGCCCGTCCGATCATCGAGGCGGTCAGGACCGAAGGTGACGCCGCCCTGCTTCGGTTCGCGCTCGAGCTCGACAAGGCCGATGTGGCCGATGGCGGGCTCGAGGTCTCGGAAGCGGAGTTCGACGCGGCATTCGACAAGGTCGAAAAGGATGTCGTGGAGAGCATCCGGTTCGGTATCGAGAACATCAGGCATTTCCACGAGGAGCAGCGTCCGGAAACGATGTGGCTGAAGGAAGTCCGGCCGGGCGCCTATGCGGGTGACAGATACACCCCGATCGCCTCCGTGGCGCTTTACGTTCCGCGCGGCAAAGGCGCCTTCCCGTCGGTGACGATGATGACCTCGGTCCCGGCTGTGATTGCCGGCGTGCCCCAGATAGCGATCGTGACGCCGCCGACTTCCGATGGATCCGTCGATGCCGCGACCCTGGTTGCCGCACGCCTCGCCGGCGTCGAGACCGTGTACAAATGCGGTGGCGCCCAGGCGGTCGCTGCTGTCGCCTATGGCACCGAGACGGTGAAGCCCGCCGTCAAGATCGTCGGGCCGGGCAGTCCCTGGGTGGTTGCGGCAAAGAGCCTGCTGTCCTCGGTCATCAACACTGGCCTTCCGGCCGGCCCGTCCGAAGCCATCATCTTTGCCGATGACAGCGTCGATGGCGGCCTCGCCGCGCTGGACCTTTTGATCGAAGCCGAGCACGGGCCGGATTCCTCGGCCTATCTGGTGACGCACAGCCGCAAGGTCGCCGAGGCCGCGCTTGCCGCGCTGCCGCAGCATTGGTCCCGCATGAGCGAACAGCGCGTCGAATTCTCGCGCGCGGTGCTGACCGGAACGCGCGGCGGCATCGTGCTGACCGCATCCCTGGAAGACAGCTATCGCTTCATCAACGACTACGCTCCGGAGCATCTCGAGATCCTGTCGAAGGAACCGTTCGTGCATCTCGGGCACATCACCGAAGCGGCCGAGATCCTCATGGGTCCGCATACGCCGGTGACGCTCGCCAACTTTGTCCTCGGGCCCAATGCCGTGTTGCCGACCAGCCGGTGGGCGCGCACCTATGGGCCGCTGTCGGTCACGGATTTCGTCAAGCGCTCGTCAGTGGGTTATGTGACGTCGGCGGCCTATCCGGAACTCGCCCAGCATGCGCGCAGGCTCGCCCGCTATGAAGGCTTCAGCTCGCATGAAAACGCGGTGTCGGAAATCCGCAGCCGCTATCTCTCGGTCTGAGCGGAAGCGAAGACGATGAAGGCCGCGCGACTTTACGGACCCGGCGACTTGCGCGTTGAGGATATCGCCGCCCCGGGCGTCCCCGATGCGGGCTGGGTGAAGCTCAAGGTGGACGCCGCGGGCATCTGCGGTTCCGACCTGCACAATTTCTGCACCGGTCAATGGATAAGCCGCTCGCCTTCGACGGCCGGCCATGAATTGACGGGCACAGTGATCGCCGTCGGTGAGGGCGTCGACACCATCGCCATTGGCGACCGGGTGGTCGCCGATTCCCGCTTCTGGTGCGGAGAGTGCGCGCAATGCCGTGCCGGCGGCCGGCATCTTTGCACGTCGCTCGGCTTCGTCGGCGAAATATGCGACGGCGGATTTGCCGAACAGGCCATGCTCCCCGCGCGCCTGTTGCATAGCGTCGATGCCGCGCTTGATGCACGGGTAGCGGCGATGGCCGAGCCGCTCGCCGTTGCGCTGCACGCGGTGCGGCGCCTGCCGAAAACAGCAGGCTCGGTGCTTGTCCTCGGCTGCGGGACCATCGGCGGGCTTGCCGCCTTGCTGCTATCGCGGACGTTCGCGGGCACCGTATTGATCGCCGACCGCAACCAAGGCCGCTGCGCTCGCGTCGCGCGCGTGACCGGCGCCACGATCGTCGACCTGGACGCGGACGCCATTGCCTCAGCGACCGGGGATGCCCCCTTGCTGGCGGCCGTCGAGGCGACAGGCAGCATCGCCGCGCTCAGTCAGTTGCTGGGTGTTCTCGGCCCGGGCGGCACCATTGCGATGGTCGGCATCTTCCACGGCCGGCTCGACATCGACCCCAACATGCTGGTCGAGCGGGAGATCGCGTTGCTGGGCTGCCACGCCTTCGCCGACGAGCTTCCCGATGCCATCCGGATGCTGGGTGAGCTGAGCGAGCCGCTGATCAGCCTGATCGACCGCGAGATCGGCCTGGATGACGTCCCCGCGGCCTATCGGCGGCTGTTGGCAGGCCAGGGCGACGGCTTGAAAACAATCATCCGAATGCGGCAACCCCTTGAGCATTCCTGATTTCCGATGCTTGCCGGAAAGGACATCTGAAATGAACACTCTGCCCGATACGGCCAGCCCCCTCTACGAGAAGGTCAAGGACTACATCCTGACGAACATCGGAACCGGCCGGTGGAGCAAGGACCGCAAGCTGCCGTCCGAAAATGAATTCGTGGCAGCGCTTGGCGTCTCCAGGATGACGATCCACCGTGCCTTGCGGGAACTGACCTCGGCGGGATTTCTGATCCGGCTGCAGGGCGTGGGAACATTCATTGCACCGCCGCGGCCGCAGTCGGCCCTGATCGAGATCAACAATATCGCGGCCGAGATCCTGGCACGCGGCAACAAGCATCGTTCCGAGGTTCTCGTCCTCGAAAAAATCATGCCGGAAAAGGAGCTTGCGCTGTCCTTCGAGTTCGCCAGGCGTTCGTCGGTCTACCATTCAGTCGTCGTCAATTTCGAGAACGATCTGCCTGTGCAACTGGAAGAGCGCTTCGTCAATCCGAGCCTGATACCCGACTACGACAAGCAGGATTTTTCCAAGACCGCGACCTACGACTATCTGATGCAGAAAACACCGGTGACCGAGGTCGAGCACATCATCTCGGCAATCCCAGCCGATGCCGAGACGGCGCGGCATCTGGGCATCGATGCCGGCAGCTGCTGCCTGCTTCTGCACCGCCGGACGTGGACGGGAGCGATCGTCGCCACCATCAGCAAGCTGACCTATGTCGGCAGCCGCTATTCGCTCGGCAGCCGGTACTCTCCTTCCAAAAGCGGCTGATCGCGGCAAGGCGAGCCCTGTTCCGGCGCAAATCGCGTGACGGATTCCTGGATGCGATCGGCCCTAACGCTATGCGGCAAACGAATGCGGTCTGATGTTCCGAAAGTTGCGAACCCAACCTGTCCAACTTGTATATGCATGTATGTATTTTAGTCTTGACATTCACCGCCGCCGACGTCGAGTATCCTTGCGCTTCTGTTGAAGCGGCAGGTAAGACGCCGAGGCAGAGTGCCGCAAGAGCATAAGCCTGCATTCTCATCCAGGCCGGATATGCAGTTCAAAGAGCGGCGCGATCATAAAGGGGAACAGAGATGATGCGTAACCTAGCAGGACAATTTCGTGCACTCGTCGCGGCTGCCGTCATCGGGTTCGCCCCGGCGGCCTTTGCCGCCGACACGGCCATTCCCGCGACGCCTGAAGCGGGCACCTTCAAGATCGGCATCGAGCCATGGCTCGGCTATGGCCAGTGGCACGTCGCCGAGGCCAAGGGCCTGTTCAAGGCAAGTGGGTTGTCGGACGTCCAAATCGTTAACTTCGCGGAAGACAAGGACATCAATGCCGCGCTCGCGAGCGGCCAGCTCGATGCCGCCAACATCGCGACCCATACCGCGATGGGTATGGTTGCGGCGGGCCTGCCGGTGAAGATCGTGCTGCTGCTCGACGTCAGCATGACGGCCGACGCCATGATCGCCGGCAAGGATATTTCCTCCGTCGCCGACCTCAAGGGCAAGCAGGTCGCCTTCGAGGAGGGCACGACCAGCGACATCCTGCTCAAATACGCCCTTGCCAAGAACGGCATGTCCATCGCCGATGTGCAGCCGGTGCCGATGCCGGCGGCCGACGCCGGCAGCGCGCTGATTGCCGGACAGGTCCCGGTCGCGGTCACCTACGAACCTTATCTCACCGCGGCCAGGGCGCAGAACAAGGACGTCAAGCTGCTCTTCACCGCCGGCGAGGATCCCGGCCTGATCAGCGACGTGCTTGTGGTGCGCGACGAGGTGATCAAGTCGCGACCCGGCCAGGTGCTTGCCATGATCAAGACCTGGGATGCGGCCCTGAAGGACTACAACGGCGATACCGCCGGTGGCCGCGCCATCATTTCCAAGGCCGTCGGTTCCAGTGTAGAGGACCTCAACACGGCCTTCGACGGCGTGCGCTATTATTCTCTCGCCGAGAACAAGAGCGCTCTGACCGGCGAGTTCTCCACCAAGACATTCGCCGACGTCGAAGCCGCCGCCAAGAATGCCGGGCTGCTCCAGGCCGACGTGACGCCGGAGCAGATGATCGACCCGTCATTCGTCAAGGCCGCGGAATGACCAAGGCTGCGTCGCGGTGGTAGCGCGGATGTCCGAGCAGCGTGCCGCCAAAACGAGCCAATCCGGCCCCGCGCAAGGACCGGCTGCGCGACCGGTGCCGCGCCGCCGATCCTCCGGAATCGGCGCGCCCATCACGCGGTCGCGTTTCCTGATGATCGCCGTGGCCGTTTTTGCCGGCCTCGGCCTTGCCTGGTGGGCGGCAACAGGCCTGGAGCTGGTGAAGCCCATCTTCCTGCCTTCGCCGGAAAGCGTGGCGGGGCAGCTCGGCAAGCTCTGGAGCGACGGCACGCTGTGGCTGGACCTCAAGGCCTCGATATACCGCATCTCCGTCGGCTTCCTGATCGCCTCGGCACTGGCGATTCCGATCGGCGTGCTGATCGGCAGCTTCAGGGTCTGGGAAGCCGCCGTCGAGCCGCTGGTGGATTTCATCCGCTATATGCCGGTGGTCGCCTTCGTGCCGCTTTCCATCCTCTGGTCGGGCACCGGCGACGCCCAGAAGTTCCTGATCATCTTCATCGGCACCTTCTTCCAGCAGGTCCTGATGATCATGGACAATGTGAAGCGGGTGCCGACGGATTTCGTCGGCCTCGGCAGGACGCTCGGCCTGCCGGACCGCAAGATCCTGACGCGCATTGTGGTGCCCAGCGCCCTGCCGGGCATCTGGGACACGCTGCGCATCAGCCTGGGCTGGGCGTGGACCTGGCTCGTGCTGGCTGAGCTCGTCGCGGCGACATCCGGCCTCGGCTACCGCATCACCGTGTCGCAGCGTTATTTCCAGACAAACACCATCATCGGCTACATCCTGCTCTTGGGCGTGCTCGGTCTCATCACCGACCAGGTGATGAAGGCGCTGGGAAAGGTGCTGTTCCGGCAGGAAGGGCACGCGCAATGAGGTCCGCCCGATGAGTGTGCCCAAACTGCGCATCGAAGGCCTCCACAAGAGCTTTGGCACCGGGGAGCGGCGCACGCAGGTGCTGCGCGACATCAATCTCGACCTTGCCGATAACGAGTTCGTCTCGCTGGTGGGCACGTCGGGTTGCGGCAAGAGCACGCTGCTGTCGATCGTTGCCGGGCTGCAGGATTTCGACGCGGGCGAGCTCGACATCGACGGCTCGCCGATCCTCAAGCCCGGCCTCGACCGCGGCGTCGTCTTCCAGTCCTACACGCTGCTGCCTTGGCTGACGGCGCAGCAGAACATAGAATTTGCCCTCAAGGCCGCCGGCTATGATCGCTCGACCTGCCGCAGGATCGCGCGCGAGCATCTCGACCTCGTCAAGCTTCCGCACTGCGCCGACCTCTACCCGTCCGAACTGTCGGGCGGCATGAAGCAGCGCGTCGCCATCGCGCGGGCGCTGTCCTACCGGCCCAAGATGCTGCTCATGGACGAGCCCTTCGGCGCGCTCGACGCCTTGACCAGGCACCAGATGCAGGAGCTGCTGACGCAGATCTGGGAGGAGCACCGGCTGACCGTGCTCTTCGTCACCCATGACGTGGAGGAGGCCGTCTATCTGTCCGACCGCATCGTCGTCATGGGGATCGGCCCGGGACGCATCATGCGAACCTTCAACGTCGACATAGAGCGCCCGCGCCGGGAAGAGGTCATGGAAAGCGCGGAGTTCATGGACCTGCAGCGCAATGTCCACAAGGCGATCCGCGAAGCTTCAAGACGCCCCGAGATGGCATGAGGCGAGCCGGCCTTGCCGGGCCGCCTGCGGAATCGCCCTCTGCGACTAACATAATCCTTCTCCGTCAATAGCTTACGAAGCGGTTCGCCAAAGTTGACAAGAGCCCGCGGGCGGCGGTGTCGCAGCTTCCGATTGGGCTGACTACGCCAAGCAATCCAAGGCAAAGCAAGCCAAATAACGGGCGAGCCCTCGCGCTTTTTTAAGCGTTTGCCGGCGTGCGGATAAGATTCGATCTGCGTGTCGGAACAAATTGGCGCCCACCACGTTGTGGAGCTTGCGGTGAATTGTATACCTCGCCGCGAGGGCGGGACTTCATCTGATCATCAGTTTCTTCACAAACAGGTGGACTGGGGAGGGGCACTGTGAACGTGCAGGCATCAAGGGCGCAATTAGATCGTCGTCAGATTCTCAATTCCTTAAAGGCTTTCAGGCGAGGCGACTTTTCCGTCCGGATCGACAACATCTACGAAGGAATCGATTCCGATATTGCCGATGCCTTCAACCAGATCGTCGAACTCAACGATCAGGTGACGAAAGAGTTTGAGCGGCTGAGCAGAGTGGTCGGTAAGGACGGCAGAATTGGCGAGCGGGGTCATGTCCGCAATGCCACCGGCAGCTGGGAATCAAGCGTCAGGTCGGTCAACGACCTGATCGAAGACATGGTTCAACCGACCGCCGAAGTGGCCCGCGTCATCGGGGCAGTGGCCAAGGGCGACCTTTCCCAGACAATGATGGTCGAAATCGACGGCCGCCCGCTGCGCGGGGAGTTCCTGCGCATAGGCAAGATCGTCAACACGATGGTGGGGCAACTGGCTTCCTTTGCCTCCGAAGTGACACGTGTCGCGCGTGAGGTTGGAACGGAGGGAAAGCTCGGCGGACAAGCGCGGGTGAAGGGCGTGGCCGGCACGTGGAAGGACCTGACCGACAACGTCAACGCCATGGCCACCAACCTTACCGGCCAGGTGCGCAACATCGCCGAGGTGACCACTGCGGTGGCGTCAGGCGATTTGTCTAAGAAGATCACTGTCGATGTGAAGGGCGAGATCCTCGAGCTCAAGAACACCATCAACACGATGGTCGATCAGTTGAACTCGTTCGCATCGGAAGTGACGCGCGTCGCGCGCGAGGTCGGCACGGAAGGCAAGCTCGGGGGCCAGGCGCGGGTCGAAGGCGTCGGCGGCACGTGGAAGGACCTCACCGACAATGTGAACTCGATGGCCGAGAATCTGACCGGCCAGGTTCGCAACATTGCCGAGGTGACGACGGCGGTCGCGCTGGGCGATCTCTCGAAGAAGATCACCGTCGACGTGAAGGGCGAGATCCTGGAACTCAAGAACACCATCAACACGATGGTCGATCAGTTGAACTCGTTCGCATCCGAGGTCACGCGCGTCGCGCGCGAGGTCGGCACCGAGGGCAAGCTCGGCGGCCAGGCCCAGGTTCGCGGCGTCGCCGGCACCTGGAAAGACCTGACCGACAACGTCAATTCCATGGCCGAGAACCTCACCGGCCAAGTGCGCAACATTGCCGAGGTCACGACGGCGGTTGCTTCGGGTGACCTGTCGAAAAAGATCACGGTGGCAGTGCAGGGGGAGATACTCGAGCTCAAGGATACCATCAATACGATGGTCGATCAGCTGAACTCCTTCGCCTCCGAAGTCACGCGCGTTGCGCGCGAAGTGGGCACGGAAGGCAAGCTCGGCGGGCAGGCAGAGGTGAGGGGCGTCGGGGGCACCTGGAAAGACCTGACCGACAACGTCAATCTGATGGCGGCCAACCTGACTGGCCAGGTTCGAAACATCGCCGAGGTTACGACAGCCGTCGCCCGCGGCGACCTTTCCAAGAAGATCACCGTGGACGTCAAAGGCGAGATCCTCGAGCTCAAGGATACCGTCAACACGATGGTCGACCAGCTGAACTCCTTCGCCTCCGAAGTCACGCGCGTGGCGCGCGAGGTCGGTTCGGAAGGCAAGCTCGGCGGCCAGGCCCATGTGGAAGGCGTCGGCGGCACTTGGAAAGACCTGACCGACAACGTCAACGCCATGGCCGGCAATCTGACCGTGCAGTTGCGCGACGTGTCCAAGGTCGCAACCGCGATCGCGACCGGCGATCTGACGCAGAAGATCACCGTCGATGCCTTGGGAGAGATCCTGCAGATCAAGGATGTGATCAACACGATGGTTGATCAGCTGAATTCCTTTGCCTCGGAGGTGACGCGCGTGGCGCGCGAGGTCGGTTCGGACGGCAAGCTCGGCGGCCAAGCGCAGGTCAGAGGCGTGGGCGGCACCTGGAAGGACCTGACCGACAATGTGAATGCGATGGCGGCCAACCTGACGGGCCAGGTGCGCAACATCGCGGAAGTGACCACGGCCGTGGCGCTCGGCGACCTTTCCAAGAAGATCACCGTGGACGTCAAGGGCGAGATCCTTGAGCTCAAGTCGACCATCAACACCATGGTCGATCAGCTGAACTCCTTCGCCGGCGAGGTGACTCGCGTGGCGCGCGAAGTCGGCACCGAAGGAAAGCTCGGCGGCCAAGCCCAGGTGCGAGGCGTGGCCGGTACATGGAAGGATTTGACCGACAACGTGAATTCCATGGCCGAGAATCTGACCGGCCAGGTTCGCAACATCGCCGAAGTGACGACGGCGGTCGCGCGAGGCGATCTTTCGAAGAAGATCACCGTCGACGTGAAGGGCGAAATCCTCGAGCTCAAGTCGACCATCAACACCATGGTCGACCAGCTGAACTCCTTCGCCGGCGAGGTGACACGCGTCGCACGTGAAGTCGGCACGGAAGGAAAGCTTGGCGGTCAGGCCGAAGTGCGCGGCGTGGCCGGCACCTGGAAGGATCTGACCGACAACGTCAACCTGATGGCCACCAATCTGACCAACCAGGTGCGCGGCATCGCCGACGTGGTGACTGCGGTTGCGCAAGGCAATCTCAAACGCAAGCTGACTGTGGACGCGAAGGGCGAAATCGCCTCCCTGGCCGACACCATCAACGGGATGATCGAAACGCTCGCCACCTTTGCCGACCAGGTGACCAATGTCGCGCGCGAAGTCGGCATCGAAGGCAAGCTTGGAGGCCAGGCACGCGTGCCTGGCGCCGCCGGTCTGTGGCGCGATCTTACGGACAACGTCAATCAGTTGGCGGCCAATCTGACCACCCAGGTCCGCGCAATCGCCGAGGTCTCGACGGCGGTGACGAAGGGCGATCTGACGCGCTCGATCAGCGTCGAGGCTTCCGGAGAGGTCGCCGCGCTCAAGGACAACATCAACGAGATGATCCGCAATCTCAAGGATCAGACGTTGAAAAACGCCGAGCAAGATTGGCTGAAGACAAATCTCGCGCGTTTCTCCCGCATGCTGCAGGGAGAGCGCGATCTGGCCACCGTGTCGCGTCTCATCATGTCCGAGCTCGCTCCGCTTGTGAACGCGCAATACGGCGTCTTTTACGTGACCAATCGGGACGAGGAGGAGTCCTATCTGGAACTGGCGGCGTCCTATGGTGCCGAAAGCAAGGCGGCAATCAAGCAACGCCTCGATCTGCGTGAGGGTCTCGTCGGACAAAGTGCTGCCGACAAGCGAGCCATTATGCTCGACAATGTTCCGCCGGACTTTTTGCGCGTCACATCGGGGCTTGGCAGCGCCTCGCCGGCGAACGTCATCATTCTGCCTGCCTTGTTCGAAGATGAGGTCAAGGCCGTCATCGAGCTCGCATCCTTCAGCGAGTTCCGCGACACGCACCAATCGTTTCTCAATCAGCTGATGGAATCGGTCGGCATCGTCCTCAACACGATCGCGGCGACGATGCGCACCGAGGGCCTGCTCAAGCAATCGCAATTGCTGACATCCGAGCTGCAGGCGCGCCAGACCGAACTGACGAAAAAGCAGGAGGAACTGCACGCCACGAACGAGGAACTCCAGGAGAAGGCTCAACTTCTGGAGAATGAGAAAAAGCAGGTCGAAAACAAAAATCTCGAAATCGAGATGGCGCGCCGGGCGCTTGAGGAGAAAGCCGAGCAGCTGGCGCTTACCTCCAAGTACAAATCCGAGTTCCTCGCCAACATGAGCCATGAGCTCAGAACCCCGCTCAATTCGCTTCTCATTCTTTCAAATCTGCTTGCCACGAACCAGCAGGGCAACCTCAACGAAAAGCAGGTCGAGTTTGCTCGCACCATCAATTCGGCCGGCACGGACCTTCTCAGCCTGATCAACGACATTCTCGATTTGTCGAAGATCGAGTCCGGCACGGTCTCGATCGACATCAACGATATGCCAGTCGCCCATTTGCGACAGCATATGGAGCGCACGTTCCGCCAGCTTGCAGCCGACAAGGGTCTGGGCTTTACCATCAATGTCGATCCCGCTCTTCCGGAAACCGTGCGTACGGACGAGAAGCGGTTGCAGCAGATCGTGCTCAACCTGCTGTCGAACGCCTTCAAGTTCACCTCCGAAGGCAAGGTCAGCCTGAGTTTCAGAATGGAAAAGACGGGACGCCGCAACGGCGCCAAGTTGCCCAGGAAAGCGCTTGCCATAGCGGTGACCGACACCGGTATAGGCATCCCGGAAGACAAACAGAAACTGATCTTCGAGGCGTTCCAGCAGGCCGACGGCACGACCAGCCGCAAATATGGAGGAACCGGTCTTGGGCTCTCGATCAGCCGTGAGATCGCCCGTTTGCTCGGCGGCGAGCTAAGAGTCGAAAGCATTCCCGGCAAAGGATCGACGTTCACGCTCGTCATTCCGATCGACGGTCCCAGGATTGCCGCCGCCAGCCAGCCGGAACTGCTTCCGGCCACCGAGGCAATCGCGACGACAGCAGCGCCCAGCGGTTTGCCGTCGGCGGAATTGATGGACGATCGCGACGCTATATCGGCGCAAGACAGGGTCGTTTTGATCGTCGAGGACGACCCGACCTTTGGCGGTCTGCTGCTGGGCCTGGCACGGTCTGCCGGGTTGAAAGGCGTCCTGTCGACCGCAGGCTCCGGAACCTTGGCGCTGGCCCGCAAACTGGTGCCGGACGCGATCACGCTGGACCTCGGCCTTGCGGACATCGATGGATGGGTGCTCTTCGACCTGCTGCGCCATGATCCGAAGACCGCCGGTATTCCCATTCATGTGATTTCCGGAGCGGAAGACATCGATAGCCTGGCTCGCAAAGGGGCATCGAGCATCTCGACCAAACCGGTGTCATCCGAGGAGCTGGTGAAGGTGTTCCAGGAAATTCATTCGAGGAACCTGCGCGTCCAGCGCCGGGTGCTCGTGGCTGACTCCGATCCCGAGCGCCGACTTTCCCTGGTCGAGACGATCCGGGACGGCGTCACCTCGGTCACCGCAATCAGTCGCGCGGCAACCGCGGAGGACATCGACCTCGCCTCATTCGATGCGGTTGTCCTTGGGCTTGGAAAGTCTGCCAGGGATAATGCGCGGGCCCTTGACGAGCTCACCAACCAGTTTTCAGACGGCCTTCCCCCGCTGCTGTTTTTTGCCCCTCATTCAGAGGCAGTTGAACAGGTGCTGGCGTTGAATCCCGCTTTGTCCTCAGTCCCGCGAGCTGAGAATTTTGCTCAATTGGCTCTCCATATATCTGCGACGCTTCCGGGAGGACTGCGCGAGGAAAGCGGGGCAGGTGTCGAACGAGCTGACAACAGGTCGAATCTTGCGGGCGCGAAAGTCCTGATCGTCGACGACGATATTCGAAACATCTATTCGCTGACGAGCGTCCTTGAGACCTACGATATCGAAGTCCTTCACGCTGAGCGCGGTCGCGATGGGATAGCGTTGCTGGAGGAGAATGCCGACGTCGACGCAGCCTTGATCGACATCATGATGCCGGAGATGGACGGCTACGAGACGATGAGGAGTATCCGCAACACACCCTCCATCGCGCATATTCCATTGATATCGGTGACAGCAAAGGCGATGAAAGGCGACCGGCAGAAATGCCTGGAAGCCGGGGCTTCCGACTATATTGCCAAGCCTGTCGATCTCGACCTGCTGTTGGCACTGCTGCGGGTCTGGATCGGTCGCTCTCGCGATCGGGTCGAGACATCCCAAAATCTGCTTAGGTCAGTCAGCTGACGGGATGCCCGATGCAAAGGCTGTCGCGGGTACGTTCGAAGAAACTGGAGATTGTGCAGTTGGCGGACAATCAGTCAAAGGCACGCATCCTGGCAGTCGATGATGACGAACGAAACCTGTTGGCGATCGAAGAAGTTCTCACTCCACTCGCGGAAGTCGTCGCTGTGCAATCCGGCGAGGAGGCTCTGCGCTGCCTCCTAAAGGAGGATTTCGCCGTTATCTTGCTGGATGTTCTGATGCCGGGCCTCGACGGCTACGAAACAGCCGCGTTGATCCGCCAGCGCGAACAGTCCAGACGAACCCCTCTCATCTTCCTCACGGCCATCAATAAGGAAGATGCTCATATGCTGCGTGGCTACGACGCCGGCGCAGTGGACTATATGTTCAAGCCCTTCGACCCCGCCATGCTGCGATCGAAAGTGGCTGTATTCGTCGAGCTTCACGAAAAGACGCTCGAGATCCAGCGCAATGCGGTCGCCGAACAGGCACTGCTGGCGAAGGCCCTGCAGGCCGAAAAACAAAAGCTCGAGGCCGAACGATCGCTGCGCAGCGCCGAAGAACGGCAGGAGGCCATTCTTGGATCCTTGCCCGTCTGTTTTCACGCCAGGGTCGCCGAGCCGCCTTTTGCAGCACGTTTTGTTTCAAAAGGTGTCGAACGTCTGACGGGATTCCCACCTGAGCGACTGACGTCCGAGTCGCGGTTTGGGCTGAGCCGGGTGCATCCGGAAGATCTACCCAGGGTGCGGGAAGCTTTATTGGCGGCAAAGGTGACAGGCTCCTACACATGCGAGTTCCGCTGGCAGTGTGCCGATGGCAAATATCGTATCTTTCTCGACCAAGGAATCCTGTCGAAAGGTGTCGACGGACGCCGACCTGAAATCCTCGGCACTCTGCTTGACGTGACCGAGCGACGAGAACTCGAAAATCAACTTCTTCAATCACAGCGCCTCGAGGCGGTCGGGAAACTCACCGGAGGATTGGCACACGATTTCAACAATCTGCTTGCCGCGGTTCTGAGCGGACTAGGATTGCTCGAGAGGCAGCTTACGCTTGACGAGCAAGCAAAGAAGATCGTTGAACTCACTCGCCGCTCCGCGAAGCAAGGCGCCGAACTTGTCAACCGCATGCTTGCCTTTTCGCGGCGTCAGAATCTGAAGCCGACGGCAGTGCGGCTGGCCGCGCTGGAAGATACGATGAACGGCTTGGTGGCTCCCGTGCTCGGCGGCCTGATCCGCTTTGAGTGGAAGGTCGACAACTCCGTTTGGCCTGCGCATGTCGACGTCGGCCAATTGGAGTTGGCGTTGATGAATCTGGTGTTCAACGCGCGCGACGCGATGCCCTCCGGCGGGACAATTGCCGTGCAGGCGCAAAATCGGGTCATCAAAATACCTTCCGAAGATCTGGCGGCCGGAGAGTATGTAGTCCTCACCGTCAAGGACACCGGTGCCGGCATCCCGAAGGAGATTCTGACCAAGGTCGTCGAACCGTTTTTCACGACGAAGCCCGTCGGGAAAGGCACCGGGCTGGGTCTCAGCACGGTATACGGTTTCATGAAGCAATCGGGCGGCGCGCTTCGCATAGACAGCCTCGTCGGGCGCGGAACATCCATGGAGCTGTGGCTGCCGCGTTCAGCGGAGCAGCCTTCCGACAATGTGGCAGATCTGGATGGAGAGAGAGTCCTGGTCGAGACTGCAGGGAAGGCTTTCCCTTCGCTTCTATTGATCGACGACAGCAGCGGATTGCGGCAGCTAACCGCGGAATCGCTTCGGCAACACGGATTTACAGTGACATGCGCAGCAGGGGGTGCCGAGGCGCTGGCAATTATTGAACGGACACCGCATGAGTTCGACGTCATTGTCACCGATTTCGCAATGCCGCTCGTGTCCGGAGTCGAGGTAATTCGCTTCGCGCGCAACCTGCGCTCCGATTGGCCAGCGGTTATGATAACCGGCTATGCCGACGCTGACGCAATTTCAAACCGCCCATCGGACGTGCCATTGGTCAACAAGCCGTTCCGGGAAAAAGATCTCATCGAGAGCATCTTGCGGGTCAGCGCCTTGAAGCCAGTCGGCGGCCGGCCGACAGCCGGTTCCGGTTAGATCCAGACTTGGCAGTGGCCAACCGGTCTTTCGCGCCAGAGGACCGCACCCACTGACGACTGAGCATTCGAAGGACGGCTGCTCCATCCGTTGGCGGGCGGCACCTTGGCCGGCATGTGCCGGGCGAGATGAGCGATGGGTCAGCGCCAGAAATCCAGAACCTCCTCCGCAGCGGCGACTTCGACATGATGCGAATATCGCGTCGTGAACAGCTTGAGTATATTTTCGTAGGCTTCGTCCGATGTGCTGCAGATCGCATCCTCGACCAGGATCGTTCTGTAACCGAAGTCGATCGCTCCGAGCAGCGTCGCCAACACGCACATGTCGGCCTCGCCTCCGCTGACGATAAGCTCGGTCACACCTTCCGCCTGAAGGCTCCGGTGGAGCTCGCCGGTCAGCCAGGGAGAGTAAACGGGCTTATCGAAAACGCGAGCCGGCGGCACGAAATCACGCAGTTCGGGCAGCAGTTCGAGGCTGCCCGGGCCGGCACATTCGATAGTCATCTGCGACCAGCGCTCATAGTATTGACGCCAATGGCCCTGGCCTTCGCCAGGTCTTCTCGCCGTTATGAACCTGGTGAAAATCGTTCGCTCCGGTCTGCCATCGACAAGCGAAAGCACCCTCGGCAGGATGGCGGGCAGCCACTCAACCGCCCATGGCCCAGGCGGCAAGAACATCATCTGCATGTCAACGCAAATGTGGACGGCTCGTGTTGAGATTGGCGTCATCGCGATCCAAACTTCCCTGCCGTGGAAGCTAAGCCTTTGTGTCACCCAATGCCTGCGCCGTCGGAGCGGTGTCGACGCCCGTTTCGCGGCCGGCCTCGGCGAGGAGCGCGTCGGCGAGGTACTCTTTCAAATCGCCGACCTCATCGCTGATTTCTTCCGCGAGGATGCCTTCCCGCTCCGCGTCTGCGATGCAAGCTCTCGCCAGTCTTTCTGCCGCGGCTTCCGGGGATGCTTCGGCGGCCGGTCTAACCGCATGCCCCTCGATCCACTCCTCGACGAAGTGTCCCGGTTTGTTGACGAGGATATCGACCTGGTCTGGGTTGATTGTAGGCGCAGGGAGAGTGTCGACTTTCATGGCTTGTACTCCGGATTTGTGAATTACAAACGCGGACGCTTAAGCAAGGATGCATAGTCTCTGCCCCTCTCGAAGGACTGTGATCGTAATGTGAAGGAGAGCTGATGGCGCGTTCGTCTGAAACGGCAAGAGCGTGGCCCGCGCCTTTTGTTGGATTGCGGTGGTTTCACTTACGCTTGCGGTCGAGACGCTTGAGTGATTCGCGCAGTTTGTCAGGAAGCCAGCGGTTTACGTGAAACAAGGGCAAGCTGCGTAGATATCGACGCATGGTTTCATTCGAGAATTGCCGCCTAAGAAGAGCGGCTGTGGATTTGTTGTCGCGTTTCTCGGCCATGGTTGCAGGTCAAACATGAGGCGGCTTGCTTGATCAAAAACTTGTCCCGCACTCCGTTGTTCCCCCCAGTTACAAACAGTGAAGGGTCCACTGCCGATTTGCGCCCCCGATTTTTGTCGGCCCATGGGTAGGGATCCCACGTAACCTTGATCAATGGCCGGTCTTCTGATGTGGCGCCGCGACCGCCTTGCTCTGCGGCGATGCTTTCTCGCAGCCCACGGAACATTGCAGGCAATAAAAGGCGGGAAAATCCCATCGCTGCTAGCTTTCGCTATGCTTCGTCAAAACGACTGCCTTCCTTGGAAGGATCCCGCGACAGCACACGTTCTTCCTCGTCGTCGGGCAAGGCTTCGTCGCTCTCCTGATAGGGGTTGTCGTCATCCTCTTCGGGGAGGACGCCTTGTGCTTCGGCATCGTCCTCCGGATCGCCGTTTACGGCGACGCTGCCAGGCGGCACCCGACCATTATCAAGAGCGTCCCAGTCCTGTTGTTCGATGCCGGGAGCTTCGGTTTCATCCCGCCTTGCGGCTCGCTGTTTGTCGCGCGGATCCATTTCTCGTCTCCAAGATAGGTGCGTCCGTGACGCGGGCTGTTCTAACCATAAACCGTTTGATGGGGTCGGTTGTTCCGGAGGGGCGCTGCTACGAGATCTGCTCGAACGTGCATTGGCGCGGCGCTTTTTCGGGCCGCCAGCGAATGAATCGAGTGCCATGCCGGAACCGCTCGCCGGTGACGTGGTCGAAGCGGACTTCCACGACCAGTTCCGGCCGCAACGGCTCCCATTCGCCGCTGCGCTCGGTGCTCCAGCGGCTCGGCCCGCCCGGCGCCTTGCCGGTGAAGCCGGGCCCGCCACGCAGCGCCTCCAACTTCTTCGTGAGCGTGGCTCGTTCCTCGTTGGCGATTGTCGAGGTGAAGCCGACATGGTCAAGCAAGCCTCGTTCATTGTAGAGGCCAAGCAATAGCGATCCGACCTGCGACTTGCCGTTCAGATAACGGAAGCCGCCGACCACGCAGTCGGCAGTGCGCAGCCGCTTGACCTTGATCATCGCGCGCTCGCCCGGCTGATAGGGATCGCTCAGCCGCTTGGCGACGACGCCGTCGGTAGAGCCATGCCCGGCGTCCTCCAGCCATCGCCTGGCGGTCGCGAAACTGGTGGTGCAGGGCGAGAGCTGAAGAGCGTCCGTGTTTGCTTGCGCGACGAAGTCTTCAATTGCCGTGCGTCTTTGCGTCAGCGCGACTTCGAGCAGCGATTTGCCGCCCGGCGCGACCAGCATATCGAACAGGATCAGCCGCGCCGGCGTCTCCGCGCTCAGCTTGCGGATGCGGCTCTCGGCTGGATGAAGCCGCATCTGCAGCGCGTCGAAGGATGCGGCGCCGCCGATCTCGATGACGATTTCGCCGTCGACCACGAAATCCTTGGCTTCGAGGTTTTGCATCATTGCTGTGAGTTCGGGAAAGTAACGCCCAAGCGGCTTGCCCGACTTCGCCCTGAGATCGACCGTTTTGCGATTCTTGAAAGCGAGGCAGCGAAACCCATCCCATTTCGGTTCGAACTGCCAGGCGTCTTTGTCCTGCGGCAGTTTTTCGTCGATCCGAGCCTCCATCGGGGATGTATCGAGGGGGAGAGGAAACGCGTCGGTCGCGGCCGCTGCCATCGTCGGCCCTCAGGCGTCGAGATCGATCAAGGCGATGCCAAGGCCGGGGCGTTTGGTGCGCCGCAGGTGAGCGGGCGATTCTGTCACCGTGACTTCGAGCGTAGGCTTGACGATGCCTTCAACAAGGTGGCCGCCGCGCGTCGATCCGTCGCTTAAACCCAGGACAGCATGGATGTGCAGGCTCGGTCTGCCGCCGTCGTCGACCGCGATGTCGCCAACAGCGCTCAGAACCTCGCATTGCTCGCCGACCGGGATCTTGCGGTAAGATTTCGAGCCGAAGTCGAACCAGCCAACGGTCGCCTTCTCGAATGCGCCGATCGCGGTCAGCGAGGCGCCGGCAATTCCCTGCTCGTCGGCGAAGTCGGACAGGGCAGCAAATGCTTCCTCGCCTGGGTCCAGCACAACCACGAATGTCCTTTGCCCAGAAGTCTGTGCGACCAGTTTCGATTTCATATCGGCCCGCCATCAGCGTTGGTATTGGCCGTAGAACTCGAACCCGGCATGCATGTTCCCACATGATGAGCATCTTCGAAGGGCAGGATCACACTTCTGTGAGGCCTAGGATCCCGCGCCGGCCAGGCCGGAACAATGGCCTGCATGAATGGTTAGCCCCCGATGAGCAGCCAGCCAGGAGCGAGCCATGTCCCAGCCTTCCCTCCCATCCACGCTTGGCCTCAGCCGGCGCAATTTCATGACAGGCACAGTCTCGGCCGCCGCGGCACCATTGCTCGTTTCATCGGCGAAAGCCGAAGCGCCTGCCGCCGCTGGCCCGGAACTTCGCGAGCCAGTGGTGACGTCGATGCGGATCAACAAGCAGGCTTATGAGCTGTCGCTCGATACGAGAACGAGCTTGCTTGACGCCTTGCGGGATCATGTCGGGCTAACCGGCACCAAGAAGGGTTGCGACCATGGACAATGCGGGGCGTGCACGGTTCTTGTCGACGGCAAACGCGTGCTCTCCTGTCTCAGTTTCGCGGTGATGAATGCCGGCAAGGATGTGACGACCGTCGAGGGGCTGGCATCCAGCGACGGTAAGCTGCATCCGATGCAGCAGGCCTTCATCGACCACGATGCCTTCCAGTGCGGCTACTGCACGCCGGGCCAAATCCTGTCGGCCATTGGTTGCATCAATGAAGGGCACGCAAAATCCGAAGACGACATCCGCGACTATATGAGCGGCAATATCTGCCGTTGCGCCGCCTATCCAAACATTGTCGCTGCCGTCCTGCAGGCACGCGATCAGATGAAGGGAGCCTGATATGCGTCCCTTCGTCTACGAACAGCCGACCGACATTTCCGCGGCCGTCGCGATCGCATCTCGCTTCACGACCGAGGACGACCAGCCGACGCGAGCGAATGCGCAGTTCATCGCCGGGGGCACCAACCTTGCCGATTATATGAAGCTCGGCGTTGCCGAGCCGAGCCGGCTGGTCGACCTCAACCGGCTCAAGGATCCAGGCCTCAGGCAAATCCGGGTGACCGACGAGGGCATCCGCTTCGGGGCTCTGGTGCGGATGGGCGAGGCGGCAGATCACGCTGAGCTCAAGCGCGGCTATCCCGTTATTGCCGACAGCTTGCGGCTGGCCGCAAGCGGCCAGATCCGCAACATGGCAAGTCTCGCCGGCAATGTCCTGCAGCGCACGCGCTGCGAATATTTTCGCGAGACATCCTGGCACTGCAACAAGCGCGTGCCAGGGTCCGGCTGCGCTGCGATGGAGGGTTTCAACCGGCAGCATGCGGTGCTGGGCGGCAGCGATGCCTGCATCGCGACGTATCACGGCGACTTTGCCCAGGCGCTGATCGCGCTCGATGCCGTCGTGCGTGCCGAAGGCTCGCGTGGAGCGCGAAAGATACCGCTCGCCAAGCTGCATCGTCAGCCACGCGATACGCCTGAGATCGAGACCGATCTCGCTGCTGACGAGATCATCACCGCCATAGAAGTGCCGGCTGTGCCATGGGCGCGGCGCTCGCTTTATCTGAAGATCCGAGACCGCGAATCCTACGCGTTCGCGCTGGCTTCGGCGGCCGTTGCGCTCGACCTGGACGGCGACAACGTACGCGAGGCGCGCATTGCCTTGGGCGGCGTGGCGACCGTGCCGTGGCGTGCCAAAGCCGCGGAGGAAGCCCTGCAAGGAAAGACGCTCGACGAGGTTTCGGCGGGGGCGGCGGCGGATGCCGCCTTCGCCGGGGCCGAGCCGCGCCAGCACAACGCATTCAAGATCGAGCTCGGTAAGCGAACGCTGGTGCGCGCGCTGCTCGAAACCCGCGACATGAAGGTGTGACCATGGACACTGCCGCTCCGAGACCGAAAGAGAACCAGGGCCAACCGCTGCCGCGCGTCGATGCACGGCTCAAGGTCACCGGGCAGGCGCATTACCCAGCCGACCTGCCGACCGCCAACATCGCTTACGGCGCGCTGGCCACCAGCAGCATTGCCAAGGGCAAGGTAGCCAAGCTTAATCTCGACGACGCTCGTGCCGTGCCCGGGTTGCTCGATATCGTCACTTATGGCGACATGGACAAGGTCGAGAAGCCGAAATTCGGCAATTCCGGCGCCACCTCGATCGGGCCGCTGCATGACCGGACGATCTTCCATGACGGCCAGATCATCGCGCTCGCGGTTGCCGAGACATTCGAAGCCGCCGAAGAGGCGGCGCAGTTGATCCGCGCCGAGTATGATGCGGAGACGCCCACGGCGAGCTTCGACAGTCCGGGCACGGCAACCATTCCTGCCGCCGGCAAGAGTCCTCTGTTCAAGGAAGACGTGAAGGCCGGCGACTTCGATGCCGCCTATAGAGAGGCCGCGGTGAAGATCGACGCGCGCTATTCGACGCCCACGCAGCACCACAATCCGATCGAGCTGTTCTCAACCACCGCCTTCTGGGAGGGCGACCAGCTGATCGTCCACGAGCCGTCGCAAAACGTGACCGGCTGGAAGGTCGAGCTTGCCAGGCAATTGAAGATCGATCCCGCTAAGGTGCGCATCGTCAGCCCCTTCATCGGCGGCGCCTTCGGTTCCAAGGGACCGATGACGCCGCGCACGGCCATCGTCGCGGTTGCCGCCAGGCGGCTCGGCCGACCGGTGCGTTGCGTGACCAGCCGGATCCAGGCCTTCGGCACCCAGACCTATAGGGCGGAGACAAGGCACCGCATCCGGATCGGCGCAGGCAAGGACGGCCGCATTACTGCTTTCGCGCATGAAGGCTGGGAGGTCACCTCGCGGCCGGACTCCTATGTCGTGGGCGGCACGTCGGCAACCGGCCGCATGTATGCTTACGGTTCTGTGCTGACACATGTCTCGCTGGTGCAGGCGGACCGCAACACGCCCGGCTATATGCGCTCGCCGCCCGAGACGCCTTATGTCTATGCGCTGGAAAACGCCATGGACGAAATGGCGGTAGCGCTCGGCATGGACCCGGTGGAATTCCGCCGGATCAATGAACCGAAGACAGAGCCGATCGGCAAGAAGCCGTTCTCCAGCCGCTCGCTGATCCAGTGCTATGACCAAGCGGCCGAGGCTTTTGGCTGGGCGAAGCGGGACCCGAAAGTGGGAGCGATGCGCGACGGCGACTGGCTGGTCGGCATGGGCTGCGCGACGGCGATTTATCCAACCGCAGTCGCGCCATGCGCGGCACGGGTGCGCCTGACCGTCGATGGCGATGTGCGGCTGCAATGCGGTTCGCACGAGATCGGAACCGGCGTGCGCACTGTGGCCGGTCAGATGGCGTCGGAACGTCTCGGCGTCAGCATCGATCGGATCAGCGTCGAAATGGGCGACAGCAGCCTGCCTCCCGCTCCTGTCTCGGGGGGCTCGATCTCCACCGCGAGTGTCTGCTCGGCAGTGCTGAAGGCCTGCGATGCCATCCGCGCCAAGCTCTATGCCGGCGCGACCGCCGAGGGCGGGCCGCTGGCGGGCTCTCACAACGAGGAACTCGACCTCGCCGACGGAAAGATCGTGGCCAAGGGCGGCGCTTCGGCAAAGGTCGAAGATGTCCTGAAGACCATGCAGGTTGGCGCAATCGAGGAATATACCGAGTTCGCGCCCAAGGGTGCGACGCCCGAAGCGCTGAAGAAGCTCTATGCCGGCATGCCGGAATTCCACGGTGGCGAGCAGGATGAGGATTCGGTGAAATACGCCTTCGGCGCCGAGTTCGTCGAAGTCCGCATCAACCGCTACACGAGGGAGATCCGCGTGCCGCGCATCGTCGGCGCGTTCGCGGCCGGCCGCATCATGAACACGCGCACCGCGCGCAGCCAACTGATGGGCGGCATGATCTGGGGCATTGGCCAGGCGCTGCATGAAGCGACGGAAGTCGACAGCCGCTATGCCCGCTACGTCAACCGCGACCTGCAGGACTATCTTGTGCCGGTGAATGCCGACATCAAGGACCTGCAGGTGATCCTGGTTCCGGAAGTCGACCACGCGGTCAACCCGGCCGGCGTGAAGGGCTTGGGCGAACTGGGCAATGTCGGCACGGCCGCGGCTGTCGCCAGCGCAGTCTACCATGCCACCGGCAAACGCATCCGCGATTTGCCGATCAGGATCGAGCAGTTGCTCGCTTGAGCATGCCTGCGATGCATGCGCATAGCTATTTTCTCTAATAGGCGAAACCCATGTTTCACCTTGGGGTGTGGATGCTGCCCATCGCGGGTATCCCTCTGATCCTCATTCTGATCTGGATGTATTTCCTCGCCAGGCGCCGAAGCCGGCGGCCGGCGGAGCGGAAGGGCGGTCCGTCACAGCCGACGGGGCGGCGTCGCAACGACCTGAAGCGCTGAAGTCTTTAGCCCGGGTGGCCGATCTCTGTCACCTGGTCGGCAAAGCGTGGGCGATGACTTCGTGCCGACCTTGGTTTCCGTGGAGTGGCGGCCGCCGAAACGCATGGGAGCGGCGGTGGTTGCGGATTAAATCCGCGACCTGTTCCCGGTTGCAGTCACCATTCTGTGATTCCGACGCGGGCGCGGAACCTTGGCGGCGAAAGCACCGTTAGGGGGCGTCAACTCTGGGTTTGCCTTCAGCAGAATCGGCGAGGGGATGCCGCAAATCTTCTCGAAAAACGCCAATGGCGTTGCGCGCTTTGTCATCTGGGGAAGTTGTGCGGTTCTGTTGATCGCAGCCGCGATCGGGACAATCCTTCCCCGTTCGGACCTGGTAACGGGAGTAGGTGAGCCATTGGCGCAGCCGGTGCCGTTCAGTCACAAGCACCATGTCGGCCAGCTCGGCATCGACTGCCGCTATTGTCACAATGGCGTCGAGACCTCGTCTTCGGCGGGTTTGCCGGCGACCGAAGTCTGCATGACCTGCCATTCGCAGCTTTTCACCAATGCCGGCATGCTAGCGCCGGTGCGTGCAAGTCTGGCCGGCGGCAAGCCGATCGAATGGCAGCGCGTCAACGGCGTCCCGGATTTTGTCTTCTTCAATCATGCGATCCACATCAACAAAGGCGTCGCCTGCGAGATCTGCCATGGCGAGGTCGACCAGATGCCGCTGACGATGCGGGCGCGCACACTGAGCATGGAGTGGTGCCTCGGCTGTCATCGCAACCCGGAGCCGAATTTACGTCCCCTGCAGGACGTGTTCCTGATGCATTGGCAGCCGCCCGCGGACATCGCTGAGATCAGGCGGCAGCTGATCGGCGTGCTCGACATCCATCCCGAGACGATGACGGATTGCTATGTCTGCCATCGCTGACAGGCCTGGTTCCGCCATCGACATCGAGGCTCTGCGCAAGCGGCTGGCGCATGGCGGTGAAATGTGGCGCAGCCTCGACGAGATCGCCGGCGCTGCCGATTTCCGCCGCTTCGTCGAGGCCGAGTTCCCGGCAATCGCGGAACGCCTGCCGGCAAAGCCGAACCGGCGCACGCTGCTGAAGCTGATGGGCGCCTCGCTGTCGCTTGCCGGGCTGGCCGCCTGCAGCAGGGCGGAAAGCATCGTGCCCTATGTGCGCCAGCCGGAAATCCTGGTCCCCGGCAAGCCTGTCTACTATGCGACGACGCTGTCGAGTGACGGCTTCGGTATCGGCGCCATCGTCGAAAGCCATGAAGGGCGGCCGACCAAGATCGAAGGCAATCCCGACCATCCGGCCTCGCGCGGCGCCACCGACGCGGTGATGCAGGCAGCCGTGCTGACGCTGTTCGACCCGAACCGTTCACGCACGCCGCTCAAGGATGGCCAGCCGGCATCGTACGGCGATTTCCTGAAGACAATGGCGGGGCTCGTTTCGCGATGGACGGCATCGCAAGGGCAGGGCGGGGCGTTGCTGGTTGAAGCGACCACCTCGCCGACGCTCGCGGCGCAGCTGGATGCGCTGCGGACACGCTATCCGAGGCTGAAACTCTATCGCCATGATCCGTTGGCGATGCCGGCCGCGATGGAGGCGTCGCGCACCCTGTTCGGGTCGGCGCTGACGCCGGTCTATCGCTTTGATCGTGCCGAAACGATCGTCAGCCTCGACGCCGATTTCCTCGGCGAAGGGCCTGGGCGGCTCGCTTATGCGCGCGACTTTGCTGCGCGGCGACGTGTACGCGATCCGTCCGACCGGATGAGCCGGCTTTATGCGGTGGAGTCGACGCCGACAATCACCGGAGCCGCCGCCGATCATCGGCTTGCGATCAAGCCAAGCGACGTCGAAGCTGTGGCTGCCGGATTAGACGCGGCGTCGACCGGCCAAACCGGAGCTTCCAACTCGCCGATCGACCAGGCCTTGATGACGGTGCTGGTCGACGACCTGAAAGCGGCAGGCCGCAATGCGCTGGTCATTGCCGGAGCGCAGCAGAGCGCCTTCGTTCATGCGGTCGCGCTTGCCGCCAATGCGAAGCTTGGCGCGCTTGGCAACACGGTCGAGCTGATCGAGGCGCCGGATTCGCTGTCGGTCGACGGCGATCTCGGAGCGCTGCGCGAGGCAATCGGCGATGGGGCTGTGGACACCGTGGTGGCGCTGGGTGCAAACCCGCTGCACACCGGCCCGGCAAACCTCGATATGCGCAAGGCTTTTTCGGGACTGAATCTGCTTGTCCATCACGGCCTCTACCGCGACGAGACGGCGTTCCTGGCGCACTGGCATGTGCCCGCTGCGCATGAGCTCGAGAGCTGGAGCGACATCCGCGCCTATGAAGGCAGCACCTCCCTGGTCCAGCCGCTGATCAAACCGCTTTACGACGGCAAGACCGCGCATCAGCTTCTTGCCGTGCTTGGCGGCGGGTTCGAGGCCGATCCGCTTTCGCTTATCCGGCAGCATTGGACGCAACTCGATGATGATGCCTGGAGAAAGGCTCTGCGCGACGGTGTCATGGCGGACAGTGCTGCCAAACCGGTATCCGTCACAGTGCCGCCGGACCTGGCGGGACTGAAGCCGGCAGCAAAGGCAGACAGCGGCATCGATGTCCGCTTCGTCGCGGATCCCTGGTTGCGCGACGGCCGTTTCGCCAACGCCTCATGGCTGCAGGAACTGCCGCGACCCTTGACGAAGATTGTGTGGGGCAACGCTGCGCTCGTCTCGCCCGCCACCGCCGAGCGATTGAAGGTCGGAAATGGCGAGGTCGTCAATATCGCCTCCAATGGGGCGGATGTCGATGCACCTGCCTGGATCGTGCCCGGCCACCCGGACGAGACGATAACGCTGTCCTTCGGCTTCGGGCGAAAGGTCGGTTCCGTTGCTGCGCTATCGCAAGGCTACGACGCCTTCCATTTGCGCCGTGGTTCGGAATGGTTCGCGACCGGCGCGGCCATCGCGCCGCGCGGACACAGCATGCGGGTCATCACCACGCAGCATCACCAAGCGATGGAGGGGCGCGCCATCGTGCGCTACGCGTCGCTCGATGCATTCCGACAGAACCCGGATTTCGTGCGCAAGAATGCGCCGCCGGCGCCGACGGAATCGCTCTATCCCGACTGGCCGTACGACCAGGAAGCCTGGGCGATGGCGATCGACCTCTCGGCCTGCACCGGCTGCATGGCCTGCGTCTCGGCCTGCCAGGCGGAGAACAACATCGCGCCGGTCGGGCCGGAGGAATGCGAGCGCGGCCACGAGATGCATTGGCTGCGGGTCGACCGCTACTATGCCGGGCCGGTCGACGCGCCCGAGACATTTTTCCAGCCGGTGCCCTGCATGCATTGCGAAAAGGCGCCGTGCGAAGTGGTGTGTCCGGTCAACGCCACCGTGCACACGCATGATGGACTGAATGCGCAGGTCTATAACCGCTGCATCGGCACGCGCTATTGTTCGCAGAATTGCCCCTACAAGGTGCGGCGCTTCAACTTCCTCGATCATCAATCCTTCGACAAGGAGGAGGCAGGTCCGGAGCAGGGCGTGCACAATCCGAATGTCAGCGTGCGCTCGCGCGGGGTGATGGAGAAATGCACCTATTGCGTCCAGCGCATCAGCGCCAGGCGCATCCAGGCGCAGATCGAGAACCGCGGCATGGCCGATGGCGAAGTGGTCACCGCCTGTCAGCAGGCCTGCCCGACGCAGGCCATCACCTTCGGCGATCGCAACAAGAAAGATGCAAAGGTCGTTCGCGAGAAAAGCGCGCCGCAGAATTACGCGCTGCTGGAGGAACTGAACACACGGCCGCGCACCACCTATCTCGGCAAGATCTCCAATCCGAACGGCAAGCTTGCCAAGCCGGGCGAGGCGACCGATGGCTGAAGCGAGCGCGAACAGCCCGGCTGTCCTGCGCGGCCGTCACGATTTTCCCGAGATCAGCGGCCGCATCGGCTCCATTGTGCTCAACGGCCGCCTGCCGCGCCATTTCTGGACAGCGTTCCTGCTCTGCTTCCTGCTGGTTTTGCTGCTGCTCTATTCGATCACCTATCTCATCGCGGTCGGCGTCGGCGGCCTCGGTATCAACATGCCGGTGGTCTGGGGCACGATGATCTCCAATTTCGTCTGGTGGATCGGCATCGGTCATGCCGGCACGCTGATCTCGGCGGTGCTGTTGCTGCTGCGCCAACCCTGGCGCGCCTCGATCAACCGCTTCGCCGAGGCCATGACGTTGTTTGCCGTCGCCATGGCCGGCCTGTTTCCCATCCTGCATCTTGGGCGACCGTGGTTCTTCTACTGGCTGCTGCCGCTGCCCAATGTGCATATGCACTGGCCGCAATGGCGAAGCCCGCTGGTCTGGGACTTCGCGGCAATCGCCACCTACGCGACCGTCTCGCTGCTGTTCTGGTATATGGGGCTGCTGCCGGATCTTGCAGTGCTGCGCGACTGTGCCAGGTCGAGACCGGCGCAGCTCTTCTACGGCATATTGGCGCTCGGCTGGCGCGGCTCGGCCTATCACTGGGCGCGTTACCAGGTCGTTTATTTCCTGCTTGCGGCGCTCGCCACGCCGCTGGTCGTTTCGGTGCATTCGATCGTCTCGCTCGACTTCACCTTCGCGATCACGCCCGGTTACCACTCGACGATCTTCCCGCCCTATTTCGTCGCCGGCGCGCTGCTCTCCGGCTTCGCCATGGTGCTCACCATCGCCATTCCATTGCGGTGGGCCTTCTCAGTCAAGGACCTGATCACGCTCAGGCATATGGACAATGCCGCCAAGCTGATGATCGCCGCCGGCATGGTCGTCGCCTATGGTTATGTCTCGGAAGCATTCTTCGCCTGGTATTCGGGCGAGCCTTACGAACGCACCATGATGGCGCAGCGCGCGCTGGGTCCCTATGCGCCGCTGTTCTGGATAATGCTGAGCCTGAACTGCGGCGTGCTGCAATTGCTGTGGTTCAGACGCATCCGCCGCAACATGCCGCTGCTGTTCGCGATCGCCGTCGCCATCAATGTCGGCATGTGGATCGAGCGCTACATCATCGTCGTGACGGGGCCGAGCCGCGATTACCTGCCGTCTGCCTGGGGCGAGCAGTCGCTGGCCTGGCTCGATTTCGGCATCCTGTTCGGCTCGATCGGCACCTTCTTCGCGCTCGTCTTCCTGTTCATCCGTATCCTGCCGGCGATCACCATCTTCGAGGTCGAGGAACTGGCCGAAGAGGAGGGCAAGATCCGATGAGCCTCTACGGCCTCATGGCGGTGTTTGCCGGTCCCGAAGCGCTCATCGCGGCGGCGCGCGGCATGCGCGAGCGCGGCTATCGGCGCATGGATGCGTTCTCGCCGTTCCCGATGAAGGAACTGGAACGGATATTGGAGATACCGAAGACGCGCCTGCCCTGGGCCGTGCTCGCCGGCGGCATTGCCGGCGCGGCACTCGTCTATGCGCTGATCTGGTACTCTGTCGAAGTCGATTATCCCATCAATGTCGGTGGCCGGCCGCTGCACTCCTGGCCGCCTTTCGTCATCATCGCGTTCGAGGCCGGCATTCTCGGCGCCGCCTTCGCGGGTTTCCTGGGGGTGCTCGCGGCCAATGGGCTGCCCCGCTATCATCACCCCGTCTTCAACGCCGAGAGCTTCAGCTACGCGCGCGGCGGCAAGTTCTATCTGCTGATCGAAGCGGCCGATCCCAAATACCGCAAGGGCGTGACCAGGGGCCAGCTGACGCGGCTCGGCGCCGAGATGGTCGAGGAGGTCGAGGCGTGAGGCGCCTCGGCCTCACGCTTATGTTGGGTGCGCTGGCCGTCGCCGGCTGCCGGCAGGATATGGAGGACCAGCCGCGCTACGATCCGCTGGAGGCCAGCAACCAGTTCGCCGACGGCATGTCGGCGCGGACGCCCGTTACAGGAACGGTGGCGCGCGACGCCGATCTGACGCCGGTCCCGGACAAAATCCCTTATCCGATCACGATCGAGCTGCTGCAGCGCGGGCAGCAGCGTTTCGACATCTTCTGCTCGCCCTGTCACGGCCGCACCGGCGATGGTCACGGCATGATCGTCCAGCGCGGCTTTCCGGCGCCGCCGAGCTACCACCAGGAAGCCCTGCGCAAGGCCTCGGACCGGCACTTCTACGACGTCATCACCAACGGCTATGGCGCCATGTATTCTTATGCAGCCAGGGTGCCGCCGCAGGACCGCTGGGCGATCATCGCCTATATCCGCGCGCTGCAATATTCGCGCGACGCTCCGGTCGCCGAACTTCCGCAAAGCATGCGCGCGCGGCTCGAAGCGGAGGCCTCGCCATGAGCCGCCTCGAGCAAGGCTTTCTGTCGGCGGGCGCCGTAGGACTTGTCGTCTGCGGTCTGGGCGTATCGCTCGACGCCAAGGCGATGCTGAGCGCCTGGCTCCCCGCAATTCTCTTCGCGCTCAGCCTGCCGCTCGGCGCGCTGACCATACTGATGGTACACGGGCTGACCGGTGGACGCTGGGGCGATGCGGTCCGCCAGCCTTTGCGGATCATGATCGCGATGCTGCCATTTGCGCTCGTCCTGCTCCTGCCGGTGCTGATGCGGCTCGACCTGATCTTCCCATGGGCCGGCGCCGATCCCGCGATGCTTGCTGAGCAGGTTCGAGAGAAGCTTGCTTATCTCAATGTGCCGTTCTTCCTGCTGCGCTTCGCCTTCTGCGCTGCGGTCTGGCTCGTTCTGGCCTGGACGATGCTAACTACAGAGGACCCCGCAAAGCGTGGCAGCGGAAAGAAATATGCCCTCGGCCTCATCCTTCACGCGCTTTCCGTCAGCGTTTTTGCCATCGACTGGATGCTGTCGCTCGAGCCTGAATTCACCTCGACCATCTATGCGCTTTGCGAAGCTGCCGCCGAGGTGGTCGGCGCATTCGCCCTGGCGATCCTGGTGCTGGCGGCAAGGCGGGCAGTGGAAGTCATGCCCGGAGGCGAGGAAGATGTCGCGCTCAGCGAGGATCTTGCCAACATGCTGCTCGGCTTCGTGCTGACCTGGATCTATCTCGCTTTCATGCAATGGCTGGTGGTCTGGGGTGGCGACTTGCCCGACGAGATCCGCTGGTACGGCGTGCGCTCCACGGGCGGCTGGCTATATCTTCTTTGGCTGCTGATTGCCGTGCACGTCGCGGCTTTCGCGGGCCTGCTCAGCCGCAGGCTGAAGCGCAGCCATCGCGGCCTTGTCTGGCTCGCCGCTGTCGCTCTGGCCGGCCATTTCATCGACGTCTTTTGGCGAGTCCGGCCACCGCTCTTTGCCGACGGCCTGCTGGCATTGTGGCACGATGCGGCCGCCTGGATGGGATTGGGCGGGCTGTGGCTCGCGCTGTTCCTTTTCCTGCTCCGCCGGCCAGACAGGATCGTCTGGTGGAAGCGGGAGGTCGCCCATGGCTAATGCGGACCGTCATCCCGAGACGCGCGATGTCCAGCCGCGTGTGCTGCTCGCCTTCGGCGGCGGGCTGCTGCTGTTCATCGCTTTAGCTGCGATCGGCGTGAAGCTCGTCTTCAACACCGCGCCGACCTGGTTGCCGCTGCCAGCCAATACCAATCCCGAGAACCCGGATCTCCAGACCACGCCGCAGCAGGATCTGACCGCGCTCCGCGCCGAAGAGGATCGCCAGCTCAAGACGCTTGGCTGGGTCGATCGCAAGGCCGGCATCGCGCGCATCCCGATCGATGACGCCATGTGGGCGGTGGTCAGCCACGGCCTGCCGGATTGGTCGCGACCGACGGCAGCGGCCACGGAGCCTGATTGCGCCCTGCTCACGGCGGCGGTTCCCCGTGCGCCGCAGGCCCAGAATTGCCAACAGCAGCGTGGGGCAGGGCGATGAGAAGCTTGTTGGCTGCGCTTTGTCTGTTCATTGCCGGCATGGCGATTGCCGCGGAACGACCGAGCTTCGATCCGAAGCTCGGCGCGCAGCTCAGCCTTGAGCGAGAATTGGTCGATACAAGCGGCCGGAAGCTGACGCTTGGCGAGACGCTTGGCGGACGTCCGGCGCTTGTCATCTTCGGCTACGATAAATGCCCGAATCTTTGTGGCGTCACCCAGCAGGCCGTCGCATCCGATCTGAAGAAGACATCGCTTCGCCCTGCGGATTATCGCGCGCTGTTCATCTCGATCGACCCCGAAGAGACCTCCGCCGATGCCGCCGCGGCGCGGGATGACATCGCTTCCGCCGCAGGCCCGGCGGGATTGTCCGCCTGGCGTTTTCTGACCAGCAGCGAGAGCGCCGGCGCGGCGCTGGCCAAGGAGGCCGGGATCACCTTCGACCCGCGCAAAGACATCGATCAGTTCGTGCATCCGATCGCAGTTATCGCGCTCACACCGTCGGGCCGAATTTCACAGGTATTGCCGGCCTTGACCTTCACGCCGCGCGATCTCCAACTCGCGCTGGTCGAAGCATCAGCCAACAAGCTCGGGTCGATTGCCGATCATGTCTTCCTGTTCTGCGCGGGGTTCGACAGTTCGAAAGGCCAGTACACTCCCGTAGTCTGGGCGGCGCTGAAAGTGGCCAGCCTGGCAACGGTGCTCGGCCTGGGAGCAACGGTGCTCTGGCAAATGCGGGGGAGGGCAAGGTGAGCTTCGGCGTTCCCTTCTTCCCGCAGGAAGCCTCGTCGGAAGCCGGCCATGTCGATGCGCTGTTTTATACGCTGCTCGTTTTCTCAGCCGTGCTCGGGCTGGCGCTCACCGGGCTGGTCGTCGGCTACGCGGTGAAATACCGCGTCGGGTCGCCGGCGGATCGCACCGGACAGCGTTCCCGTACCCTGTGGCTGGAAACAAGTTGGACCATCGCCAGCCTGATCATTGCCTTCATCTTCTTCGGCTGGGGCGCAGTGCTTTTCGTTCGCCGCGATCATCCGCCGGCGGACGCGCTCGAGATCACGGGGCTGGGCAAACAGTGGATGTGGGAGTTCAGGCAACCCGGCGGCCAGCGCGAGATCAACGAGTTGCACGTTCCGGTTGGCAAACCGATTGTCGTGTCGCTTGCCTCGCAGGACGTCATCCACTCCTTCTACGTGCCGGCGTTCCGCATCAAGCAGGACGCGGTGCCTGGACGCACGACCCATATCTGGTTCATTGCCACCGAGCCCGGCCGCTACCACCTGTTCTGCGCCCAATATTGCGGCACTCAGCATTCTGAAATGGGCGGCTGGGTGACCGTGATGGCGCCCGAGCAATATGCCGCGTGGCTGAACAGCCAGGGCGAAGGCGAGACGCTTGCCGCAAGCGGCGAGAAACTGTTTCGCGCGCTGGGCTGCTCCGGCTGCCATGGCGCGAGCAGCAAGGTGAGGGCGCCCTCGCTTGACGGCATCTTCGGCCGGCCGGTGGCGCTCGACAATCAGCAGACGGTGATCGCCGACGAGCGCTATTTGCGCGACTCCATCCTCAACCCGAAGAAGGAGATCGCGGCGGGCTTCGAGCCGGTCATGCCGAGCTTCGATGGCCTGATCGATGAAGGCGAGTTGCAGATGCTGCTCGCCTATCTGAAGTCGCTTTCGCCTCAGCCAACGGCTGGAGCCAAGCCATGAGCAACGCGGCGATGCAGGGTACATATCTCGGCGAAGGCCGCGGCCTGCGGGCATGGCTTCTCACCACCGACCATAAGCGCGTCGCGTGGCTCTATCTCATCTCGCTAACGGCCTTCTTCTTCCTCGGCGGCGCGATGGCGGTGCTGATGCGGATCGAGCTGGCGACACCGGCAGGCGACCTCGTCTCCGACGATGTCTACAACCGGCTGTTCTCGCTGCACGGCATCATCATGGTCTGGCTCTTCCTGGTGCCGTCAATCCCAGCGACCATGGGCAATTTCCTTTTGCCGCTGATGATCGGCGCGCGCGACCTCGCTTTCCCGCGGCTCAACCTCGCCAGCTGGTACGTCTTCATTTTCGGCAGCCTGTTCGCGCTGTTTGCGGTGGTGGCCGGCGGCGTTGATACCGGCTGGACCTTCTACACGCCGCTGTCGACGCTTTATGCCAACGGCTTCGTCTCGACCGCGGCCTTCGGCGTCTTCATTGTCGGTTTCTCGACGATCATGACCGGCATCAATTTCATCGTCACGGTTCACACGCTACGCGCGCCGGGGCTCACCTGGTTCCGACTGCCGATTTTCGTCTGGACGCTCTACGCCACCAGCCTGGTGATGGTGCTGGCAACGCCGGTGCTCGCCGCATCGCTGATCCTGATCGTGCTGGAGCGCGTGTTCGGCATCGGCATCTTCAATCCCGATCTCGGCGGCGATCCGCTGCTCTTCCAGCATCTCTTCTGGTTCTACTCGCACCCGGCCGTCTACATCATGATCCTGCCCGGCATGGGTGTGGTGTCGGAGGTGCTGCCCTGCTTCAGCCGCCGGCCGCTGTTCGGCTACAAGGCGGTGGCGATGTCGTCGATGGCGATCGCCGTCTTCGGCTTCCTGGTCTGGGGCCACCACATGTTCGTCAGCGGACAGTCGGCCTATGCCGGCGTGGTGTTCTCGTTCCTGTCCTTCTGCGTCGCGATCCCGTCGGCGATCAAGGTTTTCAACTGGAGCCTGACGCTGCGCAAGGGGGAGATCAGCTTCGAGACGCCGATGCTCTATGCGCTGTTCTTCCTGGCGCTGTTCACCTTCGGCGGGCTGGCGGGGCTGTTCCTTGCGGCGTTGGCGGTCGACGTGCATGTCCACGACACCTACTTCGTCATCGCGCATTTCCACTACATCATGGTCGGCGGCATGGTGACGGCCTACATGGCGGGCCTGCATTTCTGGTGGCCGAAATTGACCGGCCGCACGTATTCGGAAACCGCGGGGCGTATAGCGGCGACCGTCACTTTCGTCGGCTTCAATCTGACCTTCTTCCCGCAATATGTGCTGGGCTTCGACGGCATGCCCCGGCGCTATCATACCTATCCGCCTGAGTTCCAGTTCTGGAACGTGTTGTCCTCGGGCGGCGCGGTGGTGCTGGCGATCGGCTATCTGATGCCCTTGTTCTACCTCGGCTGGTCGCTTTTTCGCGGCGCCCGCGCGCCCGACAATCCGTGGAGCGCCACGGGGCTCGAATGGCAGACGAGCTCGCCGCCGCCACCACATAATTTCGAGACCATGCCGGTCGTGACGCGACCGGCCTATGCCTACGACATGAAGGGGCTCGAGCACGAGCGCTTCAGCCCGCACCGGGAGGAAGCGGCGCGATGAGCGGCACCGAAAGCGTCGCTTTCGACACGCCCCAGCGCGAACGGCGCGCCGACACTTTTGCGATGTGGGTGTTCATCGGCTCCGAGGCGATGCTGTTCGGCGCGATTTTCCTAGTCTTCCTCGTCGCCCATATTGATTTCGGCCCCGCCTTCGCGGCGGCTTCCAAGCATCTTTCGCTGCCGCTCGGCACCTTCAACACGGCCGTGCTGCTCACCAGCAGCTTCACCATGGCGCTGGCGCACAGGTTCACGCTGCAGAGACGTTGGCGCGCGACAATTTGGGCGTTGGCCGCGACCTCGGTGCTGGGTGTCTGCTTCCTGGTTGTGAAGGGGATGGAATACGGCAAGGAGATCAGCGAAGGACTGGCCCCGCTTCTCGGCCTGCCGTTCCGCTATGCAGGACCGGATTCCGTGCACGCCCAGCTTTTCTTCGGCCTCTATTTCGCGATGACCTCGCTGCATGCGCTGCACCTGATCGGCGGCATCGTCGTCATCGCCGGCATGATCGCGCTCTGGCGGCCCTCCAGCCCTGCCAACCGCCTGCGCCGGGTGGTTGCCGTCGGCCTCTATTGGCATTTCGTCGACATCATCTGGGTGTTCATGTTCCCCGTCCTTTACCTGATCAACCGATGAGCGAATTGCGCAAACTCACCTTCGGCTATCTCGGGCTGCTCGCGCTGCTGGCGCTGACGGTGGCTTCCTCCTTCCTCGATCTCGGCGGCTTCAATGTCGCCCTCAACCTGGCGATCGCGGCCGCCAAGGCGGTCCTGATCGCCCTGCTGTTCATGCATCTGACAGGCACCTTGCCGCGGCTCGCCGTCGCGGCAACCGGGCTTTGGCTCGCCATTCTTTTCGGGCTGACGCTGATCGGGCGATAGGAGAGCGGCATCAATCGCCAGCGGGCACGCCGATTGGGACTGAGGTCCTGTCATCAAGCCGCAACAGGCCCAGCATCAACATGTGATCTTGCTCATAGTCTTCGGGCAGCATGATTGCGAATGAGGAACACGTCATTGGAGGTGAGCGATGCCCCTGTCCGCGGCGCTGAATGATGCCGACTTGGAATTCAAGTGCTTGGAATGTAACCATGCCTTCAAAAGGAAAGGGTCGTGGTTCAAGGTGATCTCGACCTTCAAATGCGAGGGCTGCGGAGCTGCGAACCGCATCGGGTATGCCGACAAATTGGCGTTGTTCGAAAAGCACTCAGCGGCGTTTGGCTGATCGCAAGCCGGACCGCGAAGGGCGGCTCGACAACTCGCCCGCTGGAGTGGCGTTGGTTGAACCGCCGCGCCTGGTAGACCTCCGAGAAATCGGCCCGGTGTTGCGTATTCGCTGCTCAATAAGCGAGCGGCCCGGCACGAGAACGGGGGAGCCCACGGGCCGGGCCTGACCGGCGGGGGCACGGACTAGATACAGGGCGCCGGCTGATGTCGTTATAACAAATCTCGATGGAGCCTCCGCCGTGCGAATGAAGGACCGCTCTCAATAACACCGCCCCTGAATCACGGCCAAGCAAAGTGCCATACGGATTGTCGCGACTTCCGTAGAGCGGCCCAGCCACGCTCAGTATTGCCCCTGACCCGGTTATTGCACATTGCATCGCGACGGCATCATAACGGTGCGAAAAATTGCAACTTGTCCCTCGCTTGAATGAAACATTTGTCGCCGATACCCCGTATGCAAAGTAAGCAGGGGGTGAAATATGCTGCATGAAGCCAACGGAGACTGCGCGCTAAATCTGAGCGAAGACGAAGCGCGCCTTGCTGAGCGCTACCGCTTTCTTTGCGGCCAGCACGATGGGCTTTCCAGATGCGGCATAGCAGCCTGGGTCGGCGCGCTCGCGGGCGGTGTGTTTATCGTCTCGGCGATATTCTTTGGTGGCGGTGAACAGGGCGATCCTCTCTTCATATTCGGCATTGGCGTATGTTGTCTTCTTGCTGGCGGTCTCCTTTGGTTCCATGAGCGCCAAGCTGAGAAGCGTCGCTGGCAAGAGAAGAGGTCAATCGTCCATAAGTTTCGCAGCCGAGGACTCGGCATACAGCTGAACGGCCAAGTTCATCGTCTGTTCGGCTAGTGCGTTTCGCCGTTTCACGGAAACGGCGAACGCCCTATCTCTTTGTTTTTTGCGCAATTCCGGACGGAAAACCGCCCACACTTTTCCTGGAATCGCTCCAGCTGTTGAATGGCTGATGCGCAGCAATGAGGATCTGCGTTCTGCACAGCTGGGGTATCTTCGGTAAAATGGTCGCGGCGGTTGCTACGGCGCCGTGTTGTGCGCTTTGAACGCCAAGCGAAGTTCGAGCGCCTCAGGGCTGGCGCTGCCTAGCTTGGTGTCTCCGTTTTGTGAACCCCAGGCATAGGCAAAGTCGAATACAGGAGCCGGAGAGTAGGTGGCCCAGCGCGCGAAGATCTGCTTCGCCTGGTCCGGTGTCGGCAGTACATAGACGTCCGCAGCCGCTCCGGTACGGGTCTTCCAATTGCCGCCGCCGAAGGCCTGGTATACAGGCACAATCCTGTCGAGAGGGATGCCAGCGGCAACGGCTGCCTCGACCGTTCGATCGATGAAGTCCAAATCGAAAGCTTTGCCGCGGACCGGATATGGATCCAGGCCGAAAAGATCAATTCCTGTATTGGCGGGATTAAAGGTATTCATGAAGGCGGGGGCTTCGAAAGACCCCATGTCCATCAAAGTAACAAATGTAACTGCCCCGGGGACATTGGCTCTGATCCACTCGGTCTCGGCCTTCAGGGCCGCCGGACTAACTGCTGGGGAATGGTATTTGCCGGTGATGTCCGGCTCATCGCAGAGGCGAAAACCGAACAGCCGCGGATTGCCGATAAATGGCTTCACCTTGGCAATGAAGCGTGGCGTCACGCCGCTGGATTCATTTAGCCATATCAGCCCCTTCATCCCTGGCGGCAAGGCATTGAGTTGCTCTACGGATTGTACATCGGCGAGGTCGAAGCCTGCGCTCGCGATTGCAACGCCCGGCCCACCGGAGGTGTAGTGAAGCGTCTTGCCGCTGCCGCCCGCAGACAGCGCCGATTGGCTGCAGATCAGCATCATGAGCAACGCCGATATGCACAGATTGCTGATGCGTGTGAACTTTGCCGACCAAGCTGTTGGCGCGACGGGTTCCGACTTGATGGATTGCGCGGCTCGAACCGCTGCGCCATACCCGCACGTTGAACTCGTCGGCATGCTCCAACTATCCACCAAATCGCCCCGCACCGGTCTCCTTTTTAGGCTGTGCGGAAAAATTCGGCTTCATCTGTTCGATCGATGGACCCGCTTCGAGGCGGAGCTGCTGCCAAGCCAGCATAGTGGTGGCATCCATGCAATCATCTATGCGCTGCAGGTCCAGATGCTGGCTATTTCAGCGCCGTCTTCATGGGCGCCGACGTCGACCAGCCGCGCAATCTGACGAAGTCTGTGACGGTGGTGGAGTAGGCATTACCGGCGAACATTGTCGCCGGTAATGCCCTGCTTTGCGGAGCTTGGAGGCTCCTATCGACGGCGATCTTATGGCAGGTACGAGCCTGCGCTAGATCGCCATGAAGAGCATGCCCGTCCTAGACCACAGCGAACGAGCTCGCCGTAACCGCAAGATGCGGGGAAAGGGCGGCGAACTGAATCTGAGCTGCGCCGCCTGCGCCGTCGCTGTCAAAGTAGAGCGCTCCGGTCGTGCTGTTGTAGACGATATGATCGGTGCTGTCGTGAGCGGCGGCACCGGTATAGAAAGCACTGCTTGCGAGCGCCCCAACGCTGAGCCCTTTGAAGACAGCGTCATCCAAGTGGATCTTGTCCACAGACGGGCTGAAGTCGGTAACCGTGGCAACATTGCTCTTGCTGAGGGTGCTGTTGAAAACGAAGGTGTCGTGGCCGCCATTGCCGGTCAGCCAATCGCCGCCGCCGCCGCTCTTTATGACGTTGTCGCCGGCATTTCCGATGATGTGCTGACGCAATTCGTTGCCGGTCAAGTTGATCGCCGTCGTGCCGGCGTCCTTCTGGGTGCCGAGGACTTCAATCGACGAGCCGGCGGCAAGCGCATAACTCACCGACGTCCACACCCTGTCCTGGCCCTGGCCAGCGGCCTCGACCACCTTGCTGGCAGCATTGTTGACATAGTAGTCGTCATTGCCCCCATAGCCCGCCATCGTGTGTGCGGTGTTGTCGGCCGGGCGTAAAACGTCGTTGCCGCTGGTGCCTTTTATGTCGGCGATCGGGGCCGTGACGGGAGGTGGGGTTGTCGTGCCGCTACTGGTGCCAGTGCTACTGCCAGTACTGGTGCTAGTGTTGGTGCTGGTGCTGGTGCTGGTGCTGGTATGGGTGTTGTGATCCAGGAAAAACGCCTGCATCGACGACGTGTTGCCAAGCGAGGTCTCGCCATTTTGCGAGGACCACTTATAGGCCATGTCAAAGGCTGGCGACGGGACGAGCTTTGCCCAATGGTCCATGATGGTCTGTTCCTGGGCGGTGGTAGGCATCACATAAGACCCGCCCGTATTGGTCGACCACCCGCCGCCGCCAAACGTCTGGAACACAGGAATGATCGCACTCTGCGGAATGCCCGCCTTCTCCGCTGCAGCGACGGCTCTGTCGATGTAGTTGAAGTCGACCGCGGTCGAGCGCACGGGGTAGGGATCGAGCCCGTAATAGTCGATCCCCGTGTTGGCGGGATTGTACGTGTTGGTGTAATCGGAGGCCGTGAACGACCCCATGTCCATCAGCGTAATGAAGGTTTTCGCACCCGGGAAATGAGAGTGAATCCAGTCGGATTCAGCCTTCAGATTCGCAGCGCTGACCTGTGTGTGGTATTTGCCCGTGGGGTCAGGCTCGTCAGTGAGATAAAAGCCAAAAACCTTGGAATTGCCGAGGAGGGGCGTCACCTTGTCTATGAAAGACTGGGTCACCCCGCTGCTTTCGTTGAGATATATCAAAGCCTTGGTGCCGTCAGGCAGCGCGTTGACCGATGACGCGTACTGAAGGTCGATCAAGTTGAAGCCATTAGCTATGGCGCCGGAGGCGGGGGCGCCATAGGCGTAATGCATGGTAGCCATGCGAACATCCTTCTTCTGATTGATAAGCGCCCCACCCCCTGCCTAACCGAGAGGGTACATTAGCGCCAAATCAAATACGGAAATATGTTGATAGAATGATTGATCGAGTACTTTACCAGCACCAAAAACGCCTAATCTTACAGTGATTTGCATCGAATTTCGGTGTTCGATGATGCATCAAATTAGCCGGGGATAACACGATTCCGTTACTCAACCTTCAGGCCACAAAGACCGACGATGCGGCGAGCGAAACGCTGCTGGAACCAAAACAACCCGATACCGGTAGAATCATTGATGCTGGGCACAGAACACAGCAATAAGGAAACGGTTGTCAGGATCAATTCCCGGTTTTTTGGGAAAACTTGAAATTTTCTCGGGTGTGTCCAGTGCGAGGCACTCCCTTTTTTCGAGCGAAGGACACTTCGCTTGAGTGCTCTCTTCCTCTAGGCATTTTGCTAGGAACGTATCTTCGTCGATGGCTCGTCAGATCCGGGGTTCTGCGATCAACCGCGTTCGCCGAACTTGGACTTGAGGAACGGTTGAACCGACGCAATTCAAGCTGAGGCCTTGTCACCGGCTCAGAGGCCGCCGAGCCTCGAATCCCCTCGCCGAAATGGACATTCAATTCGCGCTCCGACGCAGCCGCGCGCACCCCGAGATCGGTCCGCTCATTCAAACGGACGAGGACATTGGGCAAGCCTGCCCGTACCGTGAACCTTGGCGCAAAACATGTATCTGAGTAGCGAACCAGGATCATGGAAGCACGAAGAAATGCTGACCAGTGCACGCGACCCAAGTCTGACGGGCGGTCGGGGGAGACAGCATGAATCCGCATCTTGTGTGTGTTGGAGGCGAGGACCACGCCTTCAGGATTCCGTTTTTGCTGTCGCTGCGTCAGAAGGGCTTCCAAGTCACTGCGGTGTCGAGCGGTCCGGATACAGCATTTTCGCAGCACGACATTCCGCATCGACGCTACGGCTTCGACCGATTTTCCAGCGGGAGTGGAGGCGCCGTAAGGACGATCAGAAAACTGATCTCGGACCTGTGCCCGGACATTGTACAGAGCTTTGATACCAAGCCTAATCTCTTGACGCCGTTGGCGATAAGGGGGGCCGTTCCGGTCATCCGCACCATCAATGGTCTTGGCTGGACGTTTTCTTCCCGTGAGCCGAGGGCTATGGCGCTGCGCCCGATCTTCTCGGGGCTGCAGTGGCTTTCGTCGCGCTGGACGGCTGCCACGGTTTTCCAAAACCGTGATGACAAGGCGTTCTTCGAGCGCTACCGGCTCATCGGGCGCGGGACTGGTCGCCTGATCTGCAGTTCCGGCATCGACGTCGACGGCTTTACCAGGGCAAGAGAGAGCGCTCCGTCATCGCAGGCCATGCGCGAGCAGCTTGGGCTGTCATCGGCTGAAGTGATCATTTTTGTCGGCCGGCTGACGCGCGAGAAGGGCATCCCAACGCTGCTTAAGGCAGTACCCCGCGTTCTTGAAAAAAGGCCGAATGCGCGTTTCGTGCTTGTTGGTCCATGGGAATCCGAGGGGCCGTTCGCCGTCGACAAATCGGAAATCGAACGCCATTCCCCTCATGTCATTGCCCTGGGTCCACGGCGCGATGTTCCTGCCCTTCTTGGCATGGCGGATTTGTTTGCCTTTCCGACACAATATCGGGAGGGAGTGCCACGTGTCCTGCTCGAGGCGGGGTTAGCTGGGCTGCCAATCGTGGCGTCAGATATGCCGGGCTGCAACGAAGTGGTCCAGCCCGGTTGGAACGGATACCTGGTTCCGCCTGGCGATGCCGAGGCATTTGCTTCCAGGATAAATCAAGTCTTGGCCGACCGCCCCGCCGGGGCGGCCATGGGCGCTCGTTCCATCGAATTCGTCAAGCAGCATTTCGCGCTGCCGCTGGTGGTCGCCCAGTATTGCGACCTTTACCGGCATATTCTTGATGCCAAAGCCGTTGGCGCCTCAGTTCAGGCCTCGCAGACCGAAAAGAATGCCGCATTTGGTCCGTTGGGCGAGGTGCGCCAATGATCCGAGACGTCCTGTTGGCCGGCGGCGTTGCAATGGCTTATGCATCGCAACTCGAAATTCCAGGCGCGCCGTTCGGAATCAGCGAATTGTTGCTGGCGGTTTGGATACTGATTTCGATTGGCCGCGTACTTGCCGGTGGTCGACTTGAAGCCACGCCGGTCCTGTCGATTTTTGCCGCCTTCTGGGGGATCATGGCATTCGCTCTCGGGCTAGGCATGATTGTCGGCATGCTTACGAGCGTTCAGTACATGGACGCGCCGGTTCACGACATGATTGCCTATCTGTTGCTGGCATTCGTTACATGTCTGCTTGCGGCTGATCCTCAGGCGGATCGCCGTCTGCGTCGCACCGCGTGGTGGGTGATCGGCATTGCGAACGCGTGTTTTGTTTTCCAACTGGCGCTTGGATTCGGCTTGCTCCATCAGTCCGGAGTGAACCCTTGGTTCTGGGACAGGTTCACAGGATGGTCGGACAACCCAAACCAGCTGGCTCTTTATTGCGCGCTGTTCGGCCCCCTTGCACTATACCTTTCAATGACAACAAGTAATATGATAGCCAGGACATTTGGCATAGTAAGCATTGTTCTCATAGTATACGTCGGACGATTGACTAAGAGCGATACCTATCTATTGACAATAGTGATAACTGGTTTGGTTTTCCTGATGTTGCGCGTCCGGAGATGGGTCGCGGTTGGCGGAAGGGTCACTCTTGGTCGTCAAATCAGCCTTTTGCTGTTGCTTGCTTTGGTCCCTCTTGCAATCTCCGCAACACCCTATGTGCTTGCGGAAACGAGCACTGTTGAAAATTTCGCCAAGAGCCTGACCAAAGGCGAGGGTGGTGAGGCGACAGCCGAGACAGCCAATCTGCGCATCAATATCTGGACCAATGCTCTGGGCAAGGGGTTGGGGTCTGCTTCGCTGGGCCTCGGCCCGGGACCACATGTCGACAGATCTGTCGTGACCAAGGAGTTTATCGACCTGCCTTTCGAGGCTCACAGCACGCTACTGGACTTGTATACTCAAGGAGGCATTCTAGCGGTTCTCGCCCTGTTATGGATCCTCGGCTTCGCGGCCATCTCTGCCTGGCGTGCAAAGCTCGACGCTCTGGTGGCACTTGCGTTGTCGATCGGCATCTTCGGCTTCCCGCATTTGGTCATTCGCCACCCGATCGTTTGGTTCTCGATCACACTTTGCCTCGTAGCCGGGCAGCCCAAGTTTATCGCGGCAACTGCAGGAGCGAGGAGCCGTTGATATGTGCGGAATCGCCGGGATCCTTCTTGCGCCAGACTCGCCCAGCACAAGGCCGCTCGCAGCTATAGCGCAGATGACAACAGCCCTCCGTCACAGAGGGCCCGACGGCGAAAGCTTCTGGAAAGATGTGGAGGCTGGTGTCGCTTTCGGCCACAGCCGCCTGGCAGTCGTGGATTTGTCGGAAACCGGCGCCCAGCCCATGCGCTCGGACAGCGGCCGGTATGTGATCACCTTCAATGGGGAGATATACAATTTTCGGGACTTGCGCCGAGAGCTTGAGGATGCCGGCCACAGCTTTCGCGGGACATGCGATACGGAAGTTGTGCTTGGGGCCGTGGAACAGTGGGGGCTCGAAGCTGCGCTTACGCGATTTGTCGGCATGTTCGCGTTCGGATTGTGGGACGCAAAAACGAGAACTCTTCATCTGGCCCGCGACCGGATGGGGGAAAAGCCAATCTACGTCGCCCCGACCCGCCATGCCCTGGTTTTTGGCTCCGAACTCAAGGCCATTCGGTGTTTCCCGGATTTCCGTCCAGAACTCAATCCCAGCGCCGTAAGGGCTATGCTGTCGCAAGGTTGGGTGCCGGACGACAGTTGTATCTGGCGCGGCGTTTTCAAATTGCCGCCGGGATCGGCCCTGTCTTTAACTGCAGCGGATTTCGCGAAAGCGCGCCGTACGGGAACTGTTCGAAACAAAGTTCGATTCTGGTGGTCGTTGGCGGACGTCGCCGCGAAGGGCCGGCAAGACCCGATCGTCGGCAGCGACGAGGATTTAACGAATGAACTCGATCGGCTGCTTCGGCTTTCTGTTCGAGAGCGCATGTGCGCGGATGTGCCGCTCGGCGCCTTCCTGTCGGGCGGCGTAGATAGCTCGACCGTAGCCGCGCTAATGCAGGTCCAATCCCGAAAATCTATTCGCACTTTTACGATCGCCTTCGGGGAGCACGGATTCGATGAAGCTCCTCATGCTGCTGCGGTCGCTCAGTACATAGGCAGCGATCATACAGAGCTGCACCTTTCCCCTGCTTCCGCGCGCGATGTCATTCCGGAATTGCCCAGTGCCTGGGACGAGCCGTTCGCCGACGAATCGCAAATCCCCACTCTGCTGGTGGCGCGACTTGCTCGCCAGCACGTCACTGTGGCGCTGACGGGCGACGGAGGCGATGAATGTTTCGCCGGTTACGCTCGCCATCTGATGGCGGCGCAAGCAAATCGGCGTCGTCGTTTGCCTTCGTCGCTGCGTGGTTCAGTTGCCGCAAGCATCGGGCTTGTGGCGCGCGCAACCCGTTACGATTTTTTTGGCAGGCTGCCACTTTCGGCGCTCTTCGGCCATGCGTTGCGCGGTGATCGGCTGGAACGATTGGCTCAATTGCTCGCCGCTTCGGACCAGGAAGAACTGTACCAGCGTCTGACAGGGTCATCGACGACAAGCCTGACCCGATTTGGCCACCGGGCGTCAACTCGGCGAACTCCGCGACTCGACGATTTGCTGTCCCGGCTCCTCTACAACGACATGGCAGGATATCTGCCCGGCGACATCCTGGTGAAGCTGGACCGCGCCAGCATGGCGAACGGGCTGGAAGGCCGCTGCCCGCTGCTCGACCATCGCGTCGTTGAATTCGCCTGGCGGCTGCCACCGGATGCAATGGTCCGCCATGGACGAGGCAAGTGGCTGCTTCGACAGTTGTTGCATCGCTACGTTCCCCGGCGGCTCATAGATAGGCCTAAGCAGGGCTTCGATGTTCCAATTGCGGTCTGGTTGACAGGACCGTTGCGTGCATGGGCGAGTGACCTGTTCGCCGACATGCGCCAGTCAGGAGATGGGCTTCTGGACATCGATAAGGTCCAGACGTGCTGGCGCGATCATGTCAACGGAAAGCGGGATCATTCCCGGGATCTTTGGGCAACATTGATGTTCCTGGCATGGCGCGCCGACGCCAACCGGCTTCTAGTGCCCGCAAGACAGTCGCGCATGCTTGAAATGACGGGAGTTTAAAATGGAAGGTTCGATAGCTAGGCGAACAAAGCTACCGCGCGCCACAGAGATGCGCGTCGAAGTGCGAGAGCCCAATCCGCGCATGCGGCGTCCGCTGCGTGACCCCCGAGAAGACCTGACCCCTTTCGGCCAATTGTTGGTTACCTTGGCGGCGCGCAAATGGTTTTTGGTCGCAATGGTCGTTTTGGGCGGTGCGGTTGCGGGTCTAGCCGGCTTCGCCAGGCCGGCGCTGTATGAGGCCACCACGCAAATCATCGTCGACAATCCGACCAGAAGCGCTCCTCAGCCGACGGGCGGTCAGGATATGCTCGATACCAGCATTGACAACCATCTGACGATGCTGGCCTCGCAATCTCATCTGCGTCGGGTAATAGACGCAATTTACAAGGCAACGCCCGATCGGCAGGCCAACCTCAATGGCGCCGCGGCGCAAAACGCCGCTTCCCCAGCCGAATCGCAATCGTTTGCAGGTGCATTCTTGGCCGGGATTTGGCCGGATCACGCTGACATGACCCCAGAGGGCAGGGAGGCTGCGAGGCTGAAGGCGTTGAGGCGCTACGTCAGGGTCGGGCAGGAACTGCGATCGCGAGTCATTACCATCGGCTTTACCGATCCGGATCCCGTCCGGGCGGCATTCGTGGCCAACACATTCGCGCAAGTGTATGTCCAGGATCTTGCGCGGACTGCTCAGGCCGCTGATAGGTTGGAGCTCGAATCCGTCGTTTCTGCGCTGCCTGGCGTGCAGTCCGATCTCGCGCAAGCCACCGACCGCCTTGAAAAATACCGGCTAAGTCACGGGACTGTCGACCAGGGTGCCGTTGACAATGCTGTCCGCGACACGGCCGAGCTTAATCAGCAACTGTCATTGTCTCGCGCAAACCTCTCCACAGCCGAGGCCCGTGTTCAGCATATTCAAGAATTGCAACGGTCCGGTGCCACGAACGCCACGCTTGCGAGCGCAATCGGATCGCCGACGCTGAGCGATCTGATAGCCCGGCAGGGCGGCGCGGCGGCCGATGCGGATCTGAATGTTGCCGTCAAGCGCGAAATCGAACAGAGCATCGAACGCATCAAGTCGGAAGCCGACATCTATCGCTCGCAGGTTTCCGCTCTGGAGGCGCGCAAGAATGTGCTTGACGCGGTCGTAGCCGACACGGCAGGCAGGCTTTCCGGGCTTCACGCATTGGAGCCGGCAGTCACCATATTGACGCAGCGGTACAACGATCTTCTGAACAGGCAACAGGATTTGAGGAACCGCATCGCGGTTCCGTCTGCGGGAGTTTCGATAATTTCGGCGGCATGGCCACCGAGCAACCCGAAGAGCCTTTCACCGATCTTCCTTATCCCGCCGGGTATGGTCGTATTCGGCCTCATCGGGGGCGTCTTGGTTCTCTTGAAAAATCGCATGAGCCGCACAATGCGCGGTGAGGCTGAGACAGAAGCAGCGCTCGGCTTCCCTTCCGTTGGGCTATTGCCGAGGACATCAAGAGCGAGTGCGAAGCGCTTGCAGACCCTCACTCTAAGCCAGAAAAATTCCGCCTACGGCCGCGCTGCATTGTCCCTACTGATCAATGTGGCACCCGAACCGGCCCCCGGACGATCGTCGCAGATGGTGCTCGTCACTTCCAGCGATAAAGGTGATGGGAAAACAGAGCTGGCATGGAGCCTGGCGCTCTCGGCCACACGCCTGGGCAGCAATGTCCTGTTCATCGATCTTGACCCGCAGGATAAGCAACTGACCAACGACTTTGTGCGCGAATTCAGCATTTCCAAGCCGCATAAGTCGTTTGCGGATTATGTGAGGGGCCGCTGCGAGTTAGACGAGGCTGTTGTGAGCATGCCCGGTATCGGCATCGATTTCATGGCCGCACCCATAGTTTCGGACGATCTTTTGAAGCTGTTGGTCGAAGTCGATGTGCCGCGACACTTCGCGGACAAGCTTGGCGCCGTGTACAATCTCGTCATTCTCAATGGGCCGCCAGGGTTGCACGGTCCGGAATCCCGACTGCTCAGCAGTTGGGCAGATGCCGTTATCTTTGCTGTCCGGTGGGCCAAGACACCGCGCAGTGTCGCGCGCGGTATTCTGGAATCGCTGCAGCCTGATGGTTCGAGATCCGCTCCGGTAGGGATTGCTCTCACTGGAGTAAATCTCAAGCAGCACGCCAAATATCATTTTGGGGACAGTGGCGATCTTCTGCTGTTCGGAAAACGATAAAGCCCTCAAGCCCCCTGGGTCGCGAGAAATGATTATCGAACTCTTTGGACCGCCTGGAGCTGGTAAAGCAGTCTTTGCCCATGCGCTTGCTAAGTCGCTGCGTGGGCAGGGCTACGCTACGAAGGTGGTCTTAAGTCACAAGGCGAGTAGAAGGTCAAGGAGTGTAGATCTCGGGATATTCATGTTTATCTATAGAGTATTTTATGCAATATTTTCAACTGCAAAACTGTTCTTATATACCTCGGATTTGATAAAATATCTGTCGATATCGTCGTCGATGCTAAAGGCGATTGAGCCAAGGAAATTTATTTGGCGAGTTCGGGTCTGGCAAAAAATCATAAACCTTTCCAATCGTTGGGACCAAGCGCGACAGTGCAGAGAGATTACAATATTCGACCAGGGATACGTGCAGGCTGTTGCTTCACTGTCGATTTTTCACGGGTGCGTCGACAACGTTGCGATTGCAAGAGCGCTGAAGGTCACTCCTACCGCGGATTTTACCTTGCGAGTGGTATTGCCTCGTGCAGCAGCCGAGGCGCGGTTGCGGGAGCGAATGATGCAAGCGGCTCCGGCCGAACGCATTCTCGATGCGGATTTCGAAGCGAGCATGCGAGCTTTCGGAGTGTTTCAAAATATCAACGACATCCTTGTGGCAACCGACAGGAAAACAATCTCCGTTGAAACCCTCGACGACCGATCGTTGTCGAAAAGCGTTGAACTCGTCAGCCGCAAGATCGCCTTCAAGATGGCCCGCGATCAGGTCACTCCCATGTACCGACATCAAGTTGCCCACTCATCGCAACCGCTGACGGTAGACAATGCCTATCTTGATGACGGCGTGGATACCATAACAATACAGAACCCCGTAAATTCCGCAGCTGGAAACGATGCGGTAACGCTCGGGAAGGAAGAAATAAACCGTAGCCTGAGCTATGCCACTGTTTTTGCACTCATGATCTATGTGACCGGGGCAGGTCTAACCAGCCTGGCGCAATTGCTGATTGCTCGTATCGTAGGCTCTACCAGCTATGGTATCTACTCCTACGTCCTTTCAACCACATCGGTGCTCGCATATCTCGCAACCCTTGGCTTCAACGTATCGTTGTTGCGCTTTGTATCTGCCTATAGGGCCCAGGGGCGCCTGGACCTGGCCCACGGCATAATCAGATTTGCCTTTCAACGCTCGTTGGCAGTGGCGTCTCTATTCGGCTTGGCAGGGGCGACCTACATCTTTCTGTCTTCGTCCTCACACAACAGGGAACTTGAGATCAGCCAGCTCTTGGGTATGGCCGCCGTTCCGCTGGTCACGACTTCAGCCTTGGGCGCGGCTCTCATCCGTGCCTTCGGCGGCGGTGTTTCTGCCCTTCTGCCAGAACGCATTGTGCGTGATGGACTGCTGCTCACATTGCTAAGTGCCGCCGCCTTGTCCGGTTCGTGGACTCTGAATGCACCGTTGGTCATGCAAGCGGTGCTGACGAGTTCGGCCGTAACAGTCGCATTCGTCTTTGTCCTGTTGGCAAGATTTCAGCCGCCGGGTTTACGACATGCTGAACCTGCCGATGCATCCAAGGATTGGTGGTCGGCGGTCCCCCCTATCATGCTGATGGCGGGTCTTGACGTCTTCATCAACAGGGCGGGGGTAATGGTGCTCGGCTGGACCGGCCACATACGCGACGCAGGCATTTTCGCCCTGGGGCTCAATGTCGCGTTGCTTGTCGGTCTCTCGTTGGTGGCCGTCTCTACAATGTTTTCGCCGACGGCAGCTACGCTTTACGCAAAGAACGACCGAAGAGGTTTGCAAGAGCTGTTTTCACGAGCTGCCCTGCTTTCTTCCGGTGCCGCAATAGCAATGGCAATCCCGTTGCTCTTGATTGTTCGGCCGCTGTTAAGCTGGTTCGGTGAGGATTTCGGAACTGGAGCACCGATCGCGCGGGTGCTGATGCTCGGCTACGTATTCGTGGCCCTGTGCGGACCGCAGCTCAATCTCTTGACCATGACCGGAAACGAATGGGCGGCCGCTGCGACGATGATCCTCGGGGCAGCTTTTGGTGTCGTCGGCTGTGCCATCGGAGTAGAGATCTACGGTCCGCTGGGCGCAGCAATAGGGCTTGCGCTTGCCCTGGTCGTCTGGAACGTCGCCATGGCGATTTATATTCGCAAGCGACTGAAGATCACGCCCGGACTGATCTACGCGATTACGTCCTTTAACCGCCACACGGTCGAAAGCACCCAGCGGACTTGGTTCTTGCGCTGACTCGATGCTCTGGGATTGGTGACCGGCGACAGACCCCGGCTGGCGCGATGTGATCCATTCTAACGCAGGCATCAAGGTACGTACGGATTGGCGGGCTTGCGTATCGGCGTCTCGATGAAACGCCAAACAAAAAGAGACGCAGAGAATGCCTCGTTCTTGCCGATCAGCGAGGCGAGCGCGTTGAGAGGGATGTGAACAGGGCGCCGACAGAGCCGCACCTTCAGGCGATGCCAGTGAGCCGATCGCGCGGGTCTGAGTGAGCAGCGCGAACTGCCGGCAATCTACGCTGACACGAGCGTTTGTTGCTCCGTCTCAGGGGCCGTCGCGCTTCCATGAAAGTGTCGATACCATTCGACGAAACGGGCAACGCCATCCTGGAGCGTGGTCGCCGGCGCGAAGTCTACGGCCCGGCGAAGATCGCCTACATCGGCGCGCGTCTCGAGAACATCACCTGGAGGCAAAGGCACATCCCTCCTGAGAGCTTTGCGACCTACGGCTGTCTCTATAATCGCGATTAGTCTATTGATCTCCTCTGGCCGGTCATTGCCAATGTTGTACAGGCGATATGGGGCTGAGCTGGTGGCTGGATCAGCCGCGTGACCGTCCCAATTCTGGTCGGCACACGGTGGCGTTGCGAGTATTCGAACCACCCCTTCGACGATATCGTCGATGTAGGTAAAATCTCGCCAGACACGGCCGGCATTGGACACCTCGATCACGCGTCCCTCGGCGATGGCGTGGGTAAACGCGTAGACAGCCATGTCGGGCCTGCCCCATGGTCCGTAGACGGTGAAGAACCGCAATCCTGTCACCGGCAAGCGAAATAGATGACTATAGGAATGCGCCATGGCTTCATTCGAGCGCTTGGTGGCGGCATAGAAGCTTATTGGATGGTTAGCGCCGCCATGTTCGGAAAAAGGAATGGTTTGGTTGGCGCCGTAAACCGAACTGGACGAAGCGTAGACCAGATGCTTGATATCGAAGTGCCGGCAACCCTCTAGAACATTGAGAAACGCTACGATGTTGGACTGAACATAGGCATGCGGGTCGACAAGAGAGTAACGCACGCCCGCCTGGGCAGCCAAGTGGACGACATATTGCGGTTGAAAGTCGGAGAACAAAGCTTGCACCAACAATCGGTCCGCCAGATCCATACGCATCGGAGTGAAACCTGGCTCCGCGCAGAGGTGCGCAAAACGCGCTTCCTTGAGCTTTAGATCGTAGTAGGGCGTGAAATTATCCACGCCTATGACCCGCGCACCGTGACGCAAAAGCCGCGATGCCACATGAAACCCAATAAAGCCTGCGGCGCCGGTGACTACAACAGGACCTTTTCGTGCCAGCTGCATAACCGCCATGTCCGGACTGGATCGACCGGCTTTCGTTCCTGTTGAACTGGATTTGTCAGGTTGTGCGTCAAGCACGCCCGCGGTCTTGGGACTATGTCCGGCCATGACGAATTGCTCCGCTTCGAAATTTTTGTATCGAGATCGTCGGCTATATCTGGATCAGGCAGGAATGCGCTCGCACAGACGCAATGCCAAACCAATTCAACATGCCGACGCGCGCCGCCTCGCGGTCGAGGCGGCATTATCACGGCAATACGGAAATTCGTCCGAGCAGAGCTACCAGTTCACCCTGGCGCTTGGTTTCTGTTTTGGCAAAAAGCGAGGCAAGCTGGGACCGGATCGTGGTGCGGCTGAGATGCCAGCTGCGGGCGATTTCCAATGGTGCGTCCCCTTGAGCTAACCTCATGGCAAGCTGAGTTTCTGCGCTCGTGAGGCCGAACATCTTTTGCAATGTCTGCGGATTAGCCGAGGACCGGGTCTCCCGGTCTAACAACGCTACGATACTTGTACCGTCGGGCGCAATCACCCCGCCCTCATTGAGTATCACCGGCCGATCGTCAGTGGTGCGGATCACCACCCATGACAACGAACCTGGCAGGAAGTTGGTTGGAACGTTCGCGACCAGCCGCCTCAGCGCAGCCGTAAGCTCCGGAGCCGTGCCGGCCGTCTCACCCTGTCGTTCAAAGGTGCTTTGAGCGGCAATGTTCCACTCCACCACCTTTTTCTCGCGATTGAGGACCAGGAAGCCACAGCCAATGCGGTCCAGCATCCCGGTGACGGATTCCAGGCTCCGACGCTTTGACGCACATGCTGTGCCCTGCCTGTCCGACGTGTAGCGTGCCAGGCGAGCGACACTGCCGTAAGCAGTGCTCAATTCAATATGGCGCTTATTCGCAACGGTATCGTTGTGCCTATCAATGAAAGACATTGCCTTCCCACCCCTGTTGGCCGAAAACCGCTAAGATCTCCAATCGTTACGCTTGACTCCAAGACAGATTTCTCTGCCAAAAATCTTTGATCTCAGAGGCTTGCATCGGTTTCTTCATGCTCTCTTACAAAGAGTCCAGGCGAACCTGACGCTCTTCGTGAATGATAGTAAGCTTGGATTTGAGGGCCGCAATCCGGCAGTGGTATTAGATCAGGCGGTGGAGTTCTAGGCTCGACGGACTAATCCGAAAGTTGTAGTCTGTGAGGTATGGGGCTGCATCTGCGTAGAACGGTTTCGGCCTTGAAGGGCATCTCGCTAGCTCACATGGCTTCCATGCTGGTGCTAGTTTTCACGCTAATATTCGTAATAACAAACTTAATTCAGACGGAAACTGAAGCAACCTTCATATCATCTATTCCAGCTATAATTGTCGCTGCATATCTTGTTGGCCGTCGCGGTGCAATCATTGCAACTCTCGTGACAGTCGCCGCCAGCCTCGGGGCCGAACGACTTCTGCGCGGTTCGATTCCCGCAGAGGACTGGCCGCGAGCAATCTTTCTCCTGGTTTCCGGCTTCATGATCGCCTTCATGTTCCACCGCTTGCGGCAGGACCTTAGCGAGGCCCTGAAGGTCGCCGAAACTCGACTGGCCGCCGTCGAGGCCACCGAGAGCCGCTTCCGTTCGGTGTTCGAGCGTGCGGCCCTCGGCTTTGCGAACACGAATGAAAAAGGCGAGCTTCTGCAATCCAACAAACGTCTTTGTGAGCTGACGGGATATACCGAAGCCGAGCTTGCTCAATTTCCGCTTGCGCAGCTTGTTCATCCCGATGATCGCGATAGCGTTGTTGAAGCGCTTGCCGATCAAGGCAAGTCCGCGATGCCATTCGATATGGAAGCCCGATTGAAGAAGAAGGACGGGTCCACATTCTGGGCTCGCCTGAACCTATCGTCGTACCGTTCCGACGGCCTCCTTTCAGAGAGCGCGATCATCGTTGTCGATGACATCTCGGAACGACGGACGGCGCGCGAAGCGATCCGGGTTCAGAAGGAACGGCTTGATCTGGCGCTTTCGGCGGGGCGGTTGGGAACCTGGCAAGTCGACCTCAAAAGCGGCGTCGTCACGGGTTCCGACAAATTTTGGGAAATCTTAGGCCTGCCGCGCGCCACCAGCCGGCCGATAGACGAGCTAGCTGCAGTCGTCTATCCCGCGGACTGGCCAAAGCTTGCACTCCCCAAAGAATCCGGCGCGACCACGAATTACGACGTTGAGATAAGGCTGCGACGTCCGGATGGACCTATTCGTTGGGTCGCTCTGCGCGGACGGGAGGAGCGGTATCATGATCAGCAGCTGCTGATCGGGATAGCAGCTGACCTGACTGAACGTCGGCAGACCACGCTTTTGCGTGCCACGGTCAGGAGACGGGACCGTATTTTGATCGAACAGCGCCATCGATTCAGCAATCTTTTCGCGGTCGTGATAGCGCTGGTCAAAATGGTTGGTGCTCCGGCGAACAATGTCATGAAGTTCAAGGAGGACCTAATCGATCGGATACGAGCGCTTGAAGTCACGCATATGATGATCTCCGGTCGCACCGACAGTTCGGTATTGCTCCGGGATCTCGTGGTCCAGGAACTGTTGCCCTACATGGAAACGCGAAAGATAAAGACCCATGGCCCTGACGTCATGATGTCAAGCGGCGCTGCCGAAACCTTCGCAATGGTTGTTCACGAGCTTACGACGAACTCTGTCAAACACGGCGCGCTTGGCGGTTCCCGAGGGCGCCTTGAGGTTAGATGGGCCGATAGTGGAGAAAGCGATGACGTCGTCTTCGATTGGATAGAATCGGGAAGACGCAGGAAGGCCAAGAACATCGGCCATGGCATTGGTTCGATGATATTGGGCGTCAACACCGCGCCGCTTATCGGCCATGCCTCGAAGCTGGAAATATTTGAAGGCGGTCTACGATACTCGCTGCGGCTGTCTCGACGTGAAATCGCGCCCTAGTCGATATATTTCGAACGCCAGTTTTGTAGCGCGACGGCTGCCTCGGTGCGGTTGCGTACTCCCAGCTCACGCATTACCGCAGCGGCGTGGATTTTTGTCGTTGCTTCGGAAATGTCCAAATCGCGAGCTATCTCCTTGTTTGAAAAGCCTTCCGCCATCAGCTTGAGCACGTCACGTTGCCTTGACGTCAGCTTGCTAAGGCTGGCCGCTCCCACCCGCCGTTGGGTCCATGCCCTCGCCGATTGGGGTGCGTGTGACCCGGAACCCCCGGAAGGTCGAGACAACAGCGCCGGCACATAGATGCGGCCTGCCAGAATCTCGCGCACTGCCGACACCACTTCTTGGTCCGTCTGAGATTTCACGATATAGCCGTGCAGCCCGATCGACAGGGCTTTCAATATTTCCGCTCGTGAATCATTGCCGGAAACGATTGCAAAACGGGTGTCCGGATACGCTGACAAAACGTCGCCGAGCACTTGCTGGTTGAACAGTCCCGGCATGTTCAGATCCAGAATGGCTAGATGGATCTCCCGCTGAGCCAGGACAGTGGCAGCGGCATCAAAACATCCAGCTTCGAATATTTCCAGTTCCGGGAGCTCGGCCTTGAGCGCCAAACTCAGCCCACGACGATACAGACCGTGATCGTCCGCAATGACGACTCGATACATTTGCATTCCACCCCAACGCAGGCCCTACAAAGCGGGCCTTGAAACGCCTAATGCGGCTAAACGATCAATCGGGGAATGGCCTTGGCGGTGGCCAACCACTCGTCGAACGCCCAGAAATCCGCACCACTTGCGCGCCGTATTGCTAATATATTCCTCTATGGCGGAAAAATCTCTTTTTTTTTCCGAGGACCGTTCAACCGGCTTGAATCGCACCGTCTCTGCCTTTGTCAGAAAGCCAACATCGCGATCAGGCGCGTCTATGGCCAACTACCAAATTGCATGTGACATCAGCTGTTTGAGCAGTAGCGAGACGTAAATTCCAGCAGGTGGATTCTGAGGTCCGCACTGGGGCATTTGAAGGTCTCGTGGCCAAGCAATTTTGCAGATGTAGGTCGGCATATTCGGCGCCATCGTGCCTCGCGGTGGACAGGGCGGACCGGCCTAGTCGCTGAACCTGCGGAGGCAATGGATTGGTGCCATTCGATTGCACGACGACATCCTTCGAACGCTCACATACCGTTCTTCATAAGATGCTCGGGACGGACACGTGGCGACTTTTCTATCCGACCCATCATGGTCGGAAGAGGTCTGAACACGTCTGCCCAGGCACCAACCATTGAAGCGGCGTTGAACTATGGAGGATCGGATGAAAGCGGTTATTCAATGCGGTGGGATGGGAACACGACTTCGTCCCTTTACGTCGGTGTTGCCGAAGCCGCTGATGCCAATTGGTGCCCGGCCGGTGCTCGAGCTGCTTCTCAAGTGGCTGCGACGCAATGGCATTGAAGAGGTCTACATCACGACCGGGTATCTCGGCCATCTCATCCGCAGCGTGTGCGGTGATGGTTCGCAATGGAACCTGAAAATACGGTACACTCAGGAGATGGAGCCGCTGGGCACCATCGGGCCACTGTCGCTTATCCGAGATGAACTAACCGAACCCTTTATCGTGCTGAACGGCGACGTTCTCACCGATCTTAGCCTCAGCCGATTCACAGCTGCCCACCGCAAGCACAAGGATCCGGTGACCATCGCTACCGCAAACCGTCTTATCAAGATGGATTTCGGCGTCATCGACGAAGTCGACAATGCAGTGCAGATGTTCCGCGAGAAGCCGACGCTTTCTCATCTCGTTAGCATGGGCATCTACTGCATGAATCCGGATGTTCTGAGTTTTATTCCCTCCGGCATTCCATTCGGATTCGACGACCTGATGCTGCAGATGATGCAGCAAGGCACGGTCGTCCATGTCTACAAGCATGAGGGACTCTGGCTCGATATCGGCCGCGTCGACGATTTCCAGAATGCTCAAGCCATTTCCTGGGAAGAGCAATCGGCTTCGATCGAAGTCGCGGCAGCGGCTGCCTGACAAACAGCGAGAAACTCAAACACGAATGATGATTTGGGAGTGAGGTCACCATGCTCTTGGTCAGTGCCCCGATTTTGGGTGTTCCGGAGAAGGCGGCTCTATCAAAGGTCATTGATAGCAGCTGGTTGACCATGGGCGAGCAGGTTCGATTATTCGAAGAGTCGTTTGCCCGCATGCATGGCGCGGACGATTGCGTTGCGGTGAGTTCCTGTACTGCGGCGCTTCATCTCATTTTGCACGGACTTGGCATTGGTCCGGGCGATGAGGTGCTGGTTCCGTCGCTAACCTTCGTGGCGACCGCGAACTCAGTGCTCTATGTCGGTGCAACTCCCGTCTTTGTCGATATTGAGTCAGCCGACTTGCCGTTGATGTCGCTTGCGGAAGCCGAGGCTCGATGCACGCCGCGAACGAAGGCCATTATTCTCGTTCACTTCGCCGGGTATCTGGCCAATCGAGAACAATGGCAAAGGTTCGCTCGTGTTCGGGGACTGCACATCATTGAAGACGCGGCGCATGCTCCTGGTTTGAGAGAAGTAGGGACCTTCGGCGTTGCCGCGGCCTTCAGCTTCTACGGCAACAAGAACATGACAACCGCCGAGGGCGGCGCCGTAATCGCCCAAGACCATGAACTGCTGGAAAGGATTCGCCAAGCGCGCGGGCACGGGATGACCACCGGCACACACCAGCGGCTGAACAGCCGCACGCCGCAGTATGACGTCACCATGCTTGGGTTCAATTATCGTATGGACGAGATGCGGGCCGCAATCGGACTTGTCCAGTTAGGAAACCTGCAAGAATGGAACGAAGTAAGGCGTATCCTCGTCGTCCTTTATCGGCGACTCATTGCAATGCACTGCCCGGCAATAATCGTTCCATTCAGTGAATCGCGGCGATCGGCGCACCACATCATGCCGATACTTTTACCGCGATACGCCGACAGGCAAGCCGTTATCGACGAACTGCGCAACCAGGGAATCCAAACAACGATCCACTATCCGCCCGTGCACCGGATGACGTTGTACCGCGAGCTTTTTCCCGGGACCCAATTGCCGCGAACAGAAGACTTTGCTCAGCGGGAGCTGACGATTCCACTTCACCCGCAGATGACCTCAGCGGTGGTCGAAGCGGTTGTGGAGGCTCTGGCAACTGCGGTGAACGGCTGTACCAAAGCAGGAACGGCCGCATGAATGCGACAGATCAATCCCTCCACCGACACTACGTTGCAGTCTCGGCCCATGGGTCTGTGCGGCGTTTGATCGACATTGCCATTGCGAGCGTTGCTGCGGTCTTGTTTGCGCCACTGATGCTGCTGATCGCCATCGCCCTTCTGGCCGAGGGCGGTAGGCCGGTTTTGTTTGCACAAACCCGCCTGGGCGCCGGGGCTCAGCCTTTTCGCATGTACAAGTTCCGCAAGTTCGATGTGCGATGCGATCCCCACGGCCTCGCGCTGACCGTCGCCGACGACAAGCGCATGACAACGATAGGGCGCGTGCTCGCCGCGACAAAGTTCGATGAACTGCCGCAACTGTGGAATGTAATCATAGGCGACATGGCAATCATTGGGCCGCGGCCGGAGAGCCTGGCGTTCGCCGACTGTTTCCACGGCGGCGCCGAGGCTGTTTTGCAGTACAAGCCTGGCTTACTCGGTCCGAGCCAGGTTCTCTTCCGCAACGAAGCGAATTTCTATCCGAAGTTCACGGATCCGGTGCAGTACTATCGCGAGACCCTGTTTCCCGCCAAGGCCAGGATCGACCTTTCCTATTATCCGCAGCGAACTCTGTTGGCTGACGCCGTCTGGATGGCTCGCGGTTTTCTAGCCGTTGTCGGCCGGGTACCGCCGTCGCCGATCGCGACTAAAGCGCGTTCGGGCTGACACTCGGGTGAGTGTCACCGTCAGAGTGGACATGGCAAGAGGGACAATTGGTCATGGACTACAAAGGCAAAAAGGTACTGGTCACGGGCGCCGATGGATTTATCGGATCGCATCTCACCGAGGCGCTGGTCCGCAATGGAGCGGATGTCACAGCATTGGCCCTCTACAATTCGTTCGACAGTCACGGCTGGCTTGACGATTTGCCGGACAACATCCGAGGCCACCTGAAATCCGTGCGTGGCGACGTGCGCGACAGCGCATTCCTGAACAGGATCATGCGCGGCCAAGCTGTGGTTTTCCATCTGGCTGCTCTCATCGCGATTCCATATTCGTATGCGGCTGCCCAGTCATACGTAGAAACCAATGTCATGGGCACGATGAATGTTCTCGAGGCAGCGCGTCAGTGGGACACGGAACGCGTCGTGCACACCTCGACCAGCGAGGTTTACGGCACAGCGCTGACCATGCCTATCAAGGAATCTCATCCGCTGCAGGGCCAGTCTCCATATTCGGCATCCAAGATCGGGGCCGACATGATGGCCGAAGCCTACGCCAGGTCATTTGACGTTCCCGTCGTAACTCTGCGCCCATTCAATACCTACGGCCCACGCCAGAGCGAGAGGGCGATAGTGCCGACCATAATCAGACAGGCCCTCGACAAGAACTGTTCGGCTATCATGGTCGGGGATACGAGCCCTATCCGCGATCTAACCTTTGTTGAAGACACGGCCGCGGCATTCCTGACCGCAGGCGTGGCGGAACTCAAATTCGGCCAGGCCTACAATGCCGGAAGCCAGCGTGCCGCGACGATCGCGGAAGTCCTGGACCTGGTGGTCGAGTTGAGCGGATCGAAGAAGCCTGTCTATCGAGATGAAAGCCGCTTGCGCCCACAGAACTCCGAGGTTCGCGCGCTGCTTGCAGACTCGACGCAATTCGAAACGCAGACCGGATGGCGAGCCCGTACCAATCTGCGAGATGGGCTGGAGCGCACCATATCATGGTGGAGAGGGCGTCTTAGCGAGGGGCGGGTGCGCCGGGAAATGGGCTACATGACATGACTTGTCGTCGCCGGCATGTGTTGTCTATGATCTTCGCTGTCGCGTGCCTTGGTCCGCATGCTGCCGCAAGCCAGGCGGGCAATACGTCAACGCACTTTGTTGCGACGCCGGCGATGCAGTTGCCCGACTATCTGCGCCCTACGGTCGATCCCGCGTTTGGGGAAACATTCACCCGGATCACAAAATCCGGGCCGCTTGGAAATGGGGTCGCGTGTATAAAAGATTATTGCAGCCACCGTTATTCCAGCGCCCAAGCCTGGAATGCGGACCAGAGCCTTCTCGTTATAACCAACGGCTGCAACGGGATGTGCTTTTTCGACGGACACACATTCCTACCGCTGCTGATGCGCGATCGATCGGGCGAATGTGAATGGCATCCCCAAAATGCGGATCTGATGATCTGCGTTCGAGGCCGGCGAATATCGACCTGGGCGCCGCGGACCAATCACGAGGATGTGCTGTTCGATTCAAAGGACTATCGGGATCTGCACTTCGGACCAGGCAAAGGTAACCCGAGCCGAGACGGTAATCGCCTGGCAGTGCGTGCAATTCGATCGGACGGTGCCGAGGTCGTCTTCGCGTACGATCTCAAGCAGCATAGCAAGTTTGCCGATATCGCACTTGGGCGGCTTGCTGGGGTCAATGAGAACTGTTCGATCTCTCCTCTGGGCGAAAATATTCTTTGCATCCAGGCACTGGCGGACGGCACCGAACAGTCGTTTATTTTTTCGATCGACGGCGCTCCAGGCCAGCAGTGGACAGAGCATCATCGGCCGGGGCATGGCGACATGACGGTCGACGCCGATGGGAGCGAGATCTACGTCGGCATCAGCAAATCCTATCCGGACAGCTATCAGGTGATCAAACGCAGGCTGTCTGACGGGAAAGTAACTTCGCTTATGAAATATGGCGAGGCCTCGCATGCTTCTCTGCGTGCTTTGAACAAACCTGGCTGGGTGTTCCTGAGCTACGGCGGCGACCCGAATGTGGTTTCGGCCCGTCCGGAAATGGCACCCTATGCACGAGAGGTTATCGCGCTGCGCCTCGATGGCAGCGGAGAGGTTCGGCGCATAGCGCAAACGCGCAGCGTTGATTTCGACTACCGCAGCGAGACCCATGCCTCGCCATCGCCCGATGGCTCGCAGGTAATCTGGTCCAGCAACTGGGGTGTGCCCGGCGGACCTGTTTATGACTTCGTCACCCGCGTCGACTGGTCGGAAGAGGCGAAGTCGAACTGAATGGAGATGTCACCGATGGCATTCATGAACCGAAATCTCCTTGCAGCGATAGGTGTGCTGGCTGCGGTTGATGCTGCCTCCGCGGCGGATGACCGGCCAGCCTACCATCTCTCCCCCGGCGACATCGTCGAAATAGGAATCTCTTCGATACCGGAACGAACTCAACGTGCGGTAATCCAGATGGACGGTACGATCGCGCTTCCCCAAGTCGGGAAAATATCCATCGGCGGTCTGACGCCTGCCGAGCTGCAGGCCCGCATGGAAACGATCTTGCCTACCAAGATATTTCAGCAGCGTTTGCCCGATGGGCGAGAGCAGATGATCGTTGTCCAACCTGGCGACGTGACCGCGATCGTCGCGGAATATCGTCCGATCTACGTGACTGGCGAGGTGCTCACTCCCGGCCAGCAGGCATATCGGCCTCTCATGACGGTGAGACAGGCGATTGCGGTGTCTGGCGGTCTCAGCCTTTTGCGCTCACGTGTGAATCAGACCGGTCCTGACCCGGTTGATCTGCAGCGCGACTATGAATCGCTTTGGGGGGAATACACCCGCGACTATTACCACAGTGCTCGTATTCGCGCCGAACTGCAGGATCAGCCAAGTTTCGATACCAAGCCCCCCCAAGGGTCACCACTGTCTGCCGCCTTCAGCTCGGCCATTGCCGACGCCGAGGGAGAGGCGCTGAAGATCTCTCTCGATAACTTCCAGCAGGAGCAAAGCTACGTTGATCAGGGCGCAAAGGATGCCGCGGCGCAGATCGACGTTCTGACCAAGCGCCAGCAGGTCGAGAGCGACGGGGTCAAGGCGGATGAGGATGACCTGGCTCGGGTGACGAAATTGTTTCAAGCAGGCAATCTGACCAACGCCAGGCTGTCTGACGTCAGGCGCTCCGCGCTTCTCTCTTCCAATGGGCAGCTTCAGACATCGGTCGAGCTCATGCGGGCGCGACGCCAGCAGGAAGATTATCTCAGGCAACGCGAGCGCAATGAAAACCTGCGAAGGATCGGCTTGCTGACCGAGTTGAAGGATACCGATGTCCGCCTTGCCGACATCACCGCAAGGCTCCACGCCACCAGCCAGAAATTACAGCCCGCTGGCGCGTCCGCTCTGCCTTTGCCGGTAAGCGGAGAAGCTATTCAGACCCAGATCACCATCGTGCGCAAGATTGGTGAAGAATGGCGCAAACAACTCGTCGAAGAAGATTCAGAAGTGCTTCCGGGAGATACGATCGAGGTGAGGTTCAGCAGCGATCTAGGACGTGCAGCAAGCCAGTAGGGGACCGCGTTTGCGGTCCCGCTATTGCTTGAAGGCCCGGGAAATCTGATCGGTCAATGGCTTAAGCAAATACGACCAGACGCTACGCTCCTCGGTGCTTATGTGAACTTCGGCAGGCATGCCTGGCTTTAGGATTTTCTCACCCTTCAGGCAGGTGGCCTGGTTGTCGACGTGGATGCGAGCCGAAAAATAGGAAAGCTGGCGTTCCTGATCCTTGATCAGATCTGCAGAGATACGCTTCACCGAACCCTCGCAGACGGGTGTCGTTCCGACGTCGAAAGAGGGAAAGCGGATTGACACCCGCTGCCCAGGCTGGACATCGTCCATCCGGGTCGGCGGAATGAGCGCATCCACGACAAGGTTGTCGGTGTCGGGTACAACCACCATGAGCACCTCTCCCGGTCCAACTACGCCTCCGACGGTGTGGATAGAAGATTCTTGTACCGTCCCGGTCTGGGGAGATCGGATATCCGTCCTTGCGAGCTCGTCGTCCGCCACTATCTTGCGCTCTTCGAGCTCTGTGCGCTTTGCTTCGTTTTCGCGGAGCTCGCTTGTCACGTCGCTGCGCATCTGCTCGTCGAGTTGAAGCACCTGCAAGTCCGTTTCGCTGATGTGGGCTTGCACCTCAGCGATTGCTGCAACAAGTCGCCCCGACTCTCCGCGAGAACGAGCCTCTTCCAGGCTGACATTGCTCAGTCGCTCCTTGGACACCAATTTCTTGGAGTAAAGAGCTTGGACGTCGGCAAGGCTGCGGGTAAGGAGATCCAGGGAGTCATTCGTCGCGGCAAGCTGAGCCTTGAGACCGTCAATCTGATGTCGGAGTTGCATCGAGCGGCTCTGCAACTGCGCCTTTTGGCCAGCCAATGCCGTAGCCCGGCTTTCAAACAAGGCACGTTCTCCATTGACAAGAGCAGCCACCCGCGGGTCGCTCATTCTCACGCGCAGACTGGGTGGAACCTGCATTTCCGGCAGCCCTTGCCGCTCTGCCTCGAGCCTGGCCAGGCGGATGGTGACCCGGTCGAGATCTTCACTGACGATCTGCAGGTTTGAGCGTGTGAGCGTGTCGTCAAGCCTGACCAACACGGCGCCGGCACGCACATGATCACCATCCTGGGCGAAGATTCCACCGATGGTGCCGCCGGTCCGATGCTGGACCTTCTTTACACTGCTTTCGACCACAACGGTCGCTGGCGCGATCACAGCGCCGGCGATCTTGGTTAGTCCCAACCACGTCCCTCCGCCAACGAGCAGAAAGGCGGTGGTTGCCAAGCCCAGAGCCAGGTTGGCGCGGATGCCATCCGGATCATTGATCAGCCTGGTTCCGAGCCAACGACTTGCGTCGTCGACACGAGCATAAGAAATCGTCGCGTCAGACACGGAATAAGACCTCAAGCGTTGCCGGCATTTTTTTGCAGCGGAACGACTGCCGGCTGGGGGAAGGGGCGGACGACATTCGAGAGAACATCTTCTCGCGGGCCAAATGCGTGAACCATCCCGTTCGACATGACCAATACCTGATCGATATTGACGAGCGCAGAGGGGCGATGCGCCACGACGATCACGATACCGCCACGCTGGCGCACTGCCAGGATCGCCCCCGCTAACGCAACATCGCCGTCTGAATCCAAGTTGGAATTCGGTTCGTCGAGCACGACGAGAAACGGATCGCCGTAAAGTGCCCTGGCCAATCCGACCAGTTGCCTCTGCCCGGCCGACAGGGCCGTCCCGCCTTCGCCGATTCGTGTTTGGAATCCTTGAGGCAATCGCATGATCATCTTGTCGACACCCGCCGCTCGAGCGGCTGCCATGACGCCTTTTGGGTCGCTCTGGCCACCAAATCTCGAAATGTTGTCGGCAACCGTTCCGTCGAACAGTTCGACATCCTGCGGCAAATAGCCGATATGCGCACCGAGCAGTTCCGAACTCCACTGATCGAGAGCAGCGTCGTCCAATCGAACGGTTCCGCGAATTGGCTTCCATACTCCGACCAGCGCGCGCACCAGCGTTGTCTTGCCGGAACCGCTAGGGCCGACGACTGCCATCCCAGCGCCGCTCGCCAGGCGAAAGCTTACATTGAGAACCGTCGGCCGTTGTGCGCCTGGGGGCGCTATCGTCAATTCCTCGACGGAGAGTTGCCCCTGCGGGCTGGGAAGCTCCATGGGAGCGCTTTGGCTACCGAAAGCATCCAGCGCTGCAGTCAAGTCGGAATAGCTTCGGCGCGCGGCCAGAAATCCTCTCCAGTTTGCGATCGCGGCGTCGACCGGCGCCAAAGAGCGGCCAAGCAATATCGAAGATGCGATGATCACACCCGGGGAAGCGTCCCCCCCGATCACCAGATAAGCGCCCAGCCCGAGTACACCCGATTGCAAGGCCATCCTGAGTGTCTTCGACAATGATCCGGTTCCGCCCACGATGTCGGAGAGCCGCTCCTGGTTCTTGAGATAGGCATGGCTGACCTCTCCCCAGCGTCGGCCAAGCCTGGCGGAGAGACCCATCGCCTGAACGACTTCCGCATTGCGGCGGCCTGCATCGGCAAGGATGCGTTGCGCGACCAGTGTTTCGGAAGTTCGGGCCGCGGGGCCGCGGCCGGCAATTTCTGCGACCACGGTCAAAAGCACGACGACAACGGCGCCGACGGTTGCCAGTAGCCCAAGGGAAGGGTGCAACAGGTAGATGACCACCATATAAAACGGCATCCACGGGGCGTCGAAAAAAACGGTCGGCCCCAGGCCGGAGAGAAAGCCGCGCAGTTGGTCCAAGTCGCGAAGCGGCTGCACCCGGTTCGCCTCCTGCCCGGCGACCAGGGGCACCGACAGCGATATGGTGAAGGCCTTCTGCTGCAGATTTCTGTACAGGCGATTGCCGATTCGAACCAGCAAGCGAAGCCGCACGAAATCGAGCAGCCCGTATACGGCATAGAGGCCCAGCATGCCGACCGTAAATCCCACGAGCGTCGGAACGCTCTGCGAGGGAAGCACACGGTCATACACCTGCAGCATGTAGACGGAGCCGGTCAGGGCTAGAATGTTTATAACCGCCGAAAAGAGACCAATGCCAACCAGCCCGGACCAACAACCCGACATGGCTGAGAGCAAATGTTGCGTACGATGTTCCCTCACGACGCGCGATCTCTCACTCGAGATTGTCGCACGGCCTCGTGGACGCTGTCAGCGTAGGACAAGATCTTACCTTTCGTTGTGACCCGCCCACCCCGAACATTACATCAAGCTAACATTCGTCAAATTTTATCAAAATGCAGCAAAATCGTGACGCTCAGACGCTAAATCGTGAATCGCCACGAACAAGCTGGGGATAACCGACCCTGGAAAGCGAGCGTTTATTGACCATTTGAAGGTCGACGGGGTTTGCCCTTTGTCGGATCACGTTTTGATGTCTGTTGGATGAGGAAAGTGACCTCATCAGACATTCGACGCGCGTGGTTCATCGGGGTTCTTCATATGGGCGACGACGACACGGCCCTCGCCAGCTTCGTTCGAGATCGTGCTAATATTCTCGTAGGCCTTTGCGCGGTTGAGCAGACTCACGACTTGCCGGTCCTGGCCAAGGCCAACCTCGAACAGCAGTATGCCACCTGGCCGCAGGTATTGCGGCGCGTCTCTTATCACCCGCATGTGGATGCTCAGGCCGTAAGGGCCAGCAGCAAACGCCTCGCGCGGCTCGAGCTCGGTCAAGTGAGAGCGGTCGCCCTCGAGCCGCTTTTCCGAGATGTATGGCGGGTTGCAGACGATCATGTCGATCCTGCCGACAAGTTCCGGGCCGGAGAGAGGCTCAAACAGGTCGCCCTGCAGCACCGAAACGCGCCCTGCCAATCCATGATGGTCGACATTGCGGCGCGCGGCTTTGACGCACCCATCCGTTAGGTCGCTCGCCCAGATCCGCGCGGTGGGGGCATAGTGCGCTATGGCGCATGCCAGATTGCCGGCGCCGCAGCACATATCGATAATGCGGGGTTCCGCAGTCCTCAACTGATCCAAGGCGTCGAGGGCGGCTGTGCCCAGCAGTTCCGTCTCCGGGCGTGGCACAAGCGCGCCAGGTGCCACGAGCAACTCCAGCCCCATGAAGATGGTGCGCCCTTTGCTGTAGGCATCCTCGACGCTGATTTCTTGGCTCACGACAACCCGCTTTTCCCAATGCTGTCGTTCGGGAGACAGCTATGATCAGTTCTTTTTTCGGATGACGTATTGTGCAATCCCTTGGATGGAATCGAGGTTCTCAGGCAGAAGCTCGCTGTCTTCGACGACAATGCCAAAGGTTTCCTCAATGAATCCGATGACCTCCAGGACTCCCGTCGAGTCGACGATACCTTGGTCGAGCAGGGACGTATTGTTTTCCAGAGCCTCAGCGTCAGCAACATAGAAGTTGGACGCCAGAAACCCCCGAATTTTCTCGCTGTAAGTCTCTATCCTGTCTTCGCTGGACAACATTTTGCTTCCCCGATTAAAACAAGAAAATTGACGTCAGGTCTCGTGGAAAACGGCTCATGACAAAGCCGTCTTCTTAAGTTTTCCCGTATCTGTCATTGGCAAGCTGGATACAATGACAATTGATTTTGGGACCATGAAATTTTCCAGCCGCCTCTGACATTCCTTCTGCAGTTGTTTCTCGTCGATGGATTTCCCTTGCTCCATCACGACGAACGCCTTCACCGCCTGCCCAAGAAGTTCGTCCGGAACGCCTATCACGGCGGCCTCCCGCACCCCTGGAATGCCAACAAGCGCGTTCTCAACCTCTTTGGGCGCGACCTTCTCGCCACGGGATTTGATGATCTCATCGCCACGACCTACGAAATAAAGGTACCCTTCCGCGTCGATCCGACAGTAGTCGCCGGTGTAGAGGACCTGTTCACCGGGCAGAGGACCAGGTTTAAGCTTCCTTGCGGTCGCCTCTGGCTTGCCCCAGTAGCCCTTCATCACGGTCGCGCCGCGGATGACGAGCTGGCCGACGACGTCGGGGCCGACCCGCTTGTCGTCGTCGTCGACGATCCACATTTCCGTGTTCGGGATGGCTATCCCGACGCTCGACGGCTTTCGTTCAAGGTCCTCTGGCGGCAGGTAGGTGCAACGCTTGCACTCGGTGAGCCCGTACATTGAATAGATGCGCGCGCTCGGAAAAAGGTCCTGGAGCATGAGAATATGCTTCAACGGCAGGGCGGCCGCGGTATTCGTAACATAGCGAATGCTCGAAAAATCCTGATCCTTCAGCGATTTGAGCTCCGAGAGCGCCGCAAAAATAGTAGGCACGCCGGGGAAACCTGTGACCCGTTCTTGCTTGATCAGTCCAAGGATCTGCGCTGCAAAAGCAAACGAGCGTTCAAGCACCAGACGGGCGCCAGTGCGGAACGCCATGATCATCTGGTACAGGCCGTAATCGAATGCCAAGGGCAGGACATTGAGGATCACTTCGTCTTCGCCGAGCTCAAGATACGATGCGATCGAGGTGCAAGCCGCCATCATGTTTGTGTGCGTCAGCATCACGCCCTTGGGCTCGCCGGTAGAACCTGACGTGTAGATTATGGCGGCGAGATCAATGTCGATGCATCGGCGCGCCGGTGCCTCCCCGTTGCCGGCAATCGCAACATCCCAGCGAACCGCATGAGGCAGTTGCATCAACTCGGCGTCATCTATAGGCCCGGAGACAATCATCCGGCGCAGTGACGGGCAGTTGCGGGCCGGCTCACTGAAGACCGAGGTCAGATGGTTGTCCGTTATCAGCGCGGCTGGCAGGCAATCGTTGAGCAGGTAATGAAGCTTGTCGCTCTTGGTCAGCGGATTGACGATGCACACCACGGCGTTCGCTTTGAGCACGGCCCAGAAGCTGACGACCGTCTCGACGGTGTTGTCGGCGAAGATCATCACGCGATCGCCGCGCGTCACTCCGGCGTCAGCCAGGTGTTGCGCAACGTTGTTGGCACGAGTCTCGATCTCGGCATAGGTCACGCGCTGCCCGCCGCAGACCAGCGCCACCTTGTCACCCAGCCGGTCGGCCGAGTGCCTGAGATAGTCGTGCAACAGCGGTATGGCTCCATGCATCATGCCAACACCTCTTCCTTGATCTCATGGTCAACGTCGACGCTGAGCTCGATCTTCTGCCTGCCGATGGGGCGGCTTGCGATAAACTGCTGGTGAAGAAGCTGCGTGGAGAGCACGCCCACCAGCGCCATGTTGTCGGAATTGGAAAGATCTTGGTCCACGGTCCGGGCTCGACACTTGCCCAGCAGGCGCGCGACCGACTCCGCATCGAAGACATTTGCGTCGCGCAACGCTCTTTCCGAAAGTGCCTCGCGCACATAGGCTGGTGCATTGTCGGCAACGAAGCATTGAGCGTTCGGCGCCCTGTAGGGCTGTTTCTTGCGGGCGATGATTTCCGGCGGCAGGATCGGCTCGGCCACCCGCTTCAGCACATGCTTCTCGTCCAGAATGCGCAGCTTGTATTTGGCTGGAAGCGAGTTCGCGAGTTTTACAACGTCATCGTCGAGGAACGGGAAGCGCCCTTCGACAGAGTTGCCCATCAGCATTCGGTCTCCCTGCGAGGAGAGCAGATAGCCGGACATCAAAGTCTGGATTTCGATATACTGGTCCTGTGCCAGAGAGTCCCAGCGCGAAAATTCGTCGGGCAGGCGCGCAAGGAACGCGGCGGCCGCGTTGTACGGTTCCGTCTCGGCTTTCATGTCGGCAGAAAACAACCGCTTGAGAGCGCTCGTCGTGCGCCAACGGGTGCCATGTGCGAAGCCTGGCGCATCATGGGCATGGATATCATGTCCGAAGAACTGACGCGCCATTGCTTGCTGATGCACCGGAGAACGAGTGAGATAGGGATACAGGCGTTCCAGCAATCGCGCGCGTCTCGTCGAGGATGGTTGATGCCCCCAGAAGCGGCGCACCTTCCCTTCCCGGAACAGGTCGTAGCCGGCGAACATTTCATCCGCGCCTTCGCCCGTCAGCACGACCTTGATTCCGTGCTCGCGTACCAATCTTGAAAGCAGAAGCAGTGGCGCCGGCGCGGTCCTCAGGATCGGACGTTCGGTGTGATAGATCACCTCCGGAAAGACATCGGCGATATCGCTGCGAGAAACCGTCACCTCGTGGTGCTCGCTGCCGGTCGCGCCTGCCACCAATCGCTGGTAGCTGGTCTCGTCATATTCAGCATCGGCAAACCGCAGCGAAAACGTCTGGAAGCGGTCGCCGGCGATGCGGCTTGCCATCATGGCGACAAGCGAACTGTCGAGTCCGCCAGACAGGTAGCAGCCAACAGGCACATCGGCCTGGTCGATCCGCAGCGCCGTCGCGGACTGCAGAGCCTCGCGCACTTCGTCCACGGCATCATCGAGCGACCCCGGGAATTCATGGCGTTCGTCGAACGCCTCCGGATAGCTGGGTTTCCAGAATGCCTGCTCACGAACGGTTCCGTTCTCATAGACCCGAATGTGGCCAGGCTTGAGTTCCCGGACCCCTTTGAATACGCCTTGCGGCGGGACCACCGTCCAGAGAGTGAACGTCTGATCAATGCCGGCTGGATCGAAGGCTCGCGGCAAAGCCGCGTCGGCCGCGAAAATGGCCTTCACTTCGCTGGAAAAATAGAGGCGCCCAGCGTGCTCGCAAAAATGCAGGGGGCATATGCCGAACCGATCGCGCGATAGCACGAGGCGGCCGGCCAGCGAATCCCAGATCGCGATTGCCCATTGCCCGTTCATCCGCTCAAAAGCGGAGTCGCCCCATTCGCGATATGCATGAACTGCCACTTCGGTGTCGCTGCGGGTGCGGAAGCGATGACCGAGCGCGACCAGCTTCTCGCGAAGCTCAACGTAATTGAAAATCTCGCCGTTGAAGACAATCCAGGTCTTGCCGCTCGTGTCGGCAAGCGGCTGTTGCCCATTCGAAAGGTCGACAATTGAAAGGCGTGCGTGGGCCAGCCCCGCGCGATTGTCGCGGTAGAGGCCGTGTTCGTCCGGACCGCGATGCACGAGCGACCCCGCCATGCGCAGAAGCGCCTCGCGCGAAGGCCGCGCCGCGGTAGCGTCCAGTGCCACGATTCCGGCTATGCCGCACACGCTCAGCCCTCGTCCATCTCGACGGCGGGCAGGGGTCTCGCGTGAAGATAACGCGCTGCGCGCCGCTTGCTTTCAATGTCCTTGAAGACTTTCTGAACCTGGTCGGGAGTGAGGCCGGCGACCGCTGCGATCTCGTTGGCAGAAATGCCGTGGTTCAGGCCATAGAGACACAAATCCGTCAGGTGATATGGCAATGCGAAATAGAACTCCTCCTGGCTTTGCGCCATGGAGAACGTATCCGTGGTTGGTGGCCTGCGCCGCACCTCAGGGTCTATCCCGAGATACTCCGCAAGTTGATAGACTTGCGTCTTGTAGAGGTGGACGATCGGCAGCACGTCGGCGATTCCATCGCCCTGTTTGACGAAAAAGCCTTGGTCGTGTTCCAGCCGGTTTGGCGTGCCTGCCACCGCGTAGTTGAGACGGTCCGCGTGATAATACTCCGTCATCTTTCGCACGCGTTGCTTGTAGTTGGTGGCGGCGACGATCTGCAGATAGGTTGCGGGTGGCAGTCTGACCGTGTCGACTTTGCCATCCGGATCCTCGACCGTCAGTCTGGTAATGTTGATGCCGTTGCTTTCCAGAACCGACGCCATCACCAGCTTGCACTTCCAGCCTTGACCGTAGGCGGGAACGACGGTCCGTATCGCCTCGATCTGACGTGAATAGGCACCGATGCCCTCCAGGGCAGGCGTGATGTCTTCAACGATCGAATCGATACCAAGTTGCGACGCAACCGTTCGGCCAAGCCGCAGCGAGTCGCCGGAAGAATGGGATTCCGGCATGAATAGGCCGAGGACCTTATCTTTCCCGAACGCGCCGACGCAGAGTGCTGCGACAACGGAGCTGTCGATGCCCCCAGAGAGGCCGACAACGACGCCTCGGCGCCGGAGTGCACCAAAGACCTGTCGACGCAAGGCTTCTACGATGCGATCGACCTCGGAACGAGCGTCGAGCACCAGGGCATCCTTGCCAAACCCGGAGATCACGTCGATGACCGTTCCTCCCCCTGGCGAGATTCTTCTGGCAGATAAGTTCGGGCCACGGCCGCCTCGATGAGCGGTCGGTTGAAGGCCACGTTAGGCTCCGAGACCATGTCGATGTGGGTGCCAATGATTGGGATCACATCCAGGTCTGCGAAAGCATTGTCCCATCCGATCGCGCGAGGCATTCCAGGACGGGCGCAGCGAAATAGGGTACCGGTGATCGGCAGTCGGGGTCTTGGCGTCTGGAGCCACTGAAAAAACGCTTTGGCCCTCAAAACTTCCTGAAGCTCCAGCTTGGCCCTAAAGCTGGTCGCGTTGAATTTCTCCTGGGCATAGCGATCAAGCAAGCGGGCCAGTTGCATCTCGTAGCCCATTCGGACCACGACTTTTGCAAGGGCGCGACAAGCCATTCTGTAGGCGGTAATACGATTGGTTCGGATTCGATGAATTGTGCGGACGACCGTCTCTCGGTAAGTGCTCCGTTCACCGAGCAGGCTGGTATCGAGGATGCCCAGAAACTTCACATTTCGCCCGACAGCCAGCAGCCTTGAAGCAACTTCAAAAGCAACGACGCCGCCAAGCGAATGGCCGAGAAGTCGTACGTTACCTTCAGGCTGGGCGCGGCGTATCTGGTCGAGCGCGGCCTCGGCCATATCTGCGACCGAGTTTTTTCCCTGTAATATCATTGCCAGGGCTGGATACCTGATCGGGACAACCCGGGCGGTTCTACCCATGGAGGCCGCGAAGGCGGCAAGGCTAGGGCCATAGCCGACGGACCCGGGGAGCAGGAAGAGAATTGGCGGATGCTCTTTGCGCGAACTGGCCTGCTCGTTACCTGCTTTCGCGGCCGCGACGGCCTTCACCATTTCGTCGAAATTCATTCCGACGGTGAAAGGTTCAAGGTCGATCTCCAGGCCGAGGACGCTTTCGATCTCCATGACACAATGCAGCAGCTTCAGCGAATCGCCGCCGGCGTCATCCCAACGTCCCGCGGCAACGCGCGTGTTCAGAATCTTGGTCCAGGCACGTTGCACGATCTGCTGGATAGTCCGTTCGGGTCCTGTATTCGGAGCCTGGACAATGCGGTCCTGCCTCACGCTTGCGCCGTCCAACTCGGCAAGCCTCGCCATGTCGACCTTCCCGCCCGGCAGGCGTGGAATTTCGGCAATGGCGTGCAGTCTCAACGGGCACAGAGGCGGCGGCAGTGTCGTTCGCGCAAGATGGCGGAGATCGTCCGCGAAGTTGGAAGTCGCCGGCCCGCGAGGTACTGCGAAGGCGATGAGTTCCGTTGACGCCGTCACAATCGCTACAGCGTCCTCAACGGAAGGCGCGCCACGCAAAACCCGCTCCAGCTCCGCGGGCTCAACGCGCCGGCCATTGATTTTTATCTGACGCCCCTTGCGACCCATGATCTGTAGCAGGCCATGGTCGTCCAGTTGAACGAGATCACCCGTTTCAAAGATGCGGACGGACGGGTTCTCGGGGTCTGCAGCCACGGGCACGACGACGCCGTTCTCCCAATGGCCAAGCAAGACATACGGACTTTTTATGACAAGCTCTCCAGTTCCGCCGGGCGGCACCGGGCGTCCTTGCTCGTCGATAATCGCGAAACTAATCCCTGGAAGGAGCCATCCAACAGGAACCGAGGCAGCCTGCTCCGGCCAATCGGTCGGTACAAACCATTGTGATCCTGTCGTCTCGGTTGACGAGTAGCCGATCTGCACCAGGCAGTTGCTTGAAACGGCTTCGCGTAGCAGCTTGATGTCAGACCATGAAACCTTTTCGCCGCCGATCCGAGCCACCCTGAGACTGCGGAATGCGTCTTCTGATTTGTTCGCCATAAGCGCCCGCAGGAGGGCCGGCACCAGGTAAGTGACAGTCACTCCCTCGGCTTGCATCCGGTGTAAAACCGCGCGCAAGCCTACGGCCTCGACCTCAAGAAGATGCAATGTGGCGCCGGTAAGAAGGGCGGCGAGCACCTCTCGACACCCAGCGATAGTGGCCGGTCCCGTGAGAGGCAGAAATACGTCCTGCGCATTGATGTGACAGGCGTTTACATATTGCTGAACACGCCATAGCAGGCTGCGTTGACTGTTAACGATGCCTTTTGGCCGACCTGTACTGCCCGAAGTGTAAAGGACGATCGCGGGGGCATCCACGGATACCGGATGGAGCTGGGGAACGCGATCGCTCTTCGGTTCGCCGCGGGGCGAGACATTTATCCAGCCGACAGTTCGCGGCAGGCCCGTGGGTCGGACATCTCCATCCCCTATGATGGTCGATAACCGCGCCTCGGACACGATCGCATTGATCCTGGTATCCGGATCCCTCGTGTTCAGGGGTACCAAAGGCCGCCCTGCGGCCATGCTCGCCAGCATCGCCAAAGGAAAGAAGGCCGTATTCGCAAGAAGAATTCCGACGGCGTTTTCGGCGGGAGTGATGGCGAGGATGCGGCTAGCCAGTGCTTCGACAGCCGAGACGAGTTCCGAATAAGTGAAACGGTTGGTTGCGTCGGTAATCGCCAGCTTTTCGGGATACTGACTGGCCACATTTTTCAAATGATCGACAATGGCGACATCGGCATAATCAGCGTCCATCCGCTGATAGGGGCGCAAGACAGGGCCGCCTTGGTCGAGAGCGTATTCCGGGACGTTCGTCCATTTGTTATTTGCCGCCGATTGAGAATCCGTCCGCGGATATTCAATCGCGAGTTCCGATCCTGAGTAGGCTGGTGACATGACGGGCTCACGCTATGGATAGCGTCAGTTATCGCCGCCCGCCCAAACCATTTCATCGATCATTCTGATGATGCTGGCGACGCTAGAGGTGTACATCGAAAAATTTCGCGTCCGCCTCATGGCGGCGGGGCGTCAGACTAAAGAACAGCCGTGCGACATGGAGAGCTGATGCCGCGGCGCGGCCGGGGCAGATTTGCATTCTGAATGGCTCGTCTAGCGGCACGGTATGTGTTGCCAAAAGGCATGTCGCGCTCAGCCACTCGCTACACGATATCCACTGAGAAAATTTTGACGATAGTTACAGCGCGCAGCGCGCGATCGACTCGGTTGCTGTCCTTCGGACGGTCCTTTGGAAATACCGCAATCTATACGACCGGCGATACGACCGGTTTTGCATCGACGGCACTTAGCGAGTTCCGCCGGCGATCCTGTTTGTCCACGCGGCGATGGCCAGTCCGCAGATCGCGCCTGCAAAATCAGCAATCCAGTCGAACATATCCATGTCCCGCGCCACCAGCGGGGTGGCCTGAAGAACCTCGATCGCCGCCCCTACAAAAAGGACGAATACAACCAGCCTCAATTTTTGCTTGGGCCAACCGAGACCGCCGAGGACCCCTAAAGTCGTGAAGGCGACCGCATGATTGAGCTTGTCGTGACTGAACGTGAAACCCATGCCCAGCATATCGAGGATACCGCCGGGCAGCAGAGCTAATAAAACAATTCCCACCAACGCGAATGGAAAGGTCATTCTCGCCACCAGCGAGCAGGTGTCCGTTGCCGGCAAACGCGTCAGTCCTTCAATCGAGCCTACTGAAGCTTTCTCAAGCCGCGACAATCAACCTCGTCAACTCTTCCGCTTAGAACCTGCTCCATGCCGGCGCATCGGCTAAATGAATGAGCCCCCGAGGTGAAAGCTCATTCGGTCTAATGATACTGGGACATGCCTGCGTTGCCGCAGCGGACCCGCCATGTGAAGAGCTTCACCTAGCCAGGCATTTAGTTGCGCTATGTTCGGGAGGAGAGTCGCAACGGTTTGGGGATATTCGTCGAAGAACGGCTGTCGACAATCACTTCACCCTACCAGGGGAGTGTCACTTGGAACGAGGAAGCCGCCTGCTAGCAGGTCCAGAGCGTCCAGCGCTTCTTCGACCCGCAAATGCGCCAAAGGAATTCCGTCAACGAGCAAAACTTTTTGGTCGCCTACGTCGTAGACTTCCCAAAGCCTGTCCATTCCCCGCCGGATGGCATGCCGTCGTTCCATGCGCGAACAATATGAGCCATATGCGAGTTTGAATAGGGAACGATCCCCGCGGTGACAAATTATAGCGTGGAAAACTGGTCAAGCTTGATTGCACGTAATCATGGATACAACCCTGGAATGGTTTTACAGTGAGTGAACGAGGCCTGAAATTCCTTCAGGAGTGGATGGATAGCAATCTGCCGCATCATTCATCATCTGACACGATCTTAGCGCAAGAGCTTGCAAGGCGATTAACCAGCGACGCAAAAAAGGCTGGAATTCGATCAGAAGAGATCTCGGAGGAGGTCGGCAGCATCTTCTCAACGATGCTCGAGGCGCTTGGAAGTAGGGATCCCGTGCCGGATTGAGAGCAGAACGTGGGCTGCGCAACCGAAGAAGCGCTCCGGCCCACAACGATAGGAACTACAGCTGCCCTGTCGGACATGTTGAAGTAAGATGCCTGGTTGGCGCCCTCATGCCGCCATCCTGCCGATCGAGAAGTATTCGATGCCGTAGCGCGCGATCACCTTGGGATCGTAGAGATTGCGGCCGTCGAAGATGACCGGCGTCGTCAGCGCATCCTTGAGCGCGTCGAAGGACGGCGCGCGGAAGCTCTTCCATTCGGTGCAGATCAAAAGCGCGTCGGCGCCGCGCAGCGCCGCTTCTTTGGTGCCGCACAAAAGCAGATCCTCGCGCAGGCCGTAGATCGCCTGGCACTCCTGCATCGCCTCGGGATCGTAGGCCTGCACCTTGGCGCCGGCCGCCCACAACGCTTCCATCAGCGTGCGCGCCGGCGCCTCGCGCATGTCGTCGGTGTTGGGCTTGAAGGCCAGCCCCCAGACGGCAAAGGTCTTGCCCCTGAGCGCGCCCTTGAAATAGTGGTTGACCTTGTCGAACAGGACCGACTTCTGCGCATTGTTGCGCTCCTCGACGGCGCGCAGCAGCTTGGCGTCGAACTTCACGCCCTCGGCGGTCTTGATCAGCGCGCGCACATCCTTCGGGAAGCATGAGCCGCCATAGCCGAGGCCGGGATAGATGAAGTGGTAGCCGATGCGCGGATCCGAGCCGATGCCCTTGCGCACCTCCTCGATGTCGGCGCCCAGCTGCTCGGCGAGATTGGCCATCTCGTTCATGAAGCTGATCTTGGTCGCCAGCATGCAGTTGGCGGCGTATTTGGTGAATTCGGCGCTGCGCACGTCCATCACGATCATCTTCTCGTGGTTGCGGTTGAACGGCGCGTAGAGCTCGCGCATCACCATCTCGGTGTCCTCGCTGGAGGTGCCGACGATGATGCGGTCCGGCTTCATGCAATCGGCGACCGCCGAGCCTTCCTTGAGGAATTCGGGGTTCGAGGCGACGTCGAAGGCGAGATCCTCGCGGCCGCGCCTCTTCAGCGTTTCGGCGATCCTGGCCTTCACCTTCTCGCAAGTGCCGACCGGCACGGTCGACTTGCCGACGACGATCTTGGCGCTGTCCATCTCACGGCCGATGGTTTCGGCGACGGCCAGCACATATTTCAGGTCGGCCGAGCCATCCTCGCCGGGCGGCGTGCCGACCGCGATCATCTGGATCTGGCCATGCCTGACCGCCGCCGCCGCGTCAGTGGTGAAGCGGATGCGGCCGGCCGCGTGGTTTTCCCTGACGAGGGCCTCCAAGCCCGGTTCGAAAATCGGCACCAAGCCCTGGTTGAGCCGCTCCACCTTCTTCTCGTCGATATCGACGCACACCACCTCATGGCCGACCTCGGCCAGCACAGCGGCCTGGACGAGACCGACATAGCCAATCCCAAACACCGTCAAATTCATTTGGTTCTATTCCTGTCAAAGGCCGGGCCGCGGTCCGGTAAACTGGATATGCCGAAAAGGTGGGCTGTTCGACAACACTCCGCGTCATATCCGCTCTTGAGATGCTGCCGACCAGAGCGGCCCGACAGTCCGCCGTTTTGGGGTGGATCGGGATGAACCGCCGGGCCTAACCGACTTTAAAAAAGTCGGCTGGCGGCCTCTATATCAACTCTCGCTAATGGTTACGCCCTTTGAACGAAGGACGTCGGGCAGCTCTTCTACTGCTCGGAGTGCTGCACCATCAGCAGAGGCAATGCTTCCCATGATTAAAATTCGGCGTAACAAAGAGTCCGTGACCGAAGCCGACGGGCCGCTACTGGGTGCCCAGGAATGCGCAAACTGGCAATGTGTGCGGCAGGCGATTTGGCAACGAGGGAGAGCCTGCGCTGTTGCGCGAACAGCTGTGCTTGTCCGTCAGTCGGACCCTGCGTGAGACCAACGTCCTACCCGGCAACTCATAGGTCCCGGCCACGAAACATCTTCCAGAGAAGTCCATTGGTGGGTGCTGGCGAGCATAGTCTCTTCATTGCCAGTTCGTGGATGCCCACTATCACCTGCGATGGGGGATCCGCATCAAACGGGGGTGTTTTGATTGCCGATCCCAGAGAGCTTAAATCACGAATATCTCAGATTTGATTGTCCAAGATGCGAGCATCCAATCATCCGCAAGGGCTCATGGTTCAAGGTCATTGCCACTTTCAGATGCCCCCGCTGCAACACGACGCTGCGGCTAGGATATCCTGAAAAGTTACGCATTTTCGAGACCCACAGGCATCTGACAGACGGACCACCGCCAGCCGGAGCCAGCGGGTGAAGGCGGTTGGTGTCGGTCGGCAGCGCCGACTCGTGGCCTGATCCGACAGTCGGGGTGCAGCAACAGCAGCGCTGACGCGCCACGGCGTGGCAAGGTCGTCGACTAGATCGGCGACGTGCGCATAGAGCCGGGAACGCTCCTCTTTGGCGCGACTCCCGGTAAAGGCCAAGATCGATCTTCATGGTCACTTCACGCCGATGCCGGCGGTCAGGCCGCCATCTATCTTGTAGTCCGCGCCGGTGCAAAAGCCGGCCTTGGAAGAGCACAAAAAGGCGATCAGCTCCGCCACTTCCTCGGGCTCGCCGATGCGGCCGAGCGGATGGGCCGCGCCGAAGCGCCTGTAGGCTTCCTCGACGTCGGCATCGCTGCCGTTGTCGCCGCGCGCGGCCTTCTCAAGAATCGGCGTGCGGATCGAGCCGGGGCTGACCGAATTGACCCGGATGCCGGCTGCCGCATAGTCGAGCGCCAGCGAACGCGTCAGCGTGTGGATGGCGCCCTTGGTGGTGGCATAGGCGGCGACGTTCTGCTGGCAGGCGAAACCCTGCACCGAAGCGACATTGACGATGGCGCCGCCGCCGCGCTTGATCATTTCCGGAATGCCGAAATGGGCAGTCAGATAGATCGAGCCGACATTGACCGTCATCGCCTTGTTCCAGGTTTCCCAGTCGGTCGTCGTCGCGGTTCCATAGGGATGGACCGCCGCCGAATTGACGATCACGTCGAGGCCGCCGAAACGCTCGACGCCGGCCGCGATGGCCCCGCGGACCTGGTCCGGCACGGAGACGTCGGTGTCCACGACCAGCGCGCCGGCCCCGGAGCTTTCCAACTGCGCTCGCATCGCGGCATTGGCCGAACGGTCGATGCCGCAGGCGACGATCGCAGCGCCCCCGGCGGCGAGGCGCCTGGCAGTTGCGAGACCGATCCCGGTCGTTCCGGTCACCAGCGCGACCTTGCCGTCAAAATCCTTCATTGCTGAACTCCTTTGGTCACGTCTCGGAAGCCGGTTCTTTCGGCAGGAAACGCAGGGCGAGATCGAGATGGCGGCTCATCAGATAAGCGTAAGCCAGCCTGTCGCGGGCCTATTTGACTCTCGTTATCGTCCAACAATAAGTTGCCCACCTCGCGGAGGAAAGCGGCAATGGAACAGTGCTGGCGCTGGTATGGCCCGGACGATCCGGTAACACTCGATCATGTCAAGCAGGCGGGTGCGACAGGCGTGGTCTCGGCCCTGCACGACATCTATGACGGGCGTGTCTGGCCGCTGGAAAACATCCTCGAGCGCAAGCGCATCATCGAGGCGGCGGGGCTGACGTGGTCGGTGGTCGAGAGCATTCCGGTCCACAACTCGATCAAGATCGGTTCGCCGGAGCGGCTCCGCTATGTCGGTTTCTACAAGGACACGATCCGCGCCCTGGCGAAGGCCGGTATCGCGACGATCTGCTACAATTTCATGCCGGTGGTCGACTGGACGCGGACGGATCTGGCCTACCGCCTGCCGACGACGGGTTACGCGCTGCGCTTCGATGCGATCGATTTCGCGGCCTACGATCTGTTCGTGCTGAAGCGCCGGAATGCCGAGGCCGGCTACACGCCTGCCCGCATCGCCGAGGCGGAAGCGCGGCTGAAGGAGCTCGGCGACGAGAAGATCGACAGGATCGAGCGCAATCTCATCGCCGGCCTGCCCGCCACCGAGCGCGCCTATAACCGCGACAGCTTTCGCGAGGCCCTGGCTGACTATGATGCAATCGGACCGAAGGAATTGCGCGACAATCTCGCTTGGTTCCTGCGCGAGATCATTCCGGTGGCCGAGGAGGAGGGGGTGCGCATGTGCATCCATCCCGACGATCCGCCATTCTCGCTCTACGGCCTGCCGCGCATCGTCTCGACCGCCGAGGATGCGCGCTTCATCCTCGATACCGTCGACAGCCCGGCCAACGGGTTGACGTTCTGCACCGGCTCCTACGGCACGCGCGCCGACAACGACATTGTCGCCATGGTCAAGGAGTTCGCCGAGCGCATCCATTTCGTCCATTTGCGCAACGTCACCATCGAGGATGACGGCTCCTTTTATGAGGCCGAGCATCTCGAAGGCGGCACCGACATGGCGCATGTCATCCTCGCGCTGATGCAGGAGGAGGCGCGCCGCCGCAAGGAAGGCCGCGCCGATTGGCGTATTCCGATGCGGCCCGATCATGGGCATCTGCTCGCGGACGACATCGGCAAGACAAGGATCAATCCGGGCTATTCGCTGATCGGCCGGCTCAAGGGCCTCGCCGAATTGCGCGGCATCATGCGCGCCGTCGAGCGGTTCGGGCTGGCTTGATTTCCAAACGGGCTCGGCTTCGCACCCGGCCCTTGAAATCCGTAAGGACATAGTGGCGCCGCCGATGGGCGATGGTATCCTTCGGGCCGCCATCGGCAGGCAGGCTCAAGCGGGTGTGTCAGGTCGGGGTTGCGGGGCCGATCCGCCGGAACATGAAACAGGCCGATAGTCACGGCCGACGGGGAGAAAGCAATGCGCACCAAAACCAGCATCCGCGTCGTCGGCTGCCATGCCGAGGGCGAGATCGGCGATGTCATCGTGGGCGGCGTGCTGCCGCCGGCAGGCCGCACGATGATGGAAAAGATGATCACGATGGAACGCGATCACGACCATATAAGGCGCATGTTGATCTGCGAGCCGCGCGGCAGCGTTGCCCGTCACGTCAATCTGCTGTTGCCCTCGACGCGCGAGGATTGCGCCGCAGGCGCCATCATCATGGAGCCGACCGAATATCCGCCGATGTCCGGCTCCAACACGATCTGCGTCGCCACCGTGCTGCTCGAGACCGGCATGGTGCCGATCCAGGAGCCGGAGACGCGGTTCAAGCTCGATATGCCCGGCGGCGTCATCGAGGTGCGCGCCGAATGCAGCGACGGCAAATGTCTGTCGATCACCTTCCGCAACGCGCCAGCCTTCGCCGAGCGCCTCGATGCCGATATCGAGGTGGAAGGGCTCGGCACGATCAAGGCCGATATCGCCTATGGCGGCATGTTCTACGCGATTGTCGATGCGCCCGCGCTCGGCTTCTCGGTCGCGCCCGACGAGGCTCGCGACTTGGCCGTGGTCGGCGAGAAAGTCCGCCGCGCGGCGCGCGAGCAGCTCGATGTCGTGCATCCGCAGTTCGACAATGTGCGCGGCGTGTCCATCGTGCAATTCGCCATGCCGTTCCAAGGGCCGGGCAACGTCACGCGCAACACCTGCATCGTCTCGCCAGGTCGCTCGGACCGCAGCCCGACGGGAACCGGCACCTCGGCCCGCATGGCTGTGCTGCAGGCGCGGGGCCAGATGAAGGAAGGCGAGGTGCTGATCCATGAATCGATCATCGGCTCGCGCTTCACCGGCAAGATCCTCGAACTCACCGAAGTCGCCGGGCGCAAGGCGATCGTGCCGCAGATAACCGGCAGAGCCTGGATCACAGGAGAGCACAATTATTACCTCGATCCGACGGATCCATACCCGCAAGGCTACGTGCTGTCGGACACCTGGGGCACCTCGACTTCGGTGACGCAATAGAATTTCCTGCAACGACGCCGGCTCGGATCATACGAGCGTCCAGACGCTTTCCAGCTCCTTGCCGGCGTTTGCGCTTGCAGAATGTCAGCGGACCTTGCAGGGAGGCGCCTGCTCTGATTCCCTGCGGTTGGTGGGGATCGCCTGATTCGTGTGCTTGTTGTTCCGGTTCCGCGTGATCGTGCGGCGGAGCAGCAGGTGCCTACGGTAGAAAGATGAGAACATGACCGCCAAGCCGGAAATCCTGGAGATGAGGCCCAAGATCACCGTTGTCGGGGTCGGCGGCGCCGGCGGCAACGCCGTCAACAACATGATCGCCGAAGGGCTGCAGGGCGTCGAGTTCGTCGTCGCCAACACCGACGCGCAGGCGCTCACCATGTCGAAGTCGTCGCGGCTGATCCAGCTGGGGACGCATGTGACCGAGGGCCTCGGCGCCGGATCGCTGCCCCAGGTCGGCAGTGCCGCAGCGGAGGAATCCATCGACGAGATCATGGATCATCTGGCGGGAACGCATATGTGCTTCATCACCGCCGGCATGGGAGGCGGCACCGGGACAGGTGCGGCGCCCGTGATTGCGCGTGCGGCGCGCGATGCCGGCATTTTGACGGTGGCCGTGGTCACCAAGCCTTTCGTGTTCGAAGGCAAGCGCAGGACCCAGGCGGCCGAGGAAGGCATAGAACGGCTGCGCGAGAGCGCCGACACGGTGATCGTCATTCCAAATCAGAACCTCTTCAGGGTCGCCGACGCCAGGACAACATTCGCCGACGCCTTCGCCATGGCGGACCGCGTTCTCTATGCGGGTGTCGGCTGCATCACGGACCTCATCGTCAAGGAAGGCCTGATCAATCTCGATTTCGCCGACGTGAAGTCGGTGATGCGCGACATGGGCCGGGCGATGATGGGAACCGGCGAGGCCTCCGGGGAGGGGCGCGCCAAGATCGCGGCCGAGGCGGCGATCGCCAATCCGCTGCTCGATGAAGCCTCCATGTCCGGCGCCAGGGGGCTGCTGGTATCAATCTGCGGCGGCATGGACATGACGCTGTTCGAGGTCGACGAAGCCGCGACACGGATAAGGGAAGAAGTCGACGCCGATGCCGACATCATCGTCGGCGCCATCTTCGACCACGCATTGGCGGGAAAGTTCCGCGTGTCCGTCGTCGCGACCGGTCTGCGCAAGAGCGCGGACATCGCGCAGTTCGAGCAGCGGATCGCCTGATCTCACGGCGATCTCGCGGCGGCGCTTGTTTCCCGACGGCACGACGCAATCGGTCAATATCCGCTTCCGGCCGCGAACAATCCCGGACCGCGCATGCTGCCGGTCAGCGCGCGCCTCTTCGTCGCAAGCCGTCACGACGGCATCCGGCTAGTGTTTGTCCATATTGGACACTAATTGACCGATCCGTCCAATGCCGCCAATGTCTGGCAAAGCGTCGGCATCAATCCCTTCCTGCTGCGCGTCGAGAATCGCGGCTGACGGAGGAGAGGCTCGATGAAAAGCTTCGTCTATAACGGCCAGCCGGCACGCGTCGTCTTCGGATCTGGCACCATCGCAAGATTGCCGGAAGAGATCGACCGGCTGGGGCTGAAACGCGTGCTCGTGCTGGCAACGCCGCCGCGCGAGGCTGATGTCCGGCGTCTTGCCGGATCGCTGGGCGGCACCGCTGCCGGCGTCTATGCCAAGGCGACGATGCATACGCCGGTATCGGTGACCGAGGACGCGCTGCGTGTCGTGGCGAAACTCCAGGCCGACGGCCTGGTTGCGGTGGGCGGCGGCTCCACGACGGGCCTCGCAAAGGCGATCGCCTTGCGCACAGACCTGCCGCAGATCCTGATGCCGACGACCTATGCCGGCTCGGAAATGACGCCGATCCTCGGCGAGACGAAGGATGGCGTGAAGGTCACCCAGTCGAGCCCGAAGGTGCTGCCGGAAGTGGTGATCTACGACGTCGACCTGACGATGACGCTTCCTGCTTCCTTGTCGGGAACGAGCGGCATGAATGCCATCGCCCATGCGGTCGAGGCGCTCTATGCCAGGGAAAGCAACCCGGTGATAAATCTGATGGCCGTTGAGGCCATTGGCGCGTTGGTGCGCGCCTTGCCGGTCATCGCCGGGAGCCCGCATGACCGCGACGCTCGCTCCGAGGCGCTTTACGGCGCCTGGCTCTGCGGCATCTGCCTCGGCTCGGTCGGCATGGCGCTGCACCACAAGCTCTGCCACACGCTCGGCGGCAGTTTCGATCTGCCGCACGCGGAGACCCATACGATCGTGCTGCCGCATGCGCTGGCCTATAACGCCCCCGCCATTCCGGCCGTCATGGAAACCCTGCGGACCGTGCTGAAGGCGGACGATCCTGCCATGGCTCTCTACGATCTCGCCGGCCGGATCGGCGCCAAACGCGCTCTATCTGAGATAGGCATGCCGCCGGACGGGATCGACATCGCGGCGGACCGCGCGCTGGCCAATCCGTACTGGAATCCGCGGGCGCTGGAGCGGGAACCGATCCGGGCTCTCATCGCGCGCGCCTATGCCGGCGAGCCGCCGCGGGCCTGAGAAACCGAGCGTCCCAGGCGGCCGCACCTGAATATCAGTCGGTCTGGATCCAGACCGCCTTCGTCTCAAGGTATTCGTGCAGATGCTCGATGCCGCCTTCGCGGCCGTAGCCGGACATCTTCATACCGCCGAACGGCACGGCCGGGTCGATGGCATGATACATGTTGACCCAGACCGAGCCGGCCTTGACGCGACGTGCGAGCTTGTGCGCGGCGCCGAGATTGGTGGTGAAGATGCCGGCCGCGAGGCCGTAAGGCGTTGCGTTGGCGCGCGCGACAACCTCGTCCAGCGTGTCGAAGGGCATCGCGGAGATGACCGGCCCGAAAATTTCTTCGCGCGCGATCGTCATCTTGTCCGACACCGCGCCGAAGACGGTCGGGGCGATGAAGTTGCCGCCGTCATAGAGCTCGCCCGTCAGCCGCGAGCCGCCGGTGACCAGTTTGGCGCCTTCGTCGCTGCCCGCCTTGATGTAGCTCTCCACCTTGCCGGCCTGCCTGGCATTGATCAGCGGCCCGATTTCCGTCTCCGCCTCGATGCCGTGGCCAATGCGAAGCTTGCCGGCGAACTCGGCGACCCGGCGCACGAACTCGTCATGGATCTCGCGCGCCACGAACAGGCGCGAGCCGGCAATGCAGATCTGGCCCGAATGCACGAACACCGCCATCGCCGCGACCGGCACGGCCTTGTCGATATCGGCGTCGCGGCAGACGATGATCGGCGACTTGCCGCCGAGCTCAAGCGAAACGCGCTTGAGGTTGGCGACGCCGGCGCGCGCGATCGCCTGGCCGGTGAGCGTCGAGCCGGTGAAGACGATCTTGTTGACGTCCGGGTGCTCGGCAAGCCGCGCGCCGGCCTCGGCGCCGGTCCCGGTGACGATGTTGACGACGCCGTCGGGGAGGCTGGCCTCCTGCATCAGCCTCGCGATCAAGAGCGGCGTCAGCGGTGCTTCCTCCGACGGCTTCAGCACGACGGTGCAGCCGGTTGCCAGAGCCGGCGCGATCTTCCAGATCGAGGCGGCAGTGGGCGCATTCCAGGGAATGATCGCGCCGACGACGCCGACCGGCTCGCGCCGGGTGAAGGTGACGATCTCGCCGGGGATGGAATTGTCGATCGTCTCGCCGTGCAGCGCGGTCGCCATGCCGCCATAGAAGCGCAGCATGCCGATGACCCGGCGCCGGTTGGCCAGCGTGCGGGTGATCGGCAACCCCATGTCGAGCGTGTCGGAGACGCTGAGCTCTTCCCAATGCTTCTCGAACAGGTCGGCGATCCTGAGCAGCACGCATTGCCGCTCGTAGGGCGAGAATTTCGACCACGGGCCCTCGAAGGCCGCGCGCGCCGCGGCCACCGCAGCGTCGATATCCGCCGCTCCGCCGCGCGGCACCGTCGCCAGCACTTCGCCGGTTGCCGGGTTCAGCGCCTGCATCTGCTGGCCGGATTGCGCCGCGACCCACTTGCCGCCGATGAACATCGGCCGGAATTCGCCATGGTAGAGCATGGTGGCCTTCGCCCTCGGGTCGAAGTTCAGCGTCATTGTCTCCTCCTCATGAATTCCGACGCGACTATTACTCCCGCGGCCGGCGACCTCAAACAAGGAAAGCCAAAAGGGCGTTCGGAAAATCGGACGTGCAACGCGCGTCTTCCCCTCGGCGATGCATCGATGGGCGGCGGCACAGGCCGCTGTTGCTCCGGCGGGGCTAACGAGCGCCGGGCTGTTCCATCGCCCGACCGTTTTGCGAAGCGTGCGGTTGCGCAGGCTCCGGCCGGCGGTTATGCCGGATTGAGATTTTCCCGCGAGAGGCAGGGCTGATGAAGGTCGTTTCCATCTCCAAATCGCATGGCGGAATCCAGGGCGTCTATTCGCACGCTTCCGAAGGCTGCGCCTGCGACATGACCTTTGCGGTATTCGTACCGCCGCAAGCCAAGGACGGGCGGCTCCCGGTCCTGTGGTACCTGTCGGGCCTCACCTGCACGCACGCAAATGTCATGGACAAGGGCGAGTACCGGCAGATGGCGTCCGAGCTCGGGCTGGTCGTCGTGTGTCCCGACACCAGCCCGCGCGGACCCGACGTTCCGGACGAAAAGGACAATTGGCAGTTCGGCTGCGGCGCCGGCTTCTATCTCGACGCGACGCAAGAGCCCTATGCGAAGAACTACCGGATGTATTCCTATATCGCCGAGGAATTGCCGGCGCTCGTCGCCGCTAACTTCCCCGCCGACATGTCACGCCAGGCCATCTTCGGCCATTCGATGGGCGGACATGGCGCGCTGACGATCGCGCTCAAGAATCCGCAGCGCTACCGGAGCTGCTCGGCCTTCGCGCCGATCGTGCAGCCGTCGACGGCCGGGTGGTCGCGGCCGGCTTTCGAAAAATATCTCGGAGCGGACGAAAAGACCTGGCGCGCCTATGACGCGACACTGTTGATCGAGGACGGCAAGCGATATCCGGAATTCCTGGTGGACCAGGGTACGGCGGACGGCTTCCTGCAGGATGGCCTCCGCCCATGGCTGCTCGAAGACTCCTGCAAGAAGGCAGGGATCGACCTCACCCTGCGCATGCAGCAAGGCTACGACCATTCCTACAACTTCATCTCGACCTTCATGGACGATCATCTGAAGTGGCATGCCGCGCGGCTTGCGTGATCTACGACGCGACGATGCGCACCACATGGTCGGCGATCGCCAGGCTGGAGGTCAGGCCGGGACTTTCGATGCCGAAGAGGTTGATCAAGCCGTCGACGCCATGCGTCGCGGCACCCTGGATCATGAAGTCGCTGTTGGCGTCGCCCGGCCCTGACAATTTCGGCCGGATGCCGCTATAGGCTGCCTGCAGGCTGTCGTCGGCCAGATCGGGCCAGTATTTGCGGATTTGGGCATAGAAGCGCTCGCCGCGCGCTGGATCGACGCGATAGTCGACCGTGTCCGTCCACTCGACATCAGGCCCGAAACGGGCGGTGCCTGCAAGGTCGAGGGTCAGATGGACGCCGAGGCCGCCAGGCTCGGGCACGGGATAGACCAGATGTGAAAACGGCGCCCGCCCGGCAATCGAGAAATAATTGCCTTTGGCGTAGCGAAGCGCCGGCAGGAATTGCCGGCCGAAGCCTTCGATCGAGCCGGCAAGCGCGACCGCGCCGAGACCGGCCGCGTTGATGAAGCGCGGTGCGGCGACCTCGAACTCTGCGCCGCTCGCGGAATCCATCGTCCGCAGAACGATGCGGCCGGCCTCGGCGCGGCCCGAGACGACGCGGGTGTTGAGCGAGAGCATTGCGCCGCTCCCCTCGGCATCGCCGAGCAGGGCAAGCATCAGCCCGTGACTGTCGACAATGCCGGTCGAGGGCGAGAGCAGCGCCGCGGTGCAACGCAGCGCCGGCTCCAGCGCTTGCGCCTCCTCAGCGGTCAGGAAGCGCAGGTCATCGACACCGCAGGTGTTGGCGTTGGCGCGAATGGCGGCCAGCACCGGTTCCTGCGTCTCGTCGGTCGCAACAATCAGCTTGCCGCAGCGGCGATGAGGGACCGAATGGCCGGCGCAGTAGCGATAGAGCATATCGCGTCCGGCGACGCAGAGCCGGGCTTTCAGCGAACCCTGCGGGTAATAGATGCCGGCGTGGATGACTTCGGAGTTGCGCGAACTCGTTTCGGTGCCGATGGCGTCCGCCGCTTCGACGATCAGGGTTTCGAGGCCAAGCGCCGCCAATTTGCGCGCAATCGCCAGACCGATCACGCCGGCGCCCGCGATGATGCAATCGACCTGCTCCACGTCCTGATCCTGCTGCGCGTCACTTATATCATTGCCGAGACAGGCCGAAGCTTGTTGGCGCTATCGATCCCGACGTCGCGGCTCTTGCGATCAGCCAGCGCGATGAGGCATCAACCGCCACAATGCAAGGCGGAATCTTCGGACTTCTCGATCAGAGGAGCGGTCCTATTTCCGCTTTGACGCCTGCACACAGGAGCCATCATGATGGACGCCACACCGAATTCGCCTGAAGCCCGCGACATCCGCTATCACATGCATGGCTATACCAACGCCCGCAAGCATCAGGAAACCGGTCCGCTGATCATCGAAAAGGGCGACGGCATCTATGTCGAGGACATTGCCGGCAACCGCTACATCGAGGCGATGGCGGGCCTGTGGAGCGTCGCCGTCGGTTTTTCGGAAAAGCGGCTGGTCGAAGCGGCGACAAAACAGATGTCGAAGCTGCCCTTCTATCACGACTTCGGCTCCAAGGCGCATTCGCCGCTGATCGATCTCGCGGAGAAGCTGGTGCAGATGGCGCCGGTGCCGATGAACAAGGCCTATTTCACCAATTCCGGCTCCGAGGCCAACGACACGGCGATCAAGATGATCTGGTATCGATCGAACGCGCTTGGACAGCCGGCGCGCAAGAAGATCATCAGCCGCAAGCGCGGCTATCATGGCGTCACCATCGCGTCGGCAAGCCTGACCGGCCTGCCCAACAACCATCTCTCCTTCGACCTGCCGATTGCCAATATCCTGCACACGTCGACACCGCACCACTGGCGCGACGCCGAGCCTGGCGAAAGCGAGGAGCAGTATTCCGCGCGGCTCGCCGACGATTTGGAAAAGCTCATCCTTGCCGAGGGTCCCGAAACGATCGCCGCCTTCATCGGCGAACCGATCATGGGCGCCGGCGGGGTCGTCGTTCCGCCTGCCGGCTATTGGGAGAGGATCCAGGCGGTGCTGGCGAAACACGACATCCTGCTGGTGGCCGACGAGGTGATCTGTGGCTTCGGCCGCACCGGCGAGATGTTCGGCTCGCAGACCTTCGGCATCAAGCCAGACATCATGGTGCTGTCGAAGCAGATCTCGTCATCATACCTGCCGATCTCGGCGCTGCTGATCAACGATCGTGTGTTCGAGCCGATCGCCGACGAGAGCGACCGCATCGGCACGTTCGGCCACGGCTTCACCGGCGGCGGTCATCCGGTCGCAGCCGCCGTTGCGCTGGAGAATATCAAGCTAATCGAGGAGCGCGACCTGGTCGGCAATGCGCGCAAGGTCGGCGCGCATTTGCAGGCGCGACTCAGCCAACTCGCCTCGCATCCGCTGGTGGGCGAGGTGCGCGGCGTCGGTCTCATCGCCGCCGTCGAGCTCGTCGCCGACAAGGCAACCAAGGCTCCCTGGGGCAAGCCGGCAGCGCTCGGCGCGCTGGTCAATGGCTTGCTGCAGCGGAACGGCGTTATCTCGCGCAATATGGGCGACGCGATCGCCTTCTGTCCGCCGCTGATCATCACCGAGGCGCAGGTCGATGCCTTGGTCGATGCGTTCGAGCGCTCGCTCGACGAGGCGATACCGCAGCTCCACCCGCGGAGCTGACCAAGCCGCGAAGGCCTAGCCAGCGGTAGCCTGCGGGCTGACAATCGACGTTCACCTTCCGGTGAGCGCGAGAAATTCCGGCGGAACATTCGCCTTTTTGCGCTGTTACATCCAAGCTGCAGCGCGGAAAGGAGCTTCCGTATGGAAAATCCGCAATCCACGGCGAGCATTGCCGGCCATCCCATACATCCCATGCTTGTCACCATCCCGATCGCCTGTTTCGTCGGGACCCTGTTCACCGATATTGCCTACTGGCGGACAGCGGAAATGACCTGGGCCAATTTCTCGGCCTGGCTGCTGACCGTGGGTGTCATTGTCGCCATCCTGGCCGCCATTGCAGGACTTACCGACTTTCTTGGGGACCGCAGGATACGCGCTCAGCCGACCGCATGGCTGCACATGGGAGGTAACCTCGTCGTGCTCGTGCTGTCCTTCTTCAACATGCTCGTTCACACGCGCGACGCCTGGACGTCCGTCGTGCCGACCGGGCTGATCTTGTCGGCGCTGGTGGTGGTCATCCTGATCTTCACCGGCTGGCTTGGCTGGGCGCTAGTCTATCGCCATCATGTAGGAGTGGCCGATGAGACGACTTGACAGCGCAATCAAATGGACGACGGCGGCGCTTTGCTACGCAATGATCCTGGGCGTTGCCGGCTGCAGCGACGACAACACCGACCCGAGCGCGCAGATCGGCCCAAATCCGAAACTGCCGGAGATAAAGCAATACCTATTCCCGCCGATGCATCTGGCCTCGGTGGTCGGCTGGAAAAACGACGAAAAGCCGACGGTCGCGCAAGGCCTGCAGATCGAGGCGATGGCCAAGGGGCTTCAGCATCCGCGTTCGGTTTACATGCTGCCCAATGGCGACATCCTGGTGGTGGAGTCCAAGGCACCGAAAGAAGCGTCGGTCAAGCGGCCGAAGGACATCGTCATGGGTCTGGTCGAAAGCTGGGTCACCTCCGGCGGCGACACCGGCCCGAGCAACCGCATCACGATCTTGCGCGACGCCAATGGCGACGGCAAGCCGGATTACCAGGGCGTGTTCCTCGACCATCTCAACGCGCCCTTCGGCGTGGCGCTGGTCGGCAACGACTTCTATGTCGCCAACACCGATGCCATCATGCGCTATCCCTATCAGCCGGGCGACACGAAGATCACGGCGCCGGGCAAGGTGCTGACGGAACTGCCGGGCGGGCCGATCGATCACCACTGGACGAAGAGCCTGGTGGCGAGCCCAGACGGTTCGCTGCTCTATGTCGGCGTCGGCTCGAACTCCAACATTACCGAGAACGGCATCCAGGCCGAGAAGGACCGCGCTGCGATCTGGGAGGTCGACCGCGCCACCGGCCGCTCGCGCATTTTCGCCAGCGGGCTGCGCAATCCCAATGGCCTGACGTTCGAACCTGAAAGCAAGGCGCTTTGGACGGTGGTCAACGAGCGCGACGAGCTCGGGCCGAACCTGGTGCCGGACTATATGACCTCGGTGAAGGACGGCGCCTTCTATGGCTGGCCCTACAGCTACTATGGCCAGCATGTCGATCCGCGCGTGATGCCGCAGCGGCCGGACATGGTGGCGAAGGCCATCCCGCCGGATTACGCGCTGAGCTCGCATGTCGCGCCGCTCGGGCTTGCCTTCTATACCGCGAACAACCTGCCGCAATCCTATCGCGGCGGCGCCTTTGTCGGCGAGCATGGCAGCTGGAACCGCTCCCGCTTCAACGGCTACAAGGTCGTCTTCGTGCCGTTCAGCGGCGGGCATCCCAACGGCATGGCGCAGGATGTCGTCACCGGCTTCCTCAACGACAAGGGCGAGGCGAGGGGCCGTCCGGTCGGTGTTGCCGTCGATAAGTCCGGCGCGCTGCTGATCGCCGACGATGTCGGCAACACGGTGTGGCGGGTGACCGCTGCGGCACCCGGCTCCTCGTAGGAACTTGGCTCAACGCCGACGTATCAGCCCAACGGCTTCTGCAGCACGTCGAATTGCGGGTTGGTTTCTGAGAAGATCGGCAGGGCCGCTGCGCCGAGGACGGATGTGTCCTTTCCCGCGGCGCCGACCACGACGCGCGGCGTGGTACGGGCGCTGGTCGAGCTCACCGAGAGATGGAGCGGTTCCAGCCGGCCGGCCAGTGCCTCGAGCACCGGCAGCGGCATGAAGCCGCCGAGCACGACGGTCTCGGGGTCGAGCGCCATTTCAAGGACGTCGATCGCCTGCCGCAACGGCTCGACCGCCTCGGCGAGCCATGCTTCGAAGCGGCTGTCGCCGCTTGCCAGAAGCTCTTCCAGCAGGTCGGGTGAGGCATGGTCCGGATCCGGCAGGTCGAGCTTGTCATAGGCGGCGCGCAGCGAGATGTAGCGCTCCAGGCAGCCGCGCTTGCCGCAGTCGCAGGGCAGGCCGCCCGGCCGCACGATGATGTGGCCGATCTCGCCGGCATTGTGGCGGCTGCCCTTGTAGAGATGGCTGTCGAGGAAGAGGCCGGCGCCGAGGCCTGTTCCGATGAAGAGATAGACGAAGCTGTCGAGCTTGCGGGCAACGCCATAAAGCCGCTCGCCTACTGCCGCCGCTGTGGCGTCGTTCTCGACGATCACGGCGATGCCGGTCAGGCGCTCCAGTTCTTCGGCCACCGGAAAGTCCTGCCAGCCTGGAAGGGCGGTCGGCCGACAGAAGTCATGCCTTCGACGCCGAACGGCCCGGGCATTGCCATTCCTATGCCGAGCAGTCTGGTGCGGTCCAGCCGGCTGGTTGCGATCAGGTCGCTCGAGATCGCGGCTAGCAGCGGCATGGCCTGCGTGGGGGTTGGGCGGTCGACATCTCTCTCGATGCGCGCGCGCACGGTGCCGGAGAGATCGGTGACGACGCCGACGGCCAATTGGTGGTCGAGCTGCAGGCCGATCGAATAACCGCCATCGGGGTTGATCGAGTAGGGGACGGCGGGTTGGCCGCGCGCGCCTTTCAGCGTTGCTTCAGGTTGCAGCAGCCCGGCCGCTTCCAATTCCTCGACGATGTTGGAAATGGTCTGCGACGACAGCGCCGTCAGCCTCGCGATCGCCGCCCGCGACAGCGCGCCGTTGATGCGGATCGCTTCGATCACCACACGCCGGTTGTGCGATTTCGCCTGCTCGAGGTTGGTGCCGGAGATGGCTTTCTTGGGGATCATGAGATAGTTACCAGCCGCGGCAACCCTAGAATGGCACTTTAGAAAATCAAGTTGATTTGATTATCGGCTGGCCGAAAGCTTAGGCCGGTCCACAGGCTCGCATTTCGACGTCTCGGAATCGATTGCCAGGCTCGGCCGTTCAGCCGAAACGCGCCGCGGAAAAATCGGCGGCCGATGGCAGGGATTGGCCGGCGATTAAGCTGGCGACCCAGCGTGCTGTCACCGGGGCCAGCGTCAGCCCCAGATGGCCATGGCCGAAGGCATAGATCACATCAGGCGATTTCGTCGAGGGTCCGATCACCGGGCGAGAGTCCGGCAGCGACGGCCTGAAGCCCAGCCATTGCGACGAAGGCTTGCCGATGTCGGGGAAAAACTGCCGCACGCCGCGACCGAGCAGCGCCAGCCGGCGCGGGTTGGGCGGCGCATTGAGCCCGCCGAGCTCGACAGTGCCGGCAACCCGGAGCCTACCGTCCATCGGCGTCATATAGAAGCCGAGATCGACCGGGCAGACCGGGCGGTTGAGCAAAGGTGCCGTGGTCGGAAACTCCAGATGGTAGCCGCGCTCGGTGTCCAGTGGGATGCGGTCGCCGGCCTGGGCCGCGAGCGGGCGGGATCGCGCGCCAGCCGCAATCACCACTTTTTGCGCCGCGATGACAAGCCCTGGGCCGCTCAGCCGCACGCCGCCGGCACCCGCTGCGAGGCCGGTCACGCTCACGCGCATGAATTGAGCGCCCTTGGCGGCAGCGGCTGCCGCCAGCCGCGCCATCACCGTCCTGGGATCGCTGACATTGATCGAATCCGGGAAATAGAGGCCTTTGGCCTCGAACGCCGCGAGCCGCGGCTCCAGCGCGGCCACCTCATCGGCGGTCAGAGCCTGCTGATGGATGCCGAGTTCGGCCCGCAAAGCCCGCCCGCTTTCGGAGGCGGCAAAATCGCTGTCGCGGCGGTAGACATAGAGGCAGCCGTTTCGGCGCATCAGATCCTGAAGCCCGGCCTCCTGCACCATTTCGCGCCAGGCCGGCAGGGCTTCGGCGAGCAGGCCGGCTAGCGCCAGCGCATTGGCTCGGGTTGCCGCCGGCAGCGATTGGCGAACAAAGCGAACCAGCCATGGCGCGAGCTGGAAAAGTGCTGCCCAGCGCAGCGAGAACGGGCTGTCGGGATCGAGCAGCAGTTTCGGCAGCGCGCGCAGCACACCAGGATTACCGACCGGCATGCAGGCATATTCGGCGATCGTGCCGGCATTGCCGAACGAAGCGCCCGAGCCGGGCTCGTTCGGGTCGATGACCAGGACCTCGCGTCCTTCGCTTGCAAGGCGCAAGGCGGTAGCCAGCCCGACGACGCCGGCGCCGATGATGGCGATCTCGACTGATTTCGGCGCGGAGGTCATGGCCTCAGACGAAGCCCGGCAATTGCAGATGGCCAGCGGCGAGCAGCTCGGCCATGATGGTCAGCGCCGAACGCAGGTCCTCCTGCGATCGCGCCGCGCCGACATTGATGCGCACGCCGTGCTGCACCGGCTCGCGCCCGACGGCGAAAGCGTCGCCCGGCAGCACGGCGACGCCGCGCTCCAGGCAGGTGCGGGCAAAGCCGGCGCCACGCCAGGGCTCGGGCAGGCGCAGCCAGGCATGCGTCGAGATCGGGTTGCTTTGAACGTCGAAACGGCCGAGGATTTCGCTCAAGATCGCCTGGCGCTGGCGCAACTCCTGCTTCTGGATGTCGATGATGCGGGCGGCAGCCCCTTCCTCGATCAGCCTGGCGCCGATCAACGCCGTGAGCGGGCTGATGCTCCAGCAATTGATGCGGAGCGCCGCGGCGACCTGGCCGGCGATCGGGCGCGGGGCGATGACGAAGCCGAGGCGCAGGCCGGGCGCTAGGCATTTCGACAATGCGCCGAGATGGATCGTCAGCTCCGGCTCGAGGCTGGCGAAGGAGGGCGGCGGATCGTCGGCCAATGGACGGTAGACGTCGTCCTCGATAATCAGCACGTTGTGACGGCGTGCGACGGCCGCCAATTCATGCCGGCGCTCCTCGCTCAGCGTGATCGTCGTTGGATTGTGCAGTGTCGGCACCAGAAAAACGGCACGGGGGCGGAGCTGAACGCAAGCTGCCTCGAAGGCATCCGGACGCATGCCGCCGCGATCCATCGCGACGCCACGCAGATCGAGACCATGGACGCGACACAGCGCGTTGATACCCTGATAGGTCACCTCGTCGGCAAGTATCACTTCGCCATCCCTGGTGACGGCGCCGAGCACGCAGTCGAGGCCGTGTTGGGCGCCGGCTGCGAGCACGACGCGGCCGGGATCACCATCGCCGGCGACCGATTTCAGCCAATCGGCGACCGCGACACGGCCCCAAAGCGGCCCCTCTGGCGGATGATAATCCTGCAGCGAGGCGTAGTGACGATCCTTGGAAAGGCGCGGCATCAGCGCCGCGACGGCGTCGAGATAGGCTGACGTGGGCGGCCTGTTGACGGAAAGATCGACGATGCCGCTCTGGTCGCTCGGCGCCGACACGAATCCCGGACGTTCGACAATGTCGCGGGCGGCGACCGTGGTGCCGCGCCCGGGGCGCGCCTCGAGCAAGCCTTGCTCCTGCAAGGTGGACAGTGCCCGCGTCACGGTCGTGACATTGATGCCCAATGCACGGGCGATCTCGCGTTGCGGCGGCAGCCGGTCGCCGACGGCAAGCGTGCCCGCGGCAATGCGTTCGGCGATCGCCTCGGCAAGACGGCGATAGACCGGACTTTCATCCTCGGTGAGGCGAAGATTTTCGAGCATGAGGGATTCGAACTGCGGCTGACGTCTCACTTGTCGGGCATCTAGCATAAGACAACGATCCATACAATAGAGGTTGTACGGCACTCAATCTGATCAAAATTATCACTCAACATCGCATTTTTGCGCTTGACGGTGAAAGTTGTCCGCATCTATGGTCACTTTCAGCCTTATTGTGTGATCATACAAGCCGGACGCTTCCTGTTCAGCGGGCCGGTTCCGGGAGGACGAGGCATGGATCGCAAGCAGCAGACCGAATCGCCCCGCGGCAGCCGGGAAGGCGCGCGATGAGCGCCGGCCAGACCGTCGTCTCGGCAAGCGCCAACCAAGGCTTTGTCGAATTCGCCGACGTCGAGAAGTCCTATGACGGACGCAGCTTCGCGGTGACGCGGATGAACCTTGCCGTCGCGCGCGGTGAGTTCCTGACGCTGCTCGGCCCATCCGGCTCCGGCAAGACCACGACGCTCAATATGCTCGCCGGCTTCGAGCGACCGACGCATGGCACGATCACGCTAGAGGGCCAGCCGGTCGATCGGCTGCCGCCCTACCAGCGCAATATCGGCATGGTGTTTCAGAACTATGCGCTGTTCCCGCATATGACGGTAGAGGAGAATGTCGGCTTTCCGCTTTCCGTCCGCCAGGTGAGCAAGGCCGACATCGCGGCCCGTGTGGGCCGCGCGCTCGACATGGTGCGGCTGAAGCAATTCGGCGATCGCCGCCCGACGCAGCTTTCCGGCGGCCAGCAGCAGCGCGTGGCGCTGGCCCGCGCGCTGGTCTTTCAGCCGAACCTGGTGCTGATGGACGAGCCGCTCGGCGCGCTCGACAAGAAATTGCGCGAGCATATGCAGCTCGAAATCAAGCAGATCCACACCATGCTCGGCGTCACCATCGTCTATGTCACGCACGACCAGAGCGAGGCGCTGACGATGTCGGACCGCGTCGCGGTGTTCAACAATGGCGGCATCGCCCAGTTGGGCTCGCCAGACGATCTCTACAACACCCCGCAAAGCTCATTCGTGGCGCGCTTCATCGGCGAGAACAACACGCTGGAAGGCGTGGTCGAACGCGTCTCGGGTGGAGAGTGCCGCGTCAGGCTGAGCGGCGGCGGCGAGATCACCGCGCTGGCGGTCGGCGTCGCGGAAGGCAGCGCCTGCCATGTCGCGGTCCGGCCCGAGCGGCTCAGCCTGTCGAGTGCCGCCAATGGCGGCAACGCGCTGGCGGCGACCGTCGATGGGCGCATCTATCTCGGCGATCACCTGCGCCTGCTGGCCAGGCTCGCCAACGACCAGGTGCTGACCGTCAAGGTCGGCCCCGAAGCGACGATGGCGAACGGAGAGACCGTGACGGTCTCCTGCGCGCCCAACGATTGCCGCGCCTTCCCGGCCGATGCCGGAACGAGCGGCGCCATTCCAAAACAGGGGAAAATGCAATGACACAATTGAGAACACGACTACTCTCGCTCGCGGCCGCCACGGCCTGCATGAGCATTGCCGGCGCCGCCTTCGCGGACGAATTGTCGATCATGGCGAGCGGCGGCGCCTGGCAGGATGCGCAGCGCAAGGCCTGGTTCGAGCCGTTCATCAAGGAGACCGGAGCAAAAATCCTGGAACAGGAATATCTCGGCGATCTCGGCAAGGTGAAAGCGATGGTTGAGACCGGCAATGTGCCGATCGACCTGGTGACGGTCGAGACCGCGACCGTGCTGCAGGGTTGCGACGCCGGCATCCTCGAGCGGCTCGACTATTCCAAGATCGGGCCGCGCGACAAATTCATCGAAGGCTCGGCGCTGGATTGTGGAGTCGGCCTCGATGCTTACGGCGATATCCTTGCTTATGACCCGACCGTGCTGAAGGAAGCTCCGACCTCGGTCCTCGACCTCTTCGACACGACGAAATTCCCGGGAAAGCGCGCCATGCGCAAGTTCCCGGCGCAGAACCTCGAATGGGCGCTGATGGCGGACGGCGTCGCACCCGCCGACGTCTATAAGGTGCTGGCCACGCCGGAAGGCGTTGACCGTGCGTTCAAGAAGCTCGACACAATCAAGAAGGGTATCGTCTGGTGGGACGCCGGCGCGCAGCCGGCACAGCTTCTCGCTTCCAAGGAAGTGGTGATGACCACCGCCTGGAACGGCCGCATCCAGAACGCGATCGACACCGACAAGAAGCCGTTCAAGATCGTCTGGAACAACCAGATCCTCGAATACGACATGATCAGCATTCCGAAGGGCGCGCGCAATCCGGAGCTTGCCTACAAATATCTCGCGTATATCAGCAAGCCCGAGAACAACGCCAAGCTCGCAAGCTACATCACCTATGGGCCGGTGCGCACCGACGCGGCTTCCTTCGTCGCACCCGACGCGCTGCCGAAGCTACCCAATGCTCCCGATCATCTCGCCGGCGCCTATCTCGTCGCCGACACCGAGTTCTGGGGCGACTATGGCGAGGACCTTGTCAAGCGCTTCAACGCCTGGCTTGCTCAGTAGGAAGGCGGGATGTCGGCGTTCCAGCCCAGCGAAATCGACCGGCCGACGCTGGCCCGCGACCGGTCAGCCGCCGACGCGGATCTGAAATCCGTGTCGGCAGCGCTCCGCCGCGCCGAACTCGGCGACCGGATGCGCTCGTTGCTTCTGGCAGCGCCGCTGCTCGTCCTTCTGGCCTTAAGTTTCGGTATTCCGATCGTGCTGCTTTTGTCCCGCGCCGTCTATGACCCGACCATCGCGGACGCACTGCCCAAGACGACCGCGGCCCTGGCCGGCTGGAACGGCCAGGGCCTTCCCGGCGACGACGCCTTCGCCGCGTTGGCGGCGGACCTCAAGAAAAACCAGGCCAAGGGCACGGCCTATGAACTGGCCAAGAGCCTGAACGCGCGGCTGCCTGGGGCCCGTAGCCAGGTGTTGAAGACGGTGCGCAAGCTCGAAAGCGCCGATGGCCAGGCCGCGCTCGACGCCATGAAATCGGTGCCGTTCTGGTCGGCGCCATCGACCTGGCCGGCGATCCGGAGCGGCACAAGCAGCCTCACCTCGTTCTACCTGCTCAGCGCGCTCGACCTGCGCTGGAACGCCGATGGCGGCATCGAGCGGGAGCCGCCCGAGCAGGCGATCTTCATCCAGGTGTTCCTGCGCACCTTCTTCGTCGCGGCGTCGGTGACGTTAGCAACGTTGATCCTCGGCTTTCCGCTCGCCTATCTCATCGCCAACGTGCCGAAGGGGCTAGCCGCCATCCTGATCGTCGCGGTGCTGTTGCCGTTCTGGACATCGATCCTGGTGCGTACCGCGGCCTGGACGGTGCTTTTGCAGAAGTTCGGCCTGGTTAATGATTTCCTGCTCCTGATCGGCGTCACCAGCGACCGGCTAGACCTGATGTACAGCCGCGTCGGCCTGATCATCGCCATGACGCATATCCAGCTGCCGTTCACGTTGCTGCCGATCTACAGCGTCATGCGCACCATTCCGGCCTCGCAGATGAAGGCCGCCTACTCGCTGGGCGCCAGGCCTTTCACCGCCTTCCGTCGCGTCTATATCCCACAGGTGTTCCCTGGCGTAATGGCCGGTTGCATGCTCACCTTCATCCTGTGCCTGGGCTACTACATCACGCCGGCGCTGATAGGCGGGGCAAGCGACCAGTTGATCAGCAATTTCATTGCCAACTACGTCAATGTCGAACTGAACTGGGAGATGGCGGCGGCGCTGTCCTTCATCCTGCTCGTCTTCACCTTGGCGCTGTTCGGCATTTTTGCCCGCGTCCTCGGCCTCGACCGCCTGAAGCTGGTGTAGCCCATGCTGCTCTCTCCCTATCCCACAACAGGCGAACGCATCCGCATCACGCTGCTGTGGATTTGGTGCGGGCTGGTCATCCTGTTCCTGTTGGTGCCGATCCTCATCCCGGTGCCGCTCTCCTTCAACAGCGGCGCCTTCTTCATCTTCCCGCTGGAGGGCATCTCGACGCGCTGGTACGAGGTCGTGCTCGGCACCCAGCGCTGGCAGTCGGCGATCGGCAATAGCCTGATCATCGCCCTCGGGACGACGGTGATCGCGACGACGCTCGGGACACTGACGGCGATCGCACTTTCCGACGAGAAGTTTCCGGGTCGGCGCATTATCATGCCGCTGCTTCTTTCGCCGCTGATCGTGCCGGTGGTGATCACAGCCGTCGGTTCCTATCTATTCTACGCCCGCGTTGGGCTCGCCAGCACTTATGCCGGCATCATCCTGGCGCATACCGCCTTGGCCAGCCCCTTCGTGGTGGTGACGGTAGGCGCTAGCCTGACCGGCTTCGACCGCAACCTGATGCGAGCCGCGGCGATCTCCGGCGCCAAACCCCTGACGTCGTTCTTTCGCGTCATGCTGCCGCTGATTCTGCCCGGCGTGCTTTCGGGCGCGGCCTTCGCCTTCGTCACCTCCTTCGACGAAGTGGTCGTCGTGCAGTTCCTGGCCAGCGCCAGCCAGCGCACCATGCCGCTCGAAATGTTCATCGGCCTGCGCGAAAAACTCTCGCCCGCCATCACTGCCGCGGCGACCCTAATGATGGCGCTATCCATCCTGCTTTTGCTGGTGGCGAACATTTTGGCACGGCGCAGCCGTAAGTCCTGAGGCTAACCCGCGACCAATTGGGCAGGAACGATCTCGCGGCTGACGCATTTTGCCTCGCGTCAACAGCTGAGGGACCAGATGCGCATAGCCCATGTCGCGCCGCTCTACGAAGCCGTGCCGCCGAAACTTTACGGCGGCACGGAGCGGATCGTCTTCTACATCACCGAGGCACTCGTCGAGCTCGGGCATGACGTCACGCTGTTCGCGAGCGGTGACAGCGAGACATCGGCGCGACTGGTGCCAGGCCGCGACCAGGCGATACGCCTCGATCCGCGGCCGAAGAAATCGGAAATCGCCGCGCATCTGGCGATGCTCGCCGATGTGCGCGAACGCGCCGGCGAATTCGACGTCATTCATTTCCATCTCAGCCATTTCCTGCATTTTCCGTTCTTCGAGCAGATCGCGGGTCGCACGGTGACGACGCCGCATGGCAGGCTCGACTATGTCGACCTGGCGCCGGCCTACAAGCGTTTCCCGCGTTTCCCGATGATCTCGATCTCGCACAGCCAGAAGCGCGGTTTGCCGGAGGCGAACTGGCTGGCCACGATCCATCACGGACTGCCGCTCGATGCCTACCAGCCGACCTATGAAGCACGGGGGGAAGAGCCGTATCTCGCTTTCCTGGGACGCCTGTCGCGCGACAAGCGGCCGGACCGCGCCATCGAGATCGCGCGCCGGTCCGGGTTGAAGCTGAAGCTGGCGGCCAAGATCGGCGACGACGACCGCGCCTATTTCCGCGACAACGTCGAGGCGCTCATCGATGGCGACCGCATCGACTATGTCGGCGAGATCACGGAAGACGAGAAGGCCGAATTCCTGGGCAACGCGGCAGGCCTGCTGTTCCCGATCGACTGGCCGGAACCGTTCGGCCTCGTCGCGATCGAGGCCATGGCCTGCGGCACACCGGTGATCGCCTGGAACAACGGCGCCCTGCCGGAGATCGTCGACAATGGCGTCACCGGCTTCGTCGTGGACAATGTCGACGATGCGGTCGCATCGATGCCTGCGCTTCTCGAACTCGACCGGCGGCAGGTGAGGGCGGTCTTCGAGAAAAGGTTCTCGGCGACAAGAATGGCGCGCGACTACCTTTCTGCCTATATGCGTCTGACCGGCATGCCGGAGGCCAGGGCCTCCTGACCTTGACTGCCTAGAGCCGGATGATTTCAGGTCTGTTCGAGGTGAAATCTGAATCCGGCTCCAAATCAAAGAGATAGAGCATGATGTCGTCCGAAAACCGCCTCACACTTTTCGGCATCATGCTCTAGGGTGGGGCAACCGAAGAGGTGACGAATGACGGAGCTCGACGAGCGCAAGCTCGATCCTGCCGTGGCCCTTTCCTCGCTCGACGAGACGGCGCCGCGAGAACCGCACCGGCTTTTTGCCCTCAAGCAGGGCGACTGCTTCGCCGTCGCCGACGCCTATGGCGACATCAGGGGTTCGGGCGACGGGTTCTTCCGCGACGACACGCGCGTGCTGTCCGAATTCCGGCTGACCATCGGCGGCAGGCCGATGTCGCTGCTCGGTGCATCGCTCAGCCAGGACAATGTGCTGTTCACGTCCAACCTGACCAACCTGCCTATTCAAAGCGCTGCCGGCCGCGATATGCCGCAGGGCGCGATCCATATCGAGCGCGTCAGGCTGATCTGGCAGGACAGGCTGTTCGAGCGCATCACGCTTTCCAACTACAGCCGCGAGCATTCCACCATAACCGCGTCGCTGCATTTCGCCGCCGACTTTCGCGACATGTTCGAGGTGCGCGGCTCGACCCGGGTGAAGCGGGGCACCACGCATATCGCCAAGACCGACAAGACCACGGTCCTGCTCGGCTATGACGGCCTGGACGGCTTGCCGCGACTTTCGGCAATCTCCTTTTCGCAGGCGCCAGACCAGTTGAGCGACAATCGCGCCGATTTCCTCATCGCCGTGACCAAGCGCAGTCGAAAAGTGCTTTATGTCGAGGTCGGCCCCGCGATCGCCGACCCGCCCGATCGCGACCGCTTCCGCGCCGCGGCGGCGCGCGCGCGGTTCGGCATGCGCGCCAAGCGCAGGCACGGCGCCACGGTGCACAGCTCGGGGCGCGTGTTCAACGATTGGGTCGAGCGCGCCCGCGCCGACGTGGCGCTGCTTACCACCGAGCTTCCGACCGGCCCCTATCCCTATGCCGGCATCCCGTGGTTTTCGACCGCATTCGGGCGCGACGGCGTGATCTCAAGCCTGCAGATGCTTTGGCTCAATCCCGGCCTGGCGCGCGGGGTGCTTGCTTTTCTGGCCGAGCACCAGGCGACCGAAACGTCGCCCTTTTCGGATTCGCAGCCAGGCAAGATCATGCATGAGACGCGCAAGGGCGAGATGGCGGCGCTGCGCGAGCTTCCTTTCGGCCGCTATTACGGAGGCGTCGACACCACGCCGCTCTATATCCATCTGGCTTCCGCCTATGCCGACCGCACCGGCGACATGGCCTTCATCGACAAGCTTTGGCCTTCGCTGAAAGCCGCTGCCGACTGGACGGAGGAGGCGAGCCGCGCCACCGGTTTCGTCACCTACCAGCGTGCCGCCGAGTCCGGCCTCGCCAACCAGGGGTGGAAGGACAGCTTCGATTCGGTCTTTCACGCCGATGGGCGCATCCCAAAGGGACCGATCGCGCTGGTCGAGGTGCAGGGCTATGTCTTTGCCGCCTTCCGCGGCATGGCGGCGCTCGCACGCCGCCGCGGCGAATTCGCGGATGCCGAGCACTGGGAGGGCCGTGCCGAGGAAATGCGGATCGCCGTGGAACGCGATTTCTGGCTGGACGACCTGAATTTCTACGCCTTGGCCATTGATGGCGAGGGCCAGCCCTGCAAGGTTCGAACGACAAATGCCGGGCACCTGCTTTTTGTCGGGCTGCCGCAGCCCGACCGCGCCAAGCTGGTCGCCGAGCAGCTGCTGTCGGCCGCCTTCCATTCCGGCTGGGGGCTGCGGACGCTCGCCGACGATGCGGTTTTCTTCAACCCGATGTCCTACCACAACGGCTCGATTTGGCCGCACGACACTGCGCTTTGCGGCGTGGGCCTCGCGCGCTACGGCGAACGCGACAGCGTTGTGCGGCTGATGAGCGGCACTTTCGAATCGGCCGTTCATTTCAATATGCGGCTGCCCGAATTGTTCTGCGGTTTCGCCCGGGCGCCGGGCGAAGCGCCGATCGCCTATCCGGTGGCCTGCCTGCCGCAAGCCTGGTCGGCAGGCTCAACCTTCATGCTGATGCAGGCCTGTCTGGGCCTGGAAATCGATGGCTGGAAAGGCGAATTGCATGTCACGCGCCCGAGGCTGCCGATCGGTATCGACACCCTGATGCTCCGGCATCTGAGTGTCGGGGATAAGGTCGTCGACGTGACCTTCCAGCGGGTCGGCGACCGTGTCGCCGCCTTCCTTTCCGATCGTCATGAAGGCCAGGTGCCGCTTATCGTGCGGACTTAGAAGAAGGCGTCGCAAGCCCGCGTTCACCAATCGAAAAATGTCGGAACCCATGGCCGGCTTGTGCGTTGCACAGGTGGACCGGTCTGCCGTCCGCAGCCGGCAAGAACGAAAATAATGAGCGGACAGCCGGAGGCAGCCTGGCATTTCAATGACACAATACAGCGTTCTGTTACTGGTCCTTATTCTCGTAAGCCTTGGACTTTCCGCATTTGCCATTTTCGTTTCGATATCCCGGTACCGTCGCAATCACCCGAGGATTTCGGCTGTGGCAGGCCCCGGCGACGACTTCGCCACAGAGGCCGCGCGCAAGGTGCTGCGCGAATTCGAAAAGAACGGGCAGTCGGTCGACGCGGCCCTGGTCACATGGTCGCCGGAGACGTTGCGAAAGATCCTCGCTGACGAGTTGCCGGATGCGCAGGTCATCATCGTCTCCAATCGCGAGCCTTATATCCACAACGAAACCAGGAACGGCGACGTCGAGCTTGTCGTGCCGGCGAGCGGACTGGTCTCGGCGCTGGAACCGATCACGCGCGCTTGCGCCGGCACCTGGATCGCCTATGGCGGCGGCACTGCCGACCGGACGGTGGTTGACAGGAACGACCGCGTGCAAGTGCCGCCCGGCAATCCTTCCTACACGCTGCGCCGCGTCTGGCTGAGCGACGACGAATATCAGGGCTACTATCTTGGCTTCGCCAATGAGGGCCTGTGGCCGCTCTGCCATATCGCGTTCACGCGCCCGATCTTCCGCGAATCCGACTGGGAGGCCTATGAGGCCGTCAACCGCAAATTCGCCGAGACGGTGGTTGCCGAGGCGCGCAACGAGCGGCCGATCGTGCTGGTCCAGGACTACCACTTCGCGCTTCTGCCGCGCATGATCCGCGAGCGCCTGCCGGAGGCGATCGTCATCACCTTCTGGCACATACCGTGGCCGAACTCGGAAGTGTTCAGCATCTGCCCGTGGCGCGAGCGTATCCTCGACGGCCTGCTCGGCAGCTCGATCGTGGGCTTCCACACCCAGTTCCACGCCAACAACTTCACCGAAAGCGTCGACCGTTTCATGGAAAGCCGGATCGAGCGAGCCGACGCGGCCATCTCCTATGGCGGCCAGGTGACGCTGGTGCATTCCTATCCGATCTCGATCGAGTGGCCGGTCGAGCTGCTGAAAACTCTTCCGAGCGTCGAAGAGTGCCGGGCGCGCGTGCGCAAGCGGTTCAGAATTCCAACTGGCGCCAAGCTTTGCGTCGGCGTCGAACGGCTCGACTACACCAAAGGCATCCTCGATCGCTTCCATGCGCTTGAGGAACTGTTCATCCGTCATCCAGAAACGATCGGTAACGTCGTATTCCTGCAGATCGCTGCACCAAGTCGGGGCACGCTGCCTGCCTACAAGCAGCTTCACGAAGAATGCCTGCGCTATGCCGACGAGCTCAACCAGCGCTACGGCAGCAAATCCTATCAGCCGGTCGTCATGGTGGCCGAGCACCATTCACAAGCCGCGGTCTATGAGCTTTATCGCGCCGCCGACATCTGCCTCGTGACCAGCCTGCATGACGGCATGAATCTCGTTGCCAAGGAGTTCGTGGCGTCGCGCGACGACGAGCAGGGCGTGCTGCTGCTCAGCACCTTCGCGGGCGCCTCGCGCGAATTGCTGGAGGCGCTGATCGTCAATCCGTACGACGCAGCGATGATGAGCGAGGCGATGCTGCAGGCGATGACCATGGGGCCGGACGAGCAGCACGAGCGCATGCGGCGCATGCGCGACATCGTGCGCGACAACAATGTCTATCGTTGGGCCGGCAGCATGCTGCTCGACGCGGCGCGGCTCAGGAAGCGCGGCGACCTCGACCGGGTCACGGCCCTATACGACCGACCGGCAAGTCCCACCGGCGACAATGTCGTCTCCATGTTCGAACGCAAACAGGCAGTCGGATTTCGATGAATAGTCAAGCAGACCTTACCCCGCCGCTTCCCGAAGGCCGGTGGGCGCTTTTCCTCGACATCGACGGCACCTTGCTGGAGCACGCGGCGCATCCCGACAGCGTGTCGGTCAGCGCCGAGTTGCGGCAATTGCTGCAGACGATCGAACGGCGGCTGGACGGGGCGCTCGCCTTCATCACCGGCCGCTCGATAGCAGCCGTCGACCATCTGTTCGACCCGTTGAAATTGCGAATTGCCGGCCTCTACGGGCTGGAGCACAGACTTCGGCCGGACGGAAAGATCGAAGCCGCCGACGAACCGGCGGATATGGCGGCACTTGCCGACGAGATCGAACTGGAGCTGGCAAGCAAGGCCGTCTATGTCGAGCGCAAGGGCCCGGTGCTCGCCATCCACACGAGAGCCGCGCCGCAGCTTCTGGCGAGGGCGACGGAGCTGGTCGAGGCGGCGCTCGCGCGCTTGCCGCAGGGCTACCGCGTGATCGCCGGCAATGCCGGCGTCGAGCTGATGCCGCTTGAGGCAGCCAAGGGCGCTGCGATCCGGCGCTTCATGCAGACTGGTCCGTTCAGCGGCAGGCGTCCTGTGTTCCTTGGCGACGACACGTCCGACGAGAACGGCTTCGAAACGGTCAATGCCGCGGGCGGAATCTCGATCCGCGTGAAGCCGCAGGACGAGACGGCTGCCCGCTTCGTCATCGAGGATGTTGCAAGCGCGATCGCCTGGCTAGAAGCCAATTTCGGCGAGCCGGTCGCACCAACGGTGAGCCGCAACCTCGTCGCCTAAATCGGCAAAGGTGCTCCACAGCTGCTGCTGCAGGCCCGGATCATGGCGATGATCCCGTCCTTGTCGGTCTTCTTCGACTCGCGCACGCTCGCCCGGGCGTTCAACTTTGATCGGGACCGTTAATACGTCACCTCCTTGCCCGGGGTTTTGCTCGAGGCAGGAAATAGGAAGGCGCCGGCAGGATCGAAGAATATCTGCCGCCTGCCCAGCGAGGCATCATGCGTTGCCGCTGCCGAAGATGTCGGCCGGATGTCGATTTCCTGTCCAGCGCTCGTGCGCGCGACAATACGCCGGCGCTCGCCGTAGAAGGCGACATCGACGATCTCGACCGAAAGCTCCGCATTGTTCGGCGAGCGCTCCAGGCGAAATGCTTCGGGCCTGATCATCAGCCTGGTTTTCTGTCCGGGCGCGAAGCTGCCATTGGCATTTATGCCGGAGACAAGCGCGCCGTCGGCGAGGCGAATGGTCGAGGCGCCGCCCACCGTTTCCAGATGCTCGGCGGCGAGGAAATTCGAGTTGCCGATAAAGCCGGCAACAAAATCGGTTGCGGGTCTAAGGTAGAGGTCTTCGCCGGTGCCGATCTGTTCGATGCGGCCATCCCTGAAGAGGGCGATGCGGTCCGACAGATGCAGCGCTTCTTCCTGATCGTGGGTGACGTAAAGGATGGTGACGCCGGTTTCGCGATGGATGCGTCGGATCTCGGCCTGGATCTCCTCGCGCAGCTTCTTGTCCAGTGCCGACAATGGTTCGTCCATCAGCAGGATCGGCGGATCATACGCCAGCGCACGGGCAAGCGCGACGCGCTGCTGCTGACCGCCCGAGAGAGCCGCGGGCAGACGCTCGGCGAAGCTTTCCAGCCGCACCAGGGAGAGCATGTCGGCGACCTTGCGCCTGACCTCGGTCTCAGGCCGGCGGCGGACGCGAAGCGGGAAGGCGACGTTTTCGGCGACGCTCAGATGCGGGAACAGCGTGTAGCGCTGAAAAACCATGCCGATGTTGCGCTTGTGCGAAGGCACTGAAAGCAGCGACTTGCCCTGCAGCAGCACGTCGCCGGAGGTCGGATCCTGGAAGCCGGCGATGGCATAGAGCGTGGTCGACTTGCCGGAACCGGACGGCCCGAGGAAGGTCAGGAATTCGCCCTTCGGAATATCCAGCGTCAAATCATGAACGGCGGTGAAGGCACCGAACGCCTTGCGCAATTTGCGGATCGAGAGAAAGGGTTGGGTCATGTCTGCAGCTTTCGGCGCAAGAGGGCCGTCACGATCATCAGGGCCAGCGTGAGCGCGACCAGCAGACTGGAGGCGGCGGCGATGACGGGGGTGAGGTCGGAGCGGAGACTCCCCCAGATCTTGACCGGCAAGGTCTGCAAAGTGGGGCTCGCCATGAAGATCGCCACCACCACCTCGTCCCATGAAGCCAGGAAGGAAAAGATCGCGGCGGAGAAGATGCCGATGCGGATCGACGGCAGAGTGATCCTGAGCTTGGCCTGCAGCGGGCTGGCGCCGCAGACGATGGCCGCATCCTCGATCGACTTGTCGAAGCCTTCCAGAGCGGTCGCGATCGGAATGATCGCGAAGGGCAGCGCCAATACGGTGTGGGCGACGACGAAGCCGATGGTGGTGCCGCCGAGGCCAAGCCGCAGGAAGAAGGCGTAGATGGCGATGGCGAAAACGACAACCGGCAGCACCATTGGCGTGAGCAGCAGCCCGCGCAGGACTTCGCGGCCGCGGAACGTGCCGCGAACCAGCGCGAAGGAGGCGAGCAGGCCGATGGTGACGGCCAGGATAGCGGTCATCGTGGCGATGCGGGCGCTCGTCAGCGCGGCCTCGATCCACGACGGATCTGCAAACAGTTCCTGATACCATTTCAATGTCCAGCCGGGCGGCGGGAAGGCAAGCCAGCGTGACGAGCCGAAGGACAGCAGCACGATGAACACCACGGGCAGCAGCAGGAAGGCGGCGACCAGCGCGGTGAAGGCGAGCAGTGCTGCCTTCAACCAGCCGAGGCGGTCATAGTCGAGCAGCATCTCAGGTGCCTCCCGCCGCGCGTTTTGACCCGACCAGGCGCAGCTGCAATGCATAAAGCGCCATGGTGACGACGAGCAGGATGAAGGCGGCAGCACTCCCCAGGCCCCAGTTGAGCAGTGACTGGATCATCTGCGCGATCATTTCAGCGAGCATCATGTTCGACGTGCCGCCGAGCAGCGCCGGCGTGACGAAATAGCCGAGCGACATGACGAAGACCATCAGGCCGCCGGCGGCGATGCCGGGCAGAGACAGCGGCAACAGGATGCGCCTGAAGGCGGCGAGCGGGCTGGCACCACAAAGGGCGGCTGCGCGCAAAGTCATCGGATCGATGGCGCGCAAGGTGCCGACCAGCGGCAGGATCATGAAGGGCAGCATGATGTAGACCATGCCGATGGTGACGCCGGTGAGATTGTTGATCAGCGGCAGTGGCTGATCGATTATGCCGGCGCCCATCAGCGCCCGGTTGATGACGCCGGTGCGCTGCAAGAGCACCATCCAGGCATAGGTGCGGGTCAAGAGGTTCGTCCACATCGAAAGGATGATGATGCCGAACAGGATCGAGCCGAGCGCCGGCGGCATGATCGCCAGCATCCAGGCGACCGGAAAACCGACGGCCACGGTGACGACGGTGACGACAAAGGCGACGAGGAAAGTGTTGAAGAACACCCGCGCATAGGTGCCGTCGCCCAGCAGCGCCGCATAGTTCTGAAGGCCTGGAGCGGGGTCGGTGACGCTGCGCAGCAGGAGCGCCAGCACCGGCACTCCGAAAAAGAGCCCGATCAGGATCAACGCCGGAAGCAGGCCGCCGAGGCCTGCCGGTATTCGAGGGCTTGCGACCCCTTGCTGTGCTTCCACCGACATGACGGTAATCCCGGATTGGGATCGGGACGGCGAGCGCCGTCCCGATCCTTGTCACGAAAGGACGGCGTCTACTTTGCCTGCCAGGCGTACCAGCGTGTGGCGATCTCGTCGCGATGCTCGGCCCAGTAGTTCATGTCGAGATTGATCTGTCCGTCGACATGCGCGTCGGGCAAGCCCTTGACCACGTCGGCGGGCATTTCGGCCTTGGCCTTGGTATTGATCGGCGCGTAGCCGCTCGCCTCGGCAAATTTCGCCTGGCCGGTCGGGCTGGTCGCGGCGGCGAGGAACTTCATGGCGCCGTCCTTGTTCTTGGCGCCCTTCGGCACCACTAGGACGTCGGCGGCGGTGAGGTTCTGGTTCCAGGACACGCCGACATCGGCGCCGTCCTTCTCGAGCGCGAAGACGCGGCCGTTCCAGAGCTGGCCGAAGGCGGCCTCGCCGGAGGCGATCAGCTGCTGCGATTCGGCGCCGCCGCCCCACCAGACGATGTCCGACTTGATGGTGTCGAGCTTCTTGAAGGCGCGGTCGAGGTCGAGCGGATAGAGCTTGTCGGCCGGCACGCCGTCGGCGAGCAGCGCGATCTCGATCACGCCCGGCGCCGACCATTTGTAAAAGGTACGCTTGCCCGGAAACTTCTTGGTGTCGAACATGTCCGCCCAGCTTGCCGGCTCACCGGAGACGGCGCCCTTGTTCCAGGCGAGCACGAAGGAATAGTAAAAACTGCCGACGGCGTTCTCATTGCTGAAGCGGGGGTCGAGATCGGCCTTCGGCACGACGGCGAAGTCGATCGGCTCGAGCAACCCGTCCTTGGCCGCCTTGATGGCGAAATCCATCTCGACGTCGACGACGTCCCAGGTGACGTTCTTGGCGTCGACCATCGCCTTCAGCTTGCCGTAGTCGGTCGGTCCGTCCTGCAGCACCTTGATGCCCGAAGAGGCGGTGAAAGGCTCGGCCCAGGATTTGGTCTGGGCTTCCTGCGTCGTCCCGCCCCAGCTGGTGAACACCATTTCATCGGCCTTCGCGGCCGTGGTCGCCATCAGTCCGGCAAGGATGCCGGCGAAAATCAGTTTCATGTCGTTCTCCTCTGATTGGTTGTTCCGTTTCTTGTTCTTGTCTGCACCTCGCCATGCCTTCTCAGCGCATGACGAACGGATCGGGGATCGGGTCGTCGGAGGTGCGTATCCACACCGATTTCGAGCGCGTGTAATCGCGGATGGCGTCGATGCCGCCTTCGCGACCGAGACCCGAAAGGCCGTAGCCGCCGAAGGGGACCAGCGGCGAGACGGCCCGGTAGGTGTTGACCCAGACGACGCCGGCATGGACGCCGCGGGCCATGCGATGCGCCTTAGCCAGATTTGAGGTGAAGACACCGGAAGCGAGCCCGAATGGCGTGTCGTTGGCTAAAGCCAGCGCTTCAGCCTCGCTGTCGAAGGCAAGCACACTCAGCACCGGACCGAACAGCTCTTCGCGCACGCAGGCGAGAGTCTGGTCCTGCGCCTCTATGATGGTCGGCGCGTAGTAGTATCCGTCGGCCTTGCCCTTCGGCCGCGCGCCGCCGGTGACCAGTCGGCCGCCTGCCGCCACGCTCTCCGCCACAATCGCCTCGATCCTTTCGCGCTGGCCCGCCGTCGCCAGCGGACCCATCTCGGTCGCGGGATCCTGCGGGTCGCCGATGACGATGGCTTCCGCTTTGCGGTTCAGACGGGAAAGGAAATCGTCCTTGACCGAACGCTCGACCAGAAGCCGCGAGCCCGCGACGCAGCTCTGGCCCGTGGCGGCGAAAATACCGGCCACTACTGCATTGGCGGCGCTGTCGAGATCGGCGTCGGCGAAGACGACGACCGGGCTTTTGCCACCGAGCTCGAGCGTGGTGTAGGCGAGGTTCTCGGCAGTGTTGGCGACGATCCGGCGCGCGGTTGAAGGACCGCCGGTGAAGGCGACGCGGGCGACGAGGGGATGGCTGGTTAGGCGGTGCCCGCAATCATGGCCGAAGCCGGTGAGGATGTTGACGCTGCCGGCAGGGAAGCCGGCCTCATGGACGAGCTCGGCGAAAGCCAGCAGCGGCGCCGGCCCATCCTCGGAGGCCTTGAGAACGACGGTGCAGCCGGCTGCCAGAGCCGGGCCGAGCTTGACCGCCGACAGGAAGAGCTGCGAGTTCCACGGTACGACGGCGGCAACGACGCCGATCGGCTCGGGCCGCACCGTGACTTCCATGTCGGCCTTGTCGATCGGGATGAAGGCGCCTTCATGCTTGTCGGCCAGCCCGCCATAATAGCGGTAGTAGTCGCCGACATAGGCGATCTGCGCGCGCGTCTCGCGGATGATTTTGCCGGTGTCGCGCGTTTCCAGCTCGGCCAGGCGGCTGGCATTGGCGGCGACGAGATCGCCGAGCCTGACCAGCAGTTTTCCACGCGCCGTCGCTGTCATCGATGCCCACGGACCGGAACGTAGCGCCCGGTGCGCGGCCTCCACGGCGCGGTCGACATCGGCAACGGAAGCGGCGGGCATCGTCGCCCAGGGCAAGGCCGTTGACGGATCGATGCTGTCGAAGGTGGAGGACGCTTCGGCGAACTGGCCGTCTATGTAGTTCCTGAAGGCGGTGCTGCTCATCGCGACTGCGCCTCCTGGAAAGCCGGCATCACCTTGTCGATGAACAGCTGCAGCGATTTCTTCTTGCGCTCATGCGAAAGGCCGCTGTCGATCCAGATCGAATACTGGTCGTAGCCCTGCGCCTCGTAGGTCTTCAGCCTGGCGATCACCTCGTCGGCCTCGCCGATGACCAGGTTTTGCCGGATCTTGTCCGGCGCGTATTGGGGCATGGCCGCGATCTCTTCCTCGGTCAGCGGCTCGAGAACGCCCTGGCGGACGGGTTTCTTGTTCTGGAACCAGGCGCCGAACTGGCAGTAGAACTGCGAGAGGTCCTGGGTCAGTCGGTCGGCGTCGGCGGCATCTTCGGCCACGAAAGTGTGCATCAAGAGCATGATCTGCGGCCGCGGGATGTCCGGGTGCGCCTGGCAGGCAGCATTGAAGCGCTCCATCAGGCTCGCCACCTCGCTATCGCCGGAGGCAAGCGGCGTCACCTGCACCTGGCATCGGTTGGCGACGGCGAAATCGTGCGAATTCGGGTCGCGCGCGGCCACCCAGATCGGCGGGGAGGGTTTTTGCAAGGGCTTGGGGGAGGAGGTGGTCGGCGGGAACTGCCAGAACTCGCCGGAATGCTCGTAGTCGCCGTCCCAGAGGTCGCGGATCGCCGGTATCATCTCGCGCATGCGCTGGCCGGCGCCCCACGCATCCAGTCCCGGGAAGACGCGCTGATACTCATAGCTGTAGGCGCCGCGCGCGATGCCCAGATCCAGCCGACCGCCGGTGATGACATCGGCCATCGCCGCTTCGCCGGCGAGCTTGATCGGATGCCAGAACGGCGCGATGATCGTGCCGGTGCCAAGACGGATGGTTTTCGTCTTGGCGGCGAGATAGGCGATGTTGATGAAGGGATTCGGCGAGATGGTGAATTCCATCCCGTGATGCTCGCCAATCCAGGCCGTCTCGAAGCCGGCCTGCTCCGCCAGCAGCACCAGTTCTTCAAGTTCCGTAAGCAATTCGGAATGCGGCTTGGCGAGATCCGAGCGCTCCATATGGACGAAAAGCGAAAATTTCATCGGTCTCACCGCTGGCCGGAATGGATTGGGCCGGAATGGCTTGGCGTCGACGGCGCCGGCCTTGCGAGCGGCCGGACCTCGCCTTCGACCTCGTTGCCGACATAGACGCCGAACGTGTCTTCGGCGCGCTCGCGCGCGTAGCGGGCGAGCATCGAACGCACTGCTGGATCGGCGATCTTCAATTCGGCGATGCGTTCGATCTCGACAAACCGGATCTGGCCGTCGCCGGAGACGGGGGCGTCCACCGTCCCGCGATAGTAGACGTGCGTGCGGGCAGCGTCCGTCGCGTCGTCCCACACTGCGTAAAGGAAGCCGAGCTCGGCATCAATCGCCTTGGCGGCAAGTTTTCCCCTGAGGCTGCGGGCATCGTTCGCGGCACCGAGACCGCGACCGGCCGGCAATTGGTAGGATCCCTCGGCAGTCTCGAAGAAGAGGACGCGGCCTTCTTTCTCGAGAATCGCGCCGACCTCGGTTCCGGGGGGAGCGCTCGCCGCCAGCGCCTCCTGGCTAAGCCCCGGCGTGACATAGGCGCCCCGGCAGTAGCCGAGAGGCTGGGCACCATTGTGGCTGAAGTCATGGACGCGGCCGATGAGGATCGAATGGTCACCGGCATCGACCAATTGCTCCATGCCGCAATCGAACACCGCAACTGATCCCTCGATCAGCGGATTGCCGGTCTGCCCGGGCTGCCATGCCACGGAGGCGAATTTGTCCGCGGTCTTTGAGGCGAAGACACCGGATGCGGCTTTCTGGGCTTCCGACAGGACGTTGATGGCAAAGCCTCTCGAAGTCGAGAAGGCCTGATGCCCCAGCGCCTTCTTGGCAATGCAGACCAGCACCAGTGGCGGGTCGAGCGAGACGGAGGTGAAGGAGTTGGCGGTGAAGCCGCGCGCATCGCCAGCCTCGTCGATCGTGGTGACGATGGTGACGCCGGTCAGGAAGGAGCCGAGCGCGCGTCGAAATTCCATGGCGTCGAATGCGGGACCGGCCTCCGCGCCTGCGGAAGCACTCGACGCCTCGTCGAGAAAGTTCATTATCCGTTGAGTCACTTTTTGCGGCGAAGCGATTGTCATCATGTGCTTTTCGCCATTCAGCACCAAGCACCGCCCCGCCGGCGCAAGCCGCGCCATCGCCGCTGACATGGCGGGTGTCGAGTTGCGATCCTCCGAGCCGGTCATGAACAGCGCGGGTGCGGCAAGGTCGGCCAGGTGATCGGTGTGCGCGGTGTCGGCGCTGGCAAAGAGGCGGTAGGTGCGGGCATAGCCTTCGGCGTCGACGCTTTCGAGCGCGGCGCGGGCCGTCGCGGCCGCGTCTGAAAGAGCCGGCGGAATCGGGTTGCCGAACCAGCGGGCGATCGTGGCGGCGATGGCCGACGGATCGCCGGGCCGGCCAAGCGCTGCCGCCCGTTCGCGCACCGCCTGCGCGAGCTCGGGCGGGCGACGGAAGACGGCGTTGAGACAGACGATGGCGCTGATGCGCGACGGGGCGCGAAGCGCGATTTCCTGTGCGACAAGCGCGCCCATCGAGTGGCCGATGACAGCGACGCGGGCAAGGCCGAGATGATCAAGCAGGCGGATCGCCTGATCGGCGAAGTCCGACAGGCGGGCGTTCTCCGGCGGCAGGGGCGAAGAACCGTGGCCGAGTATGTCGATGGCGATCACGTCGAAGCGGTCCTGCATCGCGGCGATCTGGGGCTGCCAGATCGCGGCATCCATGCCGACGCCGTGGATGAGCAGGACCGGCGCGCCCGAACCGGCGCGGATGAAGCCGGTGCCGTCGGGCGCCTTGCTGCGGATCGTCGCGGCGTCAGCCATGCAGATCTCCGAGCTCCTTCAGATCCTGGTAGCGGTCGCCGATCCGGTGATGCGGGCGGCCGCCGATGGACGCGCCGAGCGCCACCACCAGCTCGTCCGGCGCGGGCGCGTCGCCGATCTGGAAATGCACGGTCAGGTAATGCGAGCGGCGGCCTTCGTCGTTCTTGTCCATCAGCGGGATCATGATCGGCGTGTTCGGACCGCCACGCAGATTGGTGAAGGCGAGATAGGTCTTGGCGCCGACGGCCCGGCGATAGTGATTGCCGAAATGCAGCGTGTGGATCAGCGCCGACGCATGCTCGACCTCACCCGACGTGCCGCAAATGGCGGCCTTGCCGTAGCCTTCGATGACCTCGCCCGAGCCTGCCGCGCCGATAATCTCATTGGTCAGCGTTTCGCCGAGCACCGGCGCGAAAGCGCGGATCTCGGGGGAGAGGTCCTCGATGAAGCCGCGGCCTGCCCATGGGTTGGTGAGCACCGCGGCGACGCCGATCAGACGCAGCGGCCGCGGGGCCGTCTTGCCGCCCTCGATCAGGGTGTTCTCGGTATAGGTGACGATCTTGCGGATGGCCGGCTGCATGAAATTCCTCAGGATGGGAGCCGTTCGGGGCCCATCGATTTCTGTATCGTCTTATGGTATACCATGCTATGGAGTGCCATGCGTCTTGTCAATCGGTCATGGAATCGGTTTTTGTGACGAGGCTAAGGATTCAGGAAAAATGGCTGACACGCTTCGCATAGACCGCTCCGCCAAAACGTTGAGGACGCTGGCGCTGGAGCGCATGCGCGAGGCGATCATGGATTTCCATTTCCAGCCCGGCGAAAGGCTGGTCGAGCGGCCGCTATGCGACCAGCTCGGGGTCAGCCGTTCGGTCGTGCGCGAGGTGCTGCGGCAGTTGGAGGCCGAAGGCCTGGTGCAGATGATACCTGGACATGGGCCGGCCGTGGCGAAGCCTGATCTTGGCCGAACCGACGAGATCTACGAGTTGCGCGCGCTGCTGGAGGGCATTGCGGCGAAGGCCTGCGCCACATCGGCCACCGACGGTCAGATCGCGCTGCTCGATGCGGCGCTGGCAAAGCTGCTCGAGGCGTGGGCGTCGGGCGTGCCGGCCGAGGTGATGCGGGCGACGGCGAGCTTCTATGAGGTGCTCTTTGAAGCCGCCGACAAGCGCATAGCTTGGGAGATCGTCACCGGTCTCAACGTCCGCATCAACCAGCTGCGTTCGATGACAATCCTGTCGCAGAACCGCCGCGAGCCGGCGATCGCCGAAATGCAGGCGATCATGGATGCGATCCGTTCGCGCAAGCCGGAAGCGGCGGAGGCGGCGGCGCGGCGGCATGTGGAGACGGCCTGGCAAATCGCGCGCGACGCGCTTCGGCTCGGGACGCTTTAGGCAGCCTGTTCGAAACTAGTTCCTGTCGACCGGTTTGGAGCGCATGCGCGAAACGGTCTCGCGTTCGGCGCGCTTGGAGCGCAGCGGCGGCAGACCGCGGTCGATAAGGTCCATATCCTCCAGCACCATGTCGCCCATGCGCTTGAAGGCGATATCGAGCGCGCCGGCGCGATGGGCCGAACGCAGGAAGCCGGGCAGGGTGCGGACGGGATGGTCCTTTGCCAGCGGCTCCTCCGGGAAGACGTCGCTCGCGGCGACGATGTGGCCGCTCTTCACCGCTTGCATCAACGCCTGGAAATCGACGACGCCGGCGCGGCTGAGCAGGATGAAGGCCGCGCCCTTGCGCATCCTGGCAAAGGCATCGGCGCCCAGAAAGCCCTGGTTCTCGCTGGTGACGGAAGCAACGACGAAGACGAAATCGCTTTGGGACAGCACCTCGTCCAGCGAGGCGGGCTCGACGCCATTGTCGACCAGGATCGACGGCGGCAGCCACGGATCATAGACCTTGATGCGGGTGCGAAAACCGGTCAGCAGGCGGTTGAGCGCGCGGCCGAGGTCGCCGAAGCCGATGATGCCCACATCGGCGCCGGAGAGAAGCCGCGCGGTCTGGTTGCCGTCGCCGCCCCACAGTTCCTTGCCCTGCCGGAAGGCGAGGTCGGCGTCGACGATGTCGCGCGCGAGGTTCAGCGCCATGGCGAGGCCAAGCTCCGCCACCGGTTCGGCAAAGACCAGCCCGGTGGTGACGACATGGATGCCGCGCGCGAACAGCGTCTCATAGGGCATGTTGTTGAGGAGGTTGGTCTCGACGTTGAAGACGCAGCGCAGCGCCTTCAGCTTTTCCAGCGTTTCGGATGAAATCGGTGGCTGACCGATGATATAGCGCGCCTCGGCCAAAGTTTCGGCGGGTAGGGCGGAAACGTCTTCCGGCGTGGTCTCGACAATGCGATAGTGGCTGCGCAGGCGCGCCAGTTGCGGCGGCGTGAAGATCAGGTCGAGCGTGCGCGGTTCGGGTGCGCTGATCACCAGCGGCAAGGTGTTCTCGGACATGTTTTCCTCCCGGGACACGATTGGATCGCGTCAATCACTTCTTTCCAGTCTTACTCCCGGTGAAACGATTTACAAGAACGAAAAATCGATTTATCGAATGGAATGGCGAGGTGGCTGATCGGCTGCCTGTCCTAGGGAGGAAGTCAATGGCGCAACCGGAAGCCCGGCAAAGGCGTCCGTCGATCCATGACGTGGCAAGCCATGCCGGCGTGTCCGCGGCCACCGTCTCCAAGGTGCTGGCCGGTGTCACCACGGTGAAGCCTGAAAACGCACAGCGAGTCTTCGATGCCGTCGAACGCCTGGGCTACCGCGTCGATCCATTGGCGTCCGACATGCGCAGGGCCAAGCGCCGCATCATCGGCGCCATAATGCCGGAATTCGAAAGCGAGTTTTTCGGTTCGATGGTCACCGAGCTGGAAGGCCTCGCCGAGCAGCGGGGTTACACGCTGGTCGCGGCATCGAGCCGTGAATCGGAGGCGCGCGAGAAGGAGATCCTCGCCCGCATGCATGACTGGCGCGTTGCCGGCGTGGTGCTGGCGCCGGTGCGCAATGAGCACGGGCCGGCAGCTGCCTTCATGAAAGCCCACGGCATGACCGGCGTGCTGATCGACCGTGTCTTGTCCGACGACGCTTTCGACACGGTCTCGGCCGATAGTTTCGCCGCCAGCGCCGAAGTGGCGCGGATGCTGATCGGCAATGGGCACAGCCATATTCTGGTCATCGGCCTTGCCGAGCAGGCGGCGACGGTGCGGGCGCGCCTGGAAGGTTTTCGCAGCCAGGCGCTGGCGCTCAACCCGTCGGTACGCATCGACGTCATCACCTCTGAAGTCAGCGTCGAGCCGCTGCGATCCTCGCTGCGCGATTACTTTGCCAGGGGAGAGCGGCCGACCGCCGTCTATTCGCTGCTTTTGAAGGGCACGCTCGTGGCGCTGTCCGAATTCCGCCGGCGCGGCTGGCATTGCCCGAACGACATCTCGCTGGTCGGCTTCGACGATGCGGAGTGGATGCAGGTGACATGGCCGGCGATCGCCGCCGTGGTGCAGCCGGTGCACCGGATTGCCAGCGAGGCGATGAACCTTTTGTTTCGCAGGGTCGAGGGTGATGTGGGACCACCCGCGGCGCGGCTCGAGCCCTGCCAGGTGTTGATGCGGGAATCCGTTGGCTCGCCAGGCAGCGGTCCGCATTCCGGGGGAGGAGACCGACAACAGCCCCCATTGTCGTGAGCGGAAGCATGCGCCGGCCCTGGCCGTGGCATCCGGCGCCAAGGATCAACGGAGGATAGAATGATATCGCATTTCCCAAGGATAAATCGATTTACCCTTGCCGTGGGCGTCGCGCTTGCGTTTTCCGCCGTCGGCGTTGCCAAGGCCGAGGACGGCGAATATGGCGTGCTGATGAAGACACTGGCCAACCCGTTCTGGGGCGCGATGGCGCAGGGCGTCGCGGACGGCGCCAAGGAAGCCGGGGTTAAGTACTTCCAGCAGGCGGCCGAGAGCGATCAGGCAGCCGAGCCGCAGTTGAACCTCTGCAACACCATGCTTGAGCGCAAGCCGGTGGCGATGATCACCGCGGCCATCAACTCGACCAATCTTCTGCCTTGCCTGAAGTCGGCGCAGGACGCCGGCATCAAGATCGTCGATCTCGACAACAATCTCGACCAGGCGGTGCTCGACAAGGAAGGCGTCAAGGTCACCTTCCATATCGGCTCCGACAACATCGCCGCCGGCGCGCAGGGCGCGGAGTATCTCGCCAACAAGCTCGGCAAGGACGCCAAGGGTCCGGTGCTGGTGATCGAAGGCCTGTCAGGCAACATCACCGGCGAGAAGCGTGCCAAGGGTTTTGCCGACAAGCTGAAGGAGCTGGCGCCCGGCCTCGAAATCGTCGCTTCGCTGCCGGGCGACTGGGACCGCGGCAAGGCCGCCTCGATCGCCACCGACACGCTGACCGCGCATCCTGATCTCGTCGCCATCTTCTGCGCCAATGACGGCATGGCGCTCGGTGCAGTCGAGTCTGTCTATGCGGCGGGCAAGGGTTCGCAGGTGACGCTCATCGGCGTCGATGGCAATGTCGATGCGGTGAAATCGATCAAGGAAGGCCGCCTCAATGCCTCGGTGGCGCAGCTTCCCTATCTGGTCGGCAAGCAGGCGGTGGAGAACGTCAAGAAGGCGCTCGGCGGCGAGAAGGTTCCGGAAAGCATTGCCGTGCCGACTTTGGTGCTGACCAAGGACGTGCTCGACGCCGGCAAGGAGCCGATGCTGCAATATGTGAAGTGAGGAAGGAAGGGAGTAGGGGAGTAAGGCAGTAGGGGAGTAGGGGAGCGCGGTTTGCGCTTCGCCCATCTTTCCCTACTCCCCTACTAACCTACTCCCCTATTCCCTTACCCGAAGGGTAGAAAACATGGCTTCTGAACAGCCCGGCTTCTGGGCTCGGGTGCAGCGAGCATCCGTCGAAAGGCTCCACATCCGGCTGGAGTCGCTGGTGGTGCTTCTGGCGCTGAGCACGGCAATGGCGCTCCTGTCGCCCTATTTCCTGTCGCTCAGCAATTTCCTCAACATCCTGCTCGCGACCTCGACGATCGGCGTGCTGGCGGTCGCCGCCACCTTCGTCATCGGTTCCGGCGGGCTCGATCTGTCGCTCGGCTCGGTCATGGGGCTTGCGGGCGTCGCAGGCGCTTTCGTGGCGGTCAATCTCGGCTGGCCGTCGGTCTTCGCAGTGATCGCCTGCATCTTGGCCGGCGGGATCGCCGGCTACATCAACGGCCAGCTGGTCACCCGCGCCTTCGTGCCGGCCTTCATCGTAACGCTCGGCATGCTAGGCCTGGCGCGCGGTCTGGCGCTGGTCATCTCGAAGGGCAGGGCGATCTACGGCCTGCCGCCCGAGATCGTCTATGTCGGGCAGGGGCGGCCGTTCGGCGTTCCGATGCCGGTGATCATCCTGGTGCTGACGGCCATCGTCGCGCATGCAGTGCTTGCCTATACGCGTTTCGGCCGCCACACGCTGGCGCTGGGAGATAGCGAAGGTGCTGCGCGAGCCGCGGGCATCCGCGTCGAGCATCACCGCCGCATCATCTACACGCTGTCGGGGGCGCTGGCGGGGCTCGCCGGCTTGCTCTTCACCGCCCGCGTCAACGCCGGCGACCCGACCGCCGGCATCAACTACGAGCTCACCGCCATCACGGCGGCGATCATCGGCGGCACCAATCTGTTCGGCGGCCGCGCCTCGATCCTCGGCACCATGATCGGCGCGCTGATCATGGGCGTCTTGCAGAACGGGCTGACGCTGCTTGCCGTGCAATCCTATTACCAGCAGATGGCGATCGGCGCGGTGCTGATCCTCGCGGTCTTCATCGACCAATACCAGGTGCGGAAGGAGTCGCGCGTATGACCCTGCTTTCGCTGCGCGGCATCCGCAAAAGCTTCGGCGCGGTCGATGTTTTGCATGGCGTCGATCTTTCGGTCGCGGCCGGCGAGGTGGTCGGACTGGTCGGCGACAATGGCGCCGGCAAGTCGACGCTGATGAAGACCATCACCGGCATCTACCGTGCCGACACCGGCTCGATCGAGTTCGACGGCAAGGATATCCTGGCGCTGGACCCCGGTCAGCGGCGGCGCCTCGGCATCGAAATGATCTACCAGGATCTTTCTCTAGCCAAGCAACAGGACGTGGCGTCGAACATCTTCCTCGGTCGCGAACCGACGAAAAGGCTGTTCGGCCTGTTCCCCGGCTTCGTCGACAAAAGCGAGATGGATCGCCAAGCGTCGAAAATGATCGAGCGGCTGGGTGCGCATCTGCCGTCGATAAACCGGTCGGTCGGTTCGTTCTCCGGCGGCCAGCAGCAGACGGTGGCGATCGCGCGCGCGCTCACCTTCGATCCGAAGCTCGTCATCATGGATGAGCCGACTGCGGCGCTGGCCGTGCGCGAGGTGCAGAGCGTGCTCGATCTCATCCGGCGGCTGAAGTCCGAAGGCATCGCCGTCATCCTGATTTCGCACCGGCTGAACGACGTGCTGTCGGTCACCGATCGCATCGTCGTGCTGCGCCACGGCAGGGCGGACGCCGATCTCGTCACCGCCAGGACCAACATGAACGAAGTCGTCAGCCGCATCGTCGGCGGCGGCGATACGGCCGCAGCGGCGGCGCATGAGCAACGAGGCTGACATGAACACGTTCGGACTGCATACTTTCGCCATCGCACCGGTCTGGGACCTCGCCCGCATCGAGCCGCAGATGGACAGGCTCAAGGAATACGGCATCGGGCTGATGGAGATCCCTTTGCTTCGGCCTGAGGAGATCGACACCAAGCGGACGCGCAGCTTTGCCAATCACTATGGTGTTGAACTGGTCCCCTCGCTCGGCCTGCCGCGCGCGCTCGATGTGGTCGAACGGCCGGACGAGGCGCTGGATTTCCTCGAACCGGCTTTCCGGGTCTGCAATGAGGTCGGCGCCGAAGCGCTCGGCGGCGTCACCTACGGCACGATCGGCAAGACCACCGGCCGCGCGCCGACGCAAAGGGAAATCGACGGTATGTGCCGTTTCCTCGAACGCGCGGCGAAGGCGGCGAAGTCGCGCGGCCTGAAGCTCGGCATCGAGCCCTGCAACCGCTATGAGACGCACCTGATCAACCGCGGCATCGACGCGGCAAAGATCATCGAGCGCATCGGCGCGCCCAACATCTTCATTCATCTCGACACCTACCACATGCATATCGAGGAAGAGAGCTTTGCTTCCGGTTTCGAGGCGGCGGCGCCCTATCTCGGCTATGTGCATGTGTCGGAAGCCAATCGCGGCGTGCCAGGGCGCGGCATGCTGAATTGGGCGGCCTGCATGAAGGCGATCGCCGACATCGGCTATCAGGGCGCGATCACGCTCGAAAGCATGAACCATGTCGATGTCGACATCGCCGGCGGGCTCGCCGTCTGGCGGCCGGTGGCCGAGAATCCGCGCGACGTCATCGAGGTCGGACTGCCGTTCTTGCGCGAGGAGGCGAGGAAGGCCGGGCTGACGCTGGGGTGAGGGCATTTCTTCCTTCCCCCTTGTGGGGGAGGGCGGCCTCGCGAAGCGAGGTCGGATGAGGGGTGCTCCAGGGAAAGCCAGCGTCTCACTCCGCTGGAACACCCCTCATCCATCTCGGCGCTGCGCGCCGATCTACCTTCTCCCACAGGGGAGAAGGAAGAAGCGGCCAATCAGAACGGGTAGTGCTGGCCTGGGTCCTCGATCGTCACCCAGCGCAGGTCGGTGAATTCGGCGATCGAGGCCTTGCCGCCGAAGCGGCCATAGCCCGAACCCTTGACGCCGCCGAAAGGCATCTGCGCCTCGTCGCCGACGGTCGGGCCATTGATGTGGCAGATGCCGGCGTGGATGCGCGCGGCTATCGCCATGGCGCGGCGGATGTCGCGGCTGAAGACGGCCGACGACAGGCCGTATTCGGTGTCGTTGGCGACGCGCACCGCTTCGTCCTCGCCTTTCACGCGAATGACCGGCTTCACCGGACCGAACGACTCTTCCGAATAGACGCGCATCGCGGGCGTCACGTGGTCGAGGAGCGTCGCTTCCACCACCGTTCCTGTCCGCTTGCCGCCGGCCGCGAGCGTTGCACCCTTCGCGGTCGCGTCGGCAATCAGCTCCTCCATCTTATCCGCCGACTGGCTGCTGATCAGCGAGCCGAGCACGACATGGCCGCGCGGGTCGCCGGCCGGCAGTTTGGAGGCACGCGCGGCAAGCTTGGCGACGAACTCGTCGGCGATCTTCTCGTCGACGATCAGGCGTTCGGTCGACATGCAGATCTGGCCCTGATGCATGAAGGCGCCGAAGGTCGCGGCATTCACGGCAGCGTCGATGTCGGCGTCGTCCAGCACGACCAGTGGCGCCTTGCCGCCGAGCTCGAGCAGCGCCGGCTTGAGGTGCCGCCCCGAGAGCTCGGCGATGATGCGGCCGACCTTGGTCGAGCCGGTGAAATTGACGCGCTTCACCGCCGGATGCGCGATCAGCGCCTCGACGATTGCCGCCGCGTCCTTCGGGTCGTTGGTGACGACATTGACGACGCCCTTGGGCAGGCCGGCCTCGACCAGCACCTGACCGATCAGGCGATGCGTGCCGGGGCATAGTTCGGAGGCCTTCAGCACCACCGTGTTGCCGCAGGCGAGCGGCATTGCGAGTGCGCGCGTGCCGAGGATGACCGGCGCGTTCCACGGCGCGATGCCGAGGCACACACCAGCCGGCTGGCGGATCGCCATGGCGAGCGTGCCCGGCTTGTCGGATGGAATAACCTCGCCGGAAATCTGCGTGGTCATCGCCGCCGCCTCGCGCAGCATGTTGGACGCCAGCATGACGTTGAAGCCCGCCCAGGGTCCGGTGGCGCCGGTCTCTTCCATCATCAGCTTGGTGAATTCCCCGACCTTCGAGGCCATGACGTCGGCCGCCTTCAGAAGCAGCATCCGGCGCTCGCCAGGTCCGGTCTTCGACCAGGCGTCGAAGGCTGCCGCCGCCGCATCTGCCGCGGCGTTGGCGTCGGCAATGCTTGCGGCGGCGGCGCGCGTCGCGAGCTTGCCGGTGAAGGGGTCCAGGCGCTCGTAAGAGGCTTTGCCGGTCGCCGCCCTTTCGTCGCCGTCAATCAGAAGTCCGATGTCCATGGGTTTCTCCCTCGCTTTCGCTGGAGCGTTGCAAAATTAGAAGCCAAGCACTTCCGCGTTGATCGACGCTTCGAGGCCGCCGTCGACCGGCACGTTGGCGCCGTTGATCCAGCGCGCGCCGTCGGAGCACAGGAACAGCACGACGGGCGCGATGTCGCCCGATGTGCCGGCGCGGCCGACGCGCGCGATATCGCTGTCGACCTTGGCGTCACCGAGGACCGAGCGGAACTGTTTCAGGATCGGCGTCTCGACCGGACCGGGGCTGACCGCGTTGACGCGAATGCCGCGGCTCTTGAACAGGTCCTGATGCGCCGCGCGGAAGGTCCACAGGAGCAAAAGCTCCTTCGAGACCGGATAGCCTTCCTCGTTCTTGACCGCGTGGTCGGCGATCACTCTGGCGACATCGGGAAAGCCCTCGACGCCAACCATCGAGGCGGCTCGGTTGAGATTGGCGCGCCAGCCGAAGCCGGCGATGGAGGCGACATTGACGATGGCGCCGCCTTCGCGAAGCCTTGGCGCCATCGCTTCCGAGAGCGCGCGCAGGCCGTAGAAATTGACGGCGAGCGTCGGCGCCGCGCCCATATTGCCGGAAAGGCCGGCGACGTTGCAGAGCGCGTCGATGCGCTGCGGCAACCGCGCCACGAGGTCGTCGACGCCGGCTTTGGACGAGATGTCGGACTTGACGAAGACGCCCTGATGTCCGGCCGGCTCGCGCAGGTCGACGCCGATGACGTCGGCGCCGAGTTGGCCCGCGAGTTCCGCCGTGCGGGCGCCGATGCCCGAGGCGACGCCGGTGATGAGGATCGTCTTGCCGAACAGCATGCTCATGCCTTCTCGCTGTGTGCCGCAGTGGGTGCTGGTGAAATGGCCTCGCCGGTCGGATCCGCCACGCTGGCGGGAAGCCGGACGCGGTAGCCGACCGACAGCAGGCGCCAACCAAAACGCTCTTCGAGCGTGCCCCAGAGGCCGCGCGGCAAGAGCAGCGAGAAGACCAGTGCCGCGGCGCCGAGCCCAATCAGGTACCAGACGCCGGTGCCGCCGAACCAGGTCTCGATGAGGAAGAAGAGCAGCGCGCCGAGGATGGCCCCCTCGAAGGTGCCGATGCCGCCGACCAGCACCATGAAGATCATGTAAGCGGTCCACTGCACGTTGAAATAGGTCTTCGGCTGGAAGGTGATCGCGGTGGCCAGCCACAGCGCGCCGGCGACGCCGATGCCGAAGGCGGCGAGCATGAAGAGCAGCCGCTTGGTGCCGGTGACGCGCACGCCGACGGAGGCCGCCGCATCCTCATTGTCGCGGATGGCGCGAATGGCGGCGCCGGTGCTGCCGCGCAGCAGGCTGAACAGGATCGCGAGCAGGGCGGTCATCGACGCCAACGCCAGCCAATAGATGGTCAGCCGGCGTGTCGATGCATCGTAGACGTTGAGCGAGATCAGCGACGTGCCGGTCTCGCCCTGGATCAGCCGGTCGAGATTGACGAGCAGGTGGGTGAGCGCTGCGATCACCCACATGCCGATGGCGAACTCGCCGTTCCTCAAGCGCAGCATGAACAACGAGATCGGCCACGACACGGCGCCGACGATGACCGCCGAGACGAAGAGCGAGACGAATGGATTGAGCCCGGCATTGGCGAGGCGGATGGCGAAGTAGGCGCCGAGGCCGAAGAACACCTGCTGGCCGACCGAGACCAACCCGCCGAAACCGGCCAGCGCATTCCACATGGCGGCGAGGATCACATAGATGAACAGCGCCGTCATGCGATCGACCGCGCCGGCCGACAGGAATTGCGGCGCGATGGCGAGCAGCAGAATGATGGTCAAAACGCCGATGCCGGCGCTGCGCGAAGCGGCCGTGCCACGCTCGATGGCCGGGGAGGCGGCGCTCATGAGGCTTTCCGCGTGGAGAGGCGCAGCAAGCTGTGCAGGCCGAGGCCGGAAGTGTAGAGCCGGATGAACAGCACGATCAGGAAAGCGACGTGGCCGCCGATGAGGAAACCTTGCGGATGGATCCTGGTGCCGAGCGTTTGGGCGAGCGCCAGCACGATGCCGCCGATCAGCGTTCCCCAGAGCGAGCCGGCGCCACCGATGACGGCGGCTTCGAAGGCGAACAGAAGTTGCGTTGCGCCGGCATAGGGATCGAAAGTGGCGCGCATGCCCAGGAAGGCGCCGGCGAGACCGACCGTGACCATGGCGATTGCCGCGGCTATTGCCATGGAGCGGCGCGCGTCGACACCGACAATGCCGGCGGTATCAGGGTCTTCCGAGGTCGCGCGGATCGAGCGGCCTAACCCGGTGCGGGTGAGGAACAGTTGCAGTCCACCAAGCAGGACGACGGCGGTGACGAAGATGATCACCGCGAGCTTGCCGACATAGAGGCTGCCCGGCCATTCCCAGGAATCGTAGGACAGGCTGCCGATGAAGGGCGCCAGCGAGCGCGTGTCGGCGCCGAACTGTTCGAACAGCACATTGTCGATGACGATGGCGAGGCCGAAGGTTGTGAGGATCGGCAGCAGCGCGCCGCCGCGCGCGCTGCGCTCAAGCAGGAAGTGCTGCAGGGCCCAGCCAATCGCGGCCATCAGCGGCAGCACGACGAGCAGGCCCAGAAATGGCGAGATGTGGAAGCGCGAGGCGAGCAGCCACAGCGCGAAGGCCGACAGCACGGCGAGGCTGCCATGCGCCAGGTTGATGATGCGCATCACCGAGAACATGAAGGAGAGGCCACAGGCGATCAGCGCGTAATAGCCGCCGAGCAGGACGCCCTGGACGATCTGGTTCATCATGCCGGCACGCCTCCGGCGCCCTTCCGGTGCAGGCCGAAATAGGCCTTGGTCACCTCGTCGCGCGACATGCTCTTGCTGTCGCCGGCAAGGACGATCCGGCCCTCCAGCATGCAGATCACCTTGTCGGAGACAAAGAGCGCGCGGTTGAGGTCCTGCTCGACCAGGATGATCGTCGTGCCGGAGCCGATCAACCCCTGCAGGGAGGCATAGACGCGGTCGACGACCAGCGGCGACAGGCCGAGCGAGACCTCGTCGAGCAGGAGCAGATCGGGATTGCTCATCAGCGCACGGCCGATTGCGGTCGCCTGCTGCTCGCCGCCGGAAAGATGCCCGGCCTTGGCATGGCGGCGCGGCTTCAAGTTGGGGAAGGTGTCGAGCACGCGTTCGACGCTCCAGTCGCCGGGGCGGCCGGCAGTGCGGCCAAGCAGAAGGTTTTCCTCGACCGTCATCTGCACGAACAGCCGCCGGCCTTCGGGAACCAGGGCGATGCCCTTGCGGACGCGTTCATGCGAAGGCACACCGGAGAGATCGTCGCCGTCGAAGACCACACGGCCCGAGGCCGCCTGGTGCGCGCCGGCGATTGCGCGCAGCAGCGTCGTCTTGCCCGCGCCGTTGGCACCGACCAGCGCCAGCGTCTCGCCGCGCTCGAGGCTGAAGCTGACGCCGCGCACCGCCTGCAGCAGGCCGTGGCGGACAACGAGATCCTTGGCCGACAGCAGGCTCATTTCGGGCCTCCGCCGAGATAGGCGCTGATCACCTGCGGGTCGGCCATCACCGCCTGCGGCTCGCCGTCGGCGATAATCTTGCCGGCGTCCATGCAGATCAGCCGTTCGGCCACTTGCAAAAGCACGTGGACGATGTGCTCGATCCAGACGATGCCTATCCTGCGGCGGCGCAATTCGCGGATGGTCTCGACGAGCTCGCCCGCCTCGCCGTCGGTCAGGCCGCCGCCGATCTCGTCGAGCAGAAGCAGCGTCGGTTTCGCGGCGAGCGCGCGGGCGAGCTCCAGCCGCTTGCGGTCGAGCAGGCCGAGCATTTCGGCGCGGCGGTTGGCTATGCTGAGCATGCCGCAGAGCTTCAGCGAGCCGAGCGCTTCCTCATAAGCCTCGTCGCGGCCGAGTCCGGCGCCGTGCGAGGCGGCGACGAAGACATTCTCGAAGACGGTCATGCCGCCGAAGGGTTTCGGCACCTGATGTGTGCGCACCAGGCCCAACCGGCAGCGCTGCGTGGCCGGCAGCGTGGTCACGTCATCGCCCTTGAAGGCGATGGTTCCGGCGCTCGGCGGATAGGCGCCGGAAAGCACGCTGAGCAGCGTCGTCTTGCCGGCGCCGTTCGGGCCGACGATGCCGACCGCTTCCTCGGCGCCCATGGCGAAGTCGATGTCGTCGAGCACCACAAGCGCGCCGAAGCGCTTGTGGATGCCGGCGGCGCTGAGGACGGCACCGTTGGGCGTCGCGTTCACGATGCGGTCCCCGACTTAATCAGCCGTTGTAAGGCTGGAGCTTGGCCCCAACCGGCACGTTCGGGTCGGTGGCGTTCTCGGTCACGACATAGTCGAGCGGGAATTTCGAGCCTTCCTTGGCGGCGACCCATTGCGTGCCGATGATCGGGCCGGGGGACACGTTCGCGACGGGGCCGCTGGTGAAGTCGACCTTGCCGATCATGGTCTCGGTCTTCAGCACGCTCAGTGCCTTGGCGACCGCCGCCGTGTCCTTGGCGTTGGAACTCGCCTTCAGGGCTTCGAAGCCGGCGTCGAGCAGCGACATCGAGGCGCCGAGCTGCTGTGTCCACTGCTTGCCGCTCGCCGCCTCGTAACCGTCGGCAAGCTCGGTGCCGGAGACGCCGGTCAGCGGCGACTTGTAGGGGAAGGCCTTGTGCCAATAGGCGGCGCTCGAGATCTTCATGCCGAGATCGCCGAGCGCCTCGATGTCGGAGGGGAACAGGCCGGTCTTGGCGACCTGGGCGATCTTGATCTGCCGGGTCAGCCCCTGCTGCGCGGCCTGGCGCCAGAAGGCGGCGAAGTCCGGCGGGATCGGGAAGGAGTTGAAGATCTCGACGCCTTCCTGCTTGAACAGCGCGATCTGCGAGGAATAGTCGGTTGTGCCGGTCTCATAGGCGCCGGGATCGACGATCGTAAAACCCTGCTTGGCCAGGAGCGGCGCGAGGTTGGCGCGAATGGCGTTGCCGTCGGCGTCGTTCGGATACATGACGCCGACCTTCTTGTTGGTCTCGATCAGGTTCCACTGCGAAATATAGGTCTTGAAGAATTCGCCGACGCCGAAGCCGAAATGATAGGTCCATTTGAAAGGCGAGGGCGCGCCCGGCTTGGCGCCGCGGCCGAAATACCACGCCTCCCACGGCATGACGGTGGAGAGGCACGGCACGCCGGCCGCCTCGCAGGCATCGGCGACCGGGTTGATCACCTCGGGCGTGGAAACGGCCAGCATCAGGTCGATGGCCTGGTTGTTGATCAGGTCTTTTGCCAACTGGCCGGCGCGCGACGGATCCGACTGGGTGTCCTGGTCGAGGATCTCGACGCTGTATTTCTTGCCGCCGAGCTCGATGCCGTTGGCCAGGGCCTTGCGGGCGAGGTCAAGCACATAGCCGTCGGTTTCGCCGAAGCCGGCGAGCGGGCCGGTGCGCGGGCTGACGAAGCCGACCTTGAGCGTGTCGGCGGCCTGCGCGAAAGCCTTGCCGCGGCCGAACGCAAGTGCTGCGCCACCGGCCATCGATGTGGCGATGAACTGGCGTCGTGAAATGCCCGATATGGCGGGCTTGCTGCCGAAATTATGAGACATCTGCTCCTCCCTCAGTCGCCGTTCGACACGACGGCAAACGGGTCTTCCGCTTGCGGCCGGACGGCACGGCTTTCGATCCTCCGGAGATCACATTGCACTAGCGGTTTGGTTCGGTAAAATGATATTTTACGGTGTTTTATTAACCGCTGGGTTAGCGAAATTCGAACTGCTAGCTCGATCGTCAGGCGTGGTGCCGCGCGGCTTCGCGGATCGTCTGCAGCAGGATGGTGAAGGCGGGCGAGGGCGCGGTGTCGGTGCGCATGGTCAAACCCACCGGCCCTTTGGTCTCCTCCGTATCCACCGGCAGTGCGACGAAAGCGCCGCTGGCGATCTCATTGGCAACGACGCCGGCCGAGATGATCCATATCGCATTGCTCTGGCGCATGAAGGAACGGCCGAAGGAATCGGAAACGGTTTCGATCTCCGTGGCGGGCGCGGTCATGCCGTTGGTGATGAAGAGCCGGTCGACGAAGGGGCGTATGACGGATTCCCGCGTCGGCATCAGGACGGGGAAGTCGTCGAGCCGCGCGAAGATGTCTGCCCCGGGTTCCGACAGGGGATGCCCGGCCCGCACCACGAACAGCACCTGCTCGGAATAGAGATGTTCGAAGAAGAAGCCGGTCATGTGCTCCGGCGCCGCGAGCCGGCCGACGACGAGGTCGAGCGCGCCGACGCGCAACTGTTCGAGCAGCACGGCGTTCTCGCCGGTGACGATCTTGAGCGCGGCGCCGGTGTTTTCCTCGAGGAACAGGTTCATGGCGAGCGGCATCACGCGCGCCGACACCGTCGGCAGCGCGCCGATGCGGATCGGGTCGCGATGGAGAGCGCCGTCCTGGCGCACGGAATCGACGCCGCGCTTCAGCGCCGAGATCGCCGACCCGGCATGGCCGAGGAAGATCTCGCCGAGACGCGTGATCCGGATGCCGCGCCCGTCGCGCTCGACCACGGCGACGCCGAGCGCTTCTTCCAGCTCACGCAAGGTCTTGGTCACGGCCGGCGCACTGACATGCAGGAAGTCGGCCGCGCGCGCCACGCTGCCTTGCCGAGCGACTTCGAGAAAGGCCTGCAGATGGCGGAAGCGGATCCGGCTTTCGGCCATGGTTCGATAACCTCAGAGTTAATGAAATGCCGCAAAATATCATTTTACCGAACCAAACCGCTGGTGCAATGTGGCTTTGGAGGATCGAAATCGTGCCATTCGTCAGCATAGGCGGCGTGACGCTGTATCACCGCTACATCGAGGCGACGGGCACGTCGCGTCCGATCATCTTCATCAATTCGCTGGGCACCGATTTCCGGATCTGGGACGACGTCGTCGCGCGGCTTGCCGGCGAAATACCGATGCTCGTCTACGACAAGCGCGGGCATGGGTTGTCGGATATCGGCGGCGGCGTGCGCTCGATCGACGACCATGTCGACGACCTGCTGGGCCTCATCGATCATTTCGGTTTCGGGAAGGTCGTGCTGTGCGGCCTGTCGGTCGGCGGCCTGATCGCGCAGCGCCTCTATACCCGCCACCCCAAATGTGTCGAGGCTCTGATCCTCAGCGACACGGCGCACAAGATCGGCACGGATGAGAGCTGGAACACGCGCATCGCGACCGTCGAGCGCGACGGCATAGAGGCGATCGCCGACGGCGTGCTGAAAGTGTGGTTCACGCCGGATTTCCATGCAGCGCACGCCGCCGAGCTGGCCGGCTGCCGCAACATGCTGACCAGGCAGGCGCTGCCTGGTTATATCGGGACATGCGCGGCGGTGCGCGATGCCGATCTTACCGACGCGGCGCGGCGTATCACTGCGCCGACGCTCTGCATCGTCGGCGATCAGGACGGCTCGACGCCACCCGACCTTGTTCGCTCGCTGGCGGATCTGATCCCAGGCGCCCGCTTCGAAATGATCCGCGATGCCGCGCACATCCCGTGCATCGAGCAGCCCGACGCGCTCGTCACCTTGATCCGCGATTTCGCCGCCTCGTTGCCTGAGGAAACGTCTGCCCATGGATGATGTCACGAAGAACCGCTACCGGACGGGTCTCGAGGTCCGCCGCTCCGTGCTTGGCGATCCCCACGTCGACCGCGCCGAGGATGCCGCGACCGATTTCGACCGGCCGTTCCAGCAGTTGATCACTGAGGCCGCCTGGGGAACGGTATGGGCGCGGCCGGGCTGGTCGAAGCGCGAGCGTTCGATCGTGACGCTGGCCCTGCTTGCCGCGCTCGGCCATGACGACGAGGTGGCCATGCATGTGCGCGCCACCGCCAATACAGGCGCCACGCGGGACGACATCTGCGAGGCCTTCCTGCACGTCGCCGTCTATGCCGGCGTGCCGGCAGCCAACCGCGCCTTCAAGATTGCCAAGGAGGTGTTCGCGCAGATGGACGGAGCCGCCCATGGCTGAGCGAGACTCGAACCGTTCACCGGAGACCGGCGCCTTCTTCCAGCGCGACCGCCAGTGGCATCCGGCCGCCTTCACGCCGAACTACAAGAGCTCGGTGCTGCGCTCGCCGCAACGGGCATTGGTGGCATTCGACAACACGCTGTCGGAACTGACCGGACCGGTCTTCGGGCACGCGATGCTCGGCGAGCTCGACAACGACCTGATCCACAATTTCGCCAGGCTTGGCGAGAGCGCCCTCGGCGAGCGCATCGTCGTCCATGGACGCGTGCTCGACGAGCGGGGCAAGGGCGTGCCTGGCGTGCTGCTCGAATTCTGGCAGGCCAATGCCGGCGGCCGCTACCGTCACAAGAAGGACGCCTATCTCGCCCCCCTCGATCCGAATTTCGGCGGCTGCGGCCGCACGATCACCGGCGAAGACGGCAGCTACGCCTTTCGCACGGTCAGGCCCGGGCCCTATCCGTGGCCGAATGGGCCGAACGACTGGCGGCCGGCGCACATCCATTTTTCCGTGTTCGGCCATGGCTTCGCGCAGCGGCTGATCACACAGATGTATTTCGAGGGCGATCCGCTGATCTGGCGCTGCCCGATCGTCGGCGGCATTTCCAACAGGGAAGCGATCGAGGCGCTGATCGCCGCGCTCGACATGCAGTCGACCATCCCGATGGATGCGCTCGCCTACAAGTTCGACATCGTGCTGCGCGGGCGCCGCTCGACATTGTTCGAGAACAGGCCGGAGGGCAATTGATGGCGCAGTCGCTCGACCGGTTGAAGGAAAGCCCTTCGCAGACCGCCGGCCCTTACGTGCATATCGGGCTGACGCCCAATTTCTGCGGCATCGGCGGCGTCTATGCGAACGACCTTGGCTCGACGATGCTCAACGGCGAGACCAAGGGCGAGCGCATCGAGCTGCGCATCCGCGTGTTCGACGGCACCGGCACGCCGCTCAAGGATGCGCTGATCGAGATCTGGCAGGCGGACGCCAACGGGCTCTACAATTCGCCGTCGGAATTGCGCGGCGCCGCCGATCCGAATTTCCCTGGATGGGGCCGGCAGCCGACCGACATGGAAACGGGCGTCTGCCTGTTCCGGACAATCAAGCCGGGCCGCGTGCCGTTTCGCGACGGCCGGCTAATGGCGCCGCACATCACGCTGTGGATCGTGGCGCGCGGCATCAATGTCGGCCTGCACACCAGGCTCTATTTTTCCGACGAGGAAAAGGCCAATGCCGAGGACCCGATCCTCGCCCGCATCGAGCATCGCCTGCGTGTGCCGACGCTGATCGCCGAGCGCCGGGGCGATACTTGCGTCTTCGACATCCACCTGCAGGGCGAAAAGGAGACGGTCTTCTTCGACAGCTGACCGTGGCCGCCATGACCGTTTCGCCCTTTGATCACCCGCTGCTTTCCGGCCTGCTCGGCGACGAAGAGGCGGCCAGACATTTTTCCGTCGAAGCCGACATCGCCGCGATGCTCAGCTTCGAACGGGCGCTGGCCGAGGCGGAGGCCGAGTGCGGCGCGATTTCCCGCGATGCGGCGACGGCGATCTCGAAGGCGCTGGCGGCGTTCCGGCCGGATACGGCGAAGCTGCGCGCCGGCGTCGCCGCCGACGGCGTCGTGGTGCCGGAACTGGTGCGACAGATCAAGGCTGCTGTTGGCGTGCCGCACGATGCATTCGTTCATTTCGGCGCCACCAGCCAGGATGTGATCGATACATCGCTGGTGCTGCGCCTGAGCGGGGCGGTCGAGCATGCCGGCCTGCTGCTCAGCGAGAACGTCGTGCGGCTCGCCGGACTCGAACAGGATTTCGAGGGCAGGGCGATGATGGCGGTGACGCGTATGCAGCCGGCGATACCGATCGTCGTGACCGACCGGATCGCTTCCTGGCGAGCGCCGCTCCAGCGTCACCAGGAACGGTTGAAGGAGCTCTCCGGCCGACTGCTTGTCGTGCAGTTCGGCGGCGCCGCCGGCACGCTGGAAAAGCTCGGCGACAAGGCCGCCGCAGTGCGCGCCGCGCTTGCCGCGAAGCTTGGCCTCGCTGACGCGCCGCAATGGCACAATCAGCGCGACGCGCTCGCCGAGTTCGCCGGCTGGCTGTCGCTGGTGACCGGCAGCCTCGGCAAGTTCGGGAAGGACGTTGCGCTGATGGCGCAGGCGGGCACTGACATCAAGCTGTCCGGCGGCGGCGGTTCATCTACCATGCCGCACAAGCAGAATCCCGTGAAGGCGGAAGCCCTGGTGGCGCTCGCCCGCTTCAATGCCGTCCAGCTTTCCGGCATGCACCAGGCGCTGGTGCATGAGCAGGAGCGCTCGGGTTCGGCCTGGACGCTGGAATGGCTCATCCTGCCGCAAATGGTCGTGGCGACGGCGGCCGCGCTCAGGCTTGCAGCCGAGTTGGCCAGACAGATCGAGAGCCTCGGTCATTGATGCGCACGCAAGTCGCCATCATTGGCTCAGGGCCGTCCGGGCTGCTGCTCGGCCAATTGCTTGCCACGATTGGCGTCGAGACGATCATACTCGAGCGGTCGAGCCGCGAGCATGTGCTTGGCCGGGTACGCGCGGGCGTGCTCGAGCAGGGCACGGTGGACCTGCTCGGCGAAGCGGGCGCGGCGGAGAGGCTCTATGAACAGGGCCTGCCGCATGAAGGCATTTCGCTCGCCTTCGACGGCCGCGCGCACCGCATCGACATGACCGCGCTCACCGGCGGCAAGCATGTCACTGTCTATGGCCAGACCGAGGTGACGCTCGATCTGATGCGGAAGCGCGAGGCGGCGGACTTGGTGACTTTCTTCGAAACGTCGAATGTCGCGCTGCATGGTTTCGATGGCACGTCGCCCTTCGTCACCTACGAGAAGGACGGCATCACGCACCGCATCGATTGCGACTTCATCGCCGGCTGCGACGGCTATCACGGCGTCAGCCGCAGATCAGTGCCGGGAAACGCCTTGAAGACGTTCGAGCGCCACTATCCGTTCGGCTGGCTGGGCGTGCTGGCCGAGGTGCCGCCGGCCGACCATGAGCTGGTCTATGCCAATCACGAGCGCGGCTTCGCGCTCTGTTCGATGCGCTCGCCGCAGCGCAGCCGCTACTATGTGCAGGTTCCCGCCGACGAGCGCGTCGAGGCCTGGTCGGACGACCGCTTCTGGGACGAGTTGCGCCGCCGCCTGCCGCCGGCGACGGCTGCCGCAGTCACCACCGGCCCATCGTTCGAGAAGTCGATCGCGCCGCTGCGCTCCTTCGTCGCCGAGCCGATGCGCTTCGGCCGGCTGTTCCTGGTCGGTGACGCCGCCCATATCGTGCCGCCGACCGGCGCCAAGGGCCTCAACCTCGCGGCCAGCGACGTGCGCTATCTGTTTGCCGGGCTTCGTGAATTCTACCGCGAAAAGTCAGACGCCGGGCTCGACGCCTATTCGGCCAAGGCGCTGGCGCGGGTGTGGAAAGCGGTGCGCTTTTCCTGGTGGATGACGACGATGCTGCACCGTTTTCCGGAGACGGGAGAGTTCGGCCAACGCATCCAGGAAGCCGAGCTCGACTATCTCGTGCATTCGAGAGCCGCATCGACCGCGCTCGCCGAAAACTACGTCGGCTTGCCCTATTGATCTGCCTGACTGGTCAAACCCGCTCCAGCGCGAGGGCGATGCCCTGGCCGACGCCGATGCACATGGTGGCCAAAGCCAGCTTGCCGCCGCGCTCGCGAAGCTCGAGCGCCGCCGTGCCGGTGATGCGCGCGCCCGACATGCCGAGCGGGTGACCGAGCGCGATCGCGCCGCCATTCGGATTGACGTGCGCGGCATCCTCGGCGATGCCAAGCTGGCGCAGCACGGCAATGCCTTGCGAGGCGAAAGCTTCGTTCAATTCGACGACATCGAATTGCTCGGGCGTCAGACCGAGGCGGGCGCAAAGCTTCTCGGTGGCCGGGGCCGGACCGATGCCCATGATGCGCGGCGCCACACCGGCGACGGCGCCGCCGAGGATGCGGGCGATCGGCGTCAGGCCATACTTCTTCGCCGCCGCTTCCGACGCGATGATGAGGGCCGCCGCACCGTCATTGACGCCGGACGCGTTGCCGGCGGTGACGCTGCCGCCCTGGCGGAATGGCGCCGGCAGTTTGGCCAGGGTCTCGACGGTGGTGCCGGCGCGTGGATGCTCGTCCTTCGAGACGACGACCGGATCGCCTTTCTTCTGCGGGATCGTCACGGACGTGATCTCTTTCGCCAGCCGGCCGCTGCCTTGAGCGGCAACGGCCTTGTCCTGGCTGCGCACCGCGAAGGCGTCCTGGTCCGCGCGGGAAACGGAAAAATCCTCGGCGACGTTCTCCCCGGTCTCCGGCATGGACTCGACGCCATATTGCTTCTTCATCAGCGGGTTGACGAAGCGCCAGCCGATGGTGGTGTCGTAGATCTCAGCGTTGCGCGAAAAGGCGGCGTCGGCCTTCGGCATGACGAAAGGCGCGCGGCTCATCGATTCGACGCCGCCGGCAATTATCAGCTCGGCCTCGCCCGATTTGATGGCGCGTGCGGCGATGGTGACGGCATCCATGCCCGAGCCGCACAGGCGGTTGACTGTCGAACCGGGGATGTCCTGCGGCAGGCCGGCAAGCAGCAGCGCCATGCGCGCTACATTGCGATTGTCCTCGCCGGCCTGGTTGGCGCAGCCATAGACGACATCATCGACGGCCGCCCAGTCGACGCCTTGATTGCGCTCGACCAAGGCCCTCAACGGGATGGCGCCGAGGTCGTCGGCGCGGACGGAGGACAACGAGCCGCCGAAGCGGCCGATGGGCGTGCGGATGTAGTCGCAAATGAAGGCTTCAGTCATCTAGGCAGCTTTCCCCTCGGCGATCCCCTGATGCGCCCGCCTTGGTGCGGACATGCAGGTCGCGCAATGTCTTCAGCTCGAGTTCCGTCGGCGCCGGCGTCTCGTCAAGAGCCTCCGCGAACTTGACCGTCCAGCCACAGGTCTCCTGTACCTGCTCGCGCGTGACGCCGGGGTGCAGCGACACCACTGTGAATTCCTTGGTCACAGGGTCCGGCTTCCAGATGGCGAGGTCCGTGATCAAAAGCGTTGGCCCGGCGGTATCGATGCCGAGCCGCTTGCGATGATCGCCGCCATCGCCATGGCCGAAGGAGGTGAAGAAGTCGACCTTTTCGACCATGCCGCGCTTCGACTGCGCCATGGTGATGTAGACCTGCTTTGACGAAGTGGCGATCTCCGGCGCGCCGCCGCCGCCGGGCAGGCGGGTCTTGGGATGCGCATAGTCGCCGATGACGGTGGTGTTGATATTGCCGAATTTGTCGAGCTGGGCGGCGCCCAGAAAGCCGATCGAGATGCGGCCGCCCTGCAGCCAATAGCGGAACATCTCCGGCACCGCGACGGTGGTGACCGCCGTCTCGCACAATTCGCCGTCGCCGATCGACAGCGGCAGCACGTCGGGCGCCGTGCCGATGGTGCCGCTCTCATAGATCAAGGTGATATCCGGCGCATGCGTCAGCCGCGCGACGTTGCAGGCGGCCGACGGCGCGCCGATGCCGACGAAGCAGACATCGTCGCTCTTCAAGGCGCGGCTGGCGGCGATCGTCATCATCTCGTTCGGGGTGAAACCAATCTCCTTCGCGTCGCTCATGCGGCTTTCCTCAGATGTTCGATGCGGCCGGCAAAGTCATCCGGGCTGCTCTCGATGACGTTCTGCTGCATCCACGCCTGGAAGCGACCGCGGTCGGCGGCGATCTCGTCCCATTCGAGATAGGCGGCGTTGTCGCGCTCGTAATAGCCATGCGTGTAGGAGGGATGCGAGCCACCGGGCACAACCGAAATCGCAGCGATCGTCCAGCTGGGCAGCACGGTGAGATTGGGGTGGAGTTCGTCGAAGCTGTCGACCATTTCCTCGACCGTCACCACTGCGCGCTTTGCGGCAAGAACAGCCTCCTTCTGGATGCCGATAATGCCCTCGACCAGCACGTTGCCTTTGCGGTCCGCCTTCTGCGCGTGGATGAAGGTGACGTCCGGCCTTATCGCCGGAACGGCCGCCAACACCTCGCCCGTGAAAGGGCAGGTGACGGATTTGATGTTTGGATTGACCACGGCAAGACCGGCGCCGCGATAGCCGCGGAACACCGCACAAGGCAGGCCGGCGGCGCCCGCCTCATAGGCATTGGCCATGCCGGCGTGGCTGTGCTCCTCGATCTCGATGGCGCGGGGAAAGCCGTTCTCGATGGCGTCGCGGGCGCGTCTGAGCAGGCCGACGCCGGGATTGCCGACATAGGAGAAGACGATTTTCCTAGCCATGCCCATGCCGATCATCTGGTCATAGATCAGGTCGGGCGTCATGCGGATAAGCGTCAGGTCGCGAAAGCCCTGGCGGATCGCCTCATGCGCGGCGGCGGTCGGGATCAGATGAGTGAAGCCCTCGAAGGCGACCGTATCGCCGTCATGCAGGTTTTCCGCGACCGCCTCTTTCAGCGGCAGGAACTTGACCATCTCCAGACCCCACGAAAAAGTTCGCATTGCGAACATCTGTTTTGTATGAGATATTTCTAACTCCGAGCTCTGCATTGAGTCAACGCCGGCATGGAGGCGCTCGTGGGAGAGGAAGTAATTTCGCGCGACCACGTCGGCTCGCTGGAACGCGGCCTGGCAGTGATGGAAATCCTTGCGCGCCATCCGGCCGGCATGACGCTGACCGAGATGGCCGAAGAGGCCGATCTCACCCGCGCGGGCGCCCGCCGCTTTCTGCTGACATTGGTCGCCACGGGCTATGCGACGCAGTCCGGCCGGCTGTTCTCGCTGTCGCCGCGCCTTTTGACCGTCGCGCGGACCTGGCTCGGCGGCGCATCGCTTTGGACGTTCGCGGCGCCAATCATGCGCGAGGTGGCGGGCAAATTCGACGAGGCCTGCAACGCGGCGGTGCTATCGGGTGAGGACGTCGTCTATGTTGCGCGCATCCCCGGACGGCGGATCTTAAGCGTCGCGCTCGATGTAGGCACGCGGCTGCCGGCCTATTGCACCTCGATGGGGCGGGTGCTGCTTTCCGGTCTGGAGGCGGACGACTTGAAGACCTTCCTGGCGCAAGCGACCATCGAGCGGCGGACGCCGAAGACGATCACCGGCCGCAACGCGCTCGGCAAGGCCATCGACAAGGCGAGGGCGGAGGGCTTCGCCATCGTCGACGAGGAACTGGAACTCGGCCTGCGCTCGATCGCGGTGCCGATCGTCGATCGCGCCGGCCGCACCGTCGCCGCCATCAACGTCTCGACGCAGTCGGCGCGTTTCTCGGTCGAGGCGATGGAGCGCGACATCCTGCCGGTGCTGCGCCAGGCCAAGCAGCGCGCGGAGGAGTTCTTCTTCGCTTGAAGCGGCGCGTCTCCGGTTGCCGCCGCACGCTCATTCTGCGCCCGGTCCTCCTTCCGTTCTTGAATGGTGATGAAGGTTCGTTGACGGGGGAATTCTAATCCGATATTGAACAGGATTATACAGGTTCACTGAACAGGTATCGATATGGCCCGTCGCGCGACGCAGATCACTCCCGGCACGGGCAAGCCCGAGCAGATCGCGACGGTTCTGGAGCATGAGATACGCTCCGGCCTGCTCGGCTTCGGCGACCGCCTGCAGAGCGAAAACGAGCTCGTTCAGCGCTTCTCCGTCAGCCGCAACACGGTCCGCAAAGGGCTCGAGGAACTGTCGAGCCGCGGGCTGATCACCACCAAGGTCGGCATCGGCTCATTCGTCACCTTCGACGGCATGCCGGTCGACGACGCGATCGGCTGGTCGCGCGCGCTTGCCAATGCGGGCGCCAATGCCGAGACACGCACGTTGCGGCTCGAGATCATCGAGGACGCCGAACTGGCGGCCAGGCTCGGCGTCGAGAGCTCGTCCTTCATCGCCGTCGATCGTGCCCGCACCAACGCCGACGACGGCCATGCCATCTCGATCGAGCGCAGCCGGCTGCCGCTGTCGCCGGAGTTGGAAGACATACCGCTGCGCGGCTTGCGCGAAGGCTCGCTGCACCAGACGCTGCGCGGGGCAGGGCTTGTTCCCGATCACGGCGAGGAATGGGTCGACATCGAGATGCTGAGCGCTTCCGACGCAGCCATCCTCGCCTGCGCGCCCGGCACGCCGTTCCTGCGCACACGCCGCCTGACACGCGCCGCCGACGGGCGCGCCATCGAATTCGTCACCAGCCTGCTCAACCCGGCGCATTTCGCGCTGCACCTGGAGTTCTGAGCATGGCGGCCGACGCGATGGACCGGGCTATGGGCGCGCTGATCGGGGGGGCGCTGGGCGATGCGCTGGGCATGCCGACGCAGCTTCTGTCGCCGGCCCGCATCTCCGAGCTCTATGGCCATGTCGAGGGGTTCGTCGCGCCTGCCGCCGATCACCCGGTGTCGAAAGGGCTGCCGGCCGGCGCGATCACCGACGACACCGAACAGGCGCTGCTGCTTGGCCGCATCCTCGTGGAATCCGGCGAGCGTTTCGATCATGCGCGCTGGGTCAACGCGCTGCTCGACTGGGAGCGCGAGGTCAAGGCGCGCGGCAGCTACGATCTGCTTGGACCATCGACCAAGCGCGCCATCGATGCCATCAACAGCGGCGTGCCGGCGGAGGAGGCCGGCCGCGGCGGCGACACCAATGGCGCTGCGATGCGCATCGCGCCGGTCGGCATCATGATGCCGGTGGAGCCGCTCGACGTTCTGGTCTCCAAGGTGGCGGAAACCTGCCGGGCCACGCACAACACCTCGATCGCCATCGCATCGGCTGCGGCGGTCGCAGCCGCTGTCAGTCTCGGTGTTTCGGGCGGCGACTGGCGCATCGCTTCCGACCATGGGGTCGCCGCCGCAAGGCTTGGTGCTGCGCTCGGCCATTGGGTTACCGGCGGCGACATCGCCGCGCGCATTGTCTGGGCGCAGGAGCTTGTCCGCGGCAAGGCGGAGAAGCAAGCCATCAAGCTGATCGTCGACCTGGTCGGCACCGGTGTCGCCAGCCAGGAATCGGTGCCGGCGGCCTTCGCCGTGCTGGAGGTCGCGCAAGGCGATGCGTGGCGGGCTGCCGTCATCGGCGCCAATCTCGGAGGCGACACCGACACGATCGGTGCGATTGCCGCCGGCATGGCCGGGGCCTGCGCCGGCCTGTCGAGGCTGCCGCAGGATCGCATCGCCCAACTGCATGGGATTGACCTCGCGGACGTCCGCGCGCTGGCTGGCGACCTGGTCGCCGCACGCGGCTCCAAGGCCGGCCCAGGCAAGGAGGTTGCCTGATGAGCGGGCGCCTCGTTCATGTCGGCAGCGCCGTGGTCGACTATGTCTACCGCATCGATGCCCTGCCGGCGGCCGGCACGGAAAAGACCGCGTCAGCTTACGCGCGGGTCGCCGGCGGCGGCTTCAACATGATGGTGGCGGCAAGCCGCACCGGCATGAAGGTGGTGTTCGGCGGCCAGCTCGGCACCGGGCCGGACGGAGACTTCCTGCGCAAAGCCTTCGCGGCCGAAGGCATCGAGACGCTGACGCCGCCATCGCCTTCGATGGACAGCGGCAATTGCGTCGCGATGATCAGCGGCGACGCGGAGCGCACCTTCGTTTCGTGGCCGGGCGCCGAGAGCCGGCTCACGCCGGACATGATGAAGCCGGTTCAAGTCGTTCCGGGTGATTGGGTTTTCACCTCCGGCTACACGCTGAGCTATCCCGGCAGTCGCGACGCGCTTGCCGGTTGGATCGAAGCGCTGCCGGCCGGCATTCCTTTCGTCTTCGATCCGACACCGGTGATCGCCGACATTCCACGGCCGATCCTGGACAGGGTTCTGGCGCGTACGACCTGGTTGAGCTGCAACACCAATGAGGCTGCCGAGATTGCCGGCGCCGGCGATGCCCAGACCGTCGCGATCCGATTGCTCGCCGAGCATTGCCCCAGGGCGGAAGGCGTCGTCATCCGCGCCGGCGCGCATGGCTGCTTGGTGCGCATGGCCGATGGCGGCACCCGTGCGGTGCCGGGCTTCAAGGTGGAAGCCGTCGACACGAATGGGGCCGGCGACACGCATATCGGCGCCTTCGTCAGCGGCCTTTCGCGCGGCATGGGCGCTTGCGAGGCGGCACGCTATGCCAATGCGGCCGCCGCGCTTTCGGTCACCCGCCATGGCGGGTCTTCGGCGCCGACCGACATGGAAATCCAGGAGTTCCTGACCGAGCGCGGCGAAGCGACGACCGCGCTCGACCGGGCGGAAGCGACTGCAACTTAACAAGCCCGTCAATCGGGCAAACAATGAGAGGAAAAGAACATGCGCATGCCAAGACTGACCGCTTTCCTGACGGCGACCGCCGTCTTCGTCTCAGCATTTACGCTTGGAGCACAGGCCGCCGAGGAAGTGCATGTGCTCAACTGGAAGGGCTATGGCGCCGACGAGCCGTGGGCGGTCGCCAATTTCGAGAAGGCGACCGGCTTCAAGGTGGTCAACGACTTCTTCAATTCCGAACAGGAGATGCTGACCAAGATCCGCACCAATCCCGGCCTCTACGACGTCGTCATGATCAATGCCGCCTTCAACGACCAGGCAATGGCCGGCAAGCTGATCCAGCCGATCGACGTCTCGAAGCTTTCCAACTATGCCGACATCGCCAAGGACAAGGCCAGCTCGCCGATGCTCAACCATGACGGCAAGGTCTATGGCGTGCCGTGGGTGTGGGGCCTGACGGCTCTGGCGATCAACGACAAATCCTTCGACAAGCCGCCGACGAGCATCGCCGAGATGTGGAACCCGGCGCATAAGGGCCGCGTCATCATCCGCGACGACGCCGTCGAGGCGGTGCAGTTCGGCGCGATCGCGTCGGGGCAGGACATCAACGACATCAAGGATATGGACGCGGTCAAGGCGAAGCTCACCTCGCTGATGCCGCAGATCAAGACCTTCTGGAGCTCGGAGAACGACTGGAACCAGATGGTCGCCTCCAACCAGATCGACATCGGCACCTATTGGAGCGGCTCGGCTGACCGCGCCAAGACGCATTTCAAGCTGCCGGTCTCGCTGGTCATCCCGCAGGAAGGCGCCGTCGCCTGGCTCGACGCCTTTTCGATCCCGGTCGGCTCGAAGAATGTCGCGGGCGCCGAGGCCTTCATCAACTATATGATCGACCCGAAATTCTACGTCGAATGGGTCACCAAGGTCGGCGCACCGGTTTCGGCCAACACCAAGGCTGTCGACGCGCTGCCCGAGGACGCCTTCAACCGCAAGGTCATGGGCAGCCCCGAGGTCGCAAAGCGCATCCAGTTCCAGGCGCCGATCACCGACGCGCAGCGCGAGAAATACCTGGCGCTGTGGCAGGAGCTGAAAGTCAACGTGAAATAATCACGTCTTTCGGGGAGGAGAGGCAGATGGCTGACCAGCTTGCGATCGGTTCGCGCCGCGGACTGAAGCCGGCCCTGCCGCTTCTCCTTCCCGCCTATCTCTGGCTGACGATCGCGATCTTCCTACCCCTGTCGGCCATGGTGTTCTTCTCCTTCATGACCGACCTGCCGCTGGCCGGAAAGGAATGGTCGTTCACGCTCGGCAATTACGCAGCTTTCTTCTCGCAGAGCCTCTATTCGACGCTGTTGTTTTCATCGCTGCGGCTCGGGCTGGAGGTGACGCTGTGGTGCGTCGTCATCGGCTACCCGGCGGCCTATGTGCTTGCGAAGGTGCTGAAAGGGCGCAGCCGCGAGGCGATCTTCCTGCTCGTTATCCTGCCCTTCTGGTCGAACGGGCTGGTGCGCATCTTCTCCTGGGCGATGGTGCTGCGCGAAGGCGGCATCCTCGACACCGCGCTCAATGCGGTGCTGCCGTTCAAGATCAACATTGATCTCATGTATTCCTACCCAGCCGTCATCATCGGCCTGGTGCACTCCTATGTGCCCTATATGGTGCTGACCTGCTATCTCACGCTGCAGGCCATCGATGATTCGCTGATCGAGGCGGGCCGCTCGCTGGGCGCATCGCGGCGGCAGGTGCTGTGGCGGGTGATCATCCCGCTGTCGATGCCGGGCCTGATCGCGGGTGCCGCGCTGATCTTCGTACCGGTGGTCGGCTCCTTCATGGAGCCGCGCATCCTCGGCGGCCGCACCGGTACCTTCTACGGCACCATCATCGAGGACCAGTTCGTCGCCGTCTTCAACTGGCCGCTGGGCGCGGCACTCTCCTTTATCCTGCTCGCGGTCGTGCTGATCATCCTGGCGCTGGCGGCGCCTGTCCTGCGGAGGGCTGCGTGATGGCGACGACGCGCATCCTCGAATGGCTCGGGCGCTTCTACATCGTGCTTTTGCTCGGCTTCCTTTACCTACCGATCATCATCATGGCGGCGATGTCCTTCAACGCTTCGCCCTTCTACCAATTGCCGTTCGAGTGGACGACGGACTGGTATTCATCGCTCTGGCAGAACGACCAGTTGATCGCGGCGACCTGGAACAGCATCGAGATCGCCGTCATCACCACTTTGATCTCGACGGTGCTGGGCTCGATGGCCTCGCTGGCGCTCTACCGTTACGACTTCCGCGGCAAGAAAGTCCTGCAGGCGCTGCTCTTCCCACCGATCGCCATCCCGTGGCTAATCACCGGCACGGCAATGCTGATCTTCTTCTTCGGCGTCGGCATCGGCCGCGGGCTGGTGGCAATCCTGCTCGGCCATGTCGCGCTGGCGCTGCCTTATGTGATCGTCGTCGTGTCGGCCCGGCTGCAGACCTTCGCGCCAGAGCTGGAGGAAGCGGCGCGCTCGCTCGGCGCCAACCAGTGGCAGGTGACCATGCGGGTTACTTTGCCGTGGATCATGCCTGGGGTGATCGCCGGCGGGCTGTTCGCCTTCGCCGTGTCGTTCGACCAGTTCGTGGTCTCGTATTTCCTGTCGACGCCCGGCCAGACGACATTGCCGGTCGAAATCTATGCCGCGATCCGCAAGGGTTTCACGCCCGAGATCAACGCGGTCTCGACGATCATCATTGTCGTGTCGATGGCGCTGATGCTGCTCACGGCGCGCTTCTTCAAGTTTGGTGGAGAGAAATAATGGCTGGCGTCCAGGTCGCGAACGTCTCGCGCAGCTTCGGCGCGCACAAGGCGCTGGACGATGTCTCGATCGATTTTGCCGATGGCGGCTTCTACGCGCTGCTCGGACCTTCGGGCAGCGGGAAGACCACGCTGCTCCGCCAGATCGCCGGCTTCGATTTTCCGGATTCCGGCCGCATTGCGATCGGCGGCGAGAGCGTCGAGCGCGTGCCGGTCGAAAAGCGGCGCATCGGCATGGTGTTCCAGAACTATGCGCTGTTTCCCAATATGAGCGTCGCCGACAATATCGCCTTCGGCCTGTCGGTGCGCGGCGAGCCGAAAGCGACAATCGCTGCGGAAGTGCAACGCGCGCTCGATCTCGTGCAGCTCGGCAAGCTCGGCGGGCGAAAGCCGCACCAGCTCTCCGGCGGCCAGCGCCAGCGCGTGGCGCTGGCGCGGGCCATCGTTACCAAGCCGCGCGTGCTCTTGCTCGACGAGCCGCTCGGCGCGCTCGACAAGGCATTGCGCGTCGACATGCAGATCGAGCTGAAGCGCATCCAGCGCGAGATCGGCATCACGACCATTTTCGTCACCCACGACCAGGAAGAGGCGCTGACGATGAGCGACCGCATCGGCATATTGCGCGACGGCAGGCTGGTGCAGGAAGGACCGCCGGAAGAGATCTACGACAGGCCGCAAAGCGAGTTCGCCGCGACTTTCCTCGGCGACGCCAATATCTTTCACGGCAACGCGACCGGCTCAGGGATCAGGCTGCCCGACGGCACGACGATCGCGGCTTCGACAGGCGCATCGGTGCCGGCCGGCGCCAAGGCGAGCTGCGCCGTTCGGCCCGAGCGCATCCGGATTTCGCCCGGCGCGGCAAAGCCCGATCCAGCCAATGTCAACACGCTCACGGGGCAGGTCTCGAAACGCATCTTTGCCGGCAACAACAGCACCTATTTCGTCGACCGCTTCGGCCAGACGCTGAAGGTGATCGTCCAGAACACCGGCGCCGAGCGCCTCGCAGAGGGTCAGCCCGTCGTGCTGAGCTGGTCGCCGGACAGCACGGTGCTGATCGCGGCCTGACTGATGGGAAATGATGGCGCGGGCCTTGGCTGAGGTCCGGACCATGGCGTTATATCCATCCTCCAAGGGAGGAATGGATGGCGAGTATAGGCTTCGAACCGGACGTGACAGTTCGGGTCAGGGAATATCGGATCGGCTGTATCGGCGCCGGCATGATCATGGCCGAATGCCATCTCGCCGCCTATCACGAAGCCGGTTTTCCGGCGGTCGCCATAGCATCGCGCACCAAAGCCAATGCGCAGAAGGTCGCCGATCGCTGGAATATTGCGACCGTCCACGAGACACCGGAGCAATTGATCGAGGACAGCCAGGTCGAGATCGTCGATCTGGCCTTTCCGCCCGATCAGCAACCGGCTTTGATCCGCCATGCGTTGAAGCAGCCGCACGTCAAAGCGATCTTGGCGCAGAAGCCGCTGGCGCTTTCGGTCGAGGAAGCTGTGAAGCTGCGCGACGAAACGGCTGCGTCCGGCAAGATCCTCTCGGTCAATCAGAACATGCGCTATGATCAGTCGATGCGCGTCTTGAAGCAGATCATAGACAGCGGCGCGCTTGGCGACATCGTCTTTGCCGAGATCGACATGCACGCGATCCCGCACTGGCAGACCTTCCTTGCCGATTACGACCGACTGACGCTCGCCAATATGAGCGTGCATCACCTCGACGTGCTGCGTTTCCTTTTTGGCGAACCGGAGGAGATAACCACGCTGACGCGCAAGGATCCGCGCACGGCGTTCGAGCACTCGGACGGCATCACCGTGTCGACGCTGCGCTTCCCCTCGGGCGTGCTTGCCGTTTTGCTGGAGGACGTCTGGTCCGGCCCGCGCCAGGAGGGTTACGAGGACGATCAGCACATCAATTGGCGGGTCGACGGCATCAAGGGCGTCGCCAAGGGCACGATTGGATGGCCGAAGGGCGTCGCGTCGACGTTGACCCATGCCTCGAGCGAAACGACGGGCGGCAAATGGGTCAGCCCAAGCTGGGAGACGATGTGGTTCCCGCATGCATTCATCGGCGTCATGGAGCAGTTGCAATACGCGCTGAAGACCGGCACGCCGCCGGCGCTGTCGGTCGCCGACAACGTCAAGACCATGGCGCTGGTCGAGGCCGGCTACCGATCGATGGCGGAAGGTCGCACGATCAGGCTGTCCGAAATCTCTGTCGACTAGGCGACTAAAAGGCAGGGCAACTGAATCGCTTACCCAGAGGACTTCACCTCATGATGCAGGCAGGTATCTTCACAGGCTATTTTCCCTACGAGCTGGAAGAGTCCGCCAGGCGCATCCGTGCGCTCGGCTTCAACACCGTGCAGCTCGACCTGCATTTCAAGGATATCGACCTGTCGGCCGGGCAGATCTCCACGGAAAAGGCGCGGAAAGTGCGCGACACATTTCGCGATCATAACCTGCCAGTCTGCTGCGTGTCCGGCTACACCAACATCATTCATCCGGACAAGACCGAGCGCGACAGGCGACTGGCGTATCTGAAGGAGATTATCCGCAACGCGCGCGAATTCGGCAGCCCTTACGTGATCTCGGAGACCGGCACCTACAACACCGAATCCGACTGGGTTCACCACCCGAAGAACAAGACCGAAGAGGGGTTCGAGGAATGCCGCAAAGTGATTTCCGACCTTGCCCGGACGGCTTACGACCACGGCGCAGTGTTTCTGCTTGAGACCTATGTCAACAACGTCGTCGGTTCGGTCGAGGAGACGGTCAGGATGTTCGCACAGGTCGACCACCCCGGCCTCGGCCTGTTGATGGATCCGACCAATTACTTCGAGGCACACAACATCGACCGCATGGACCAGGTGCTGAACCAGGTGTTCGACACGCTGAGCGACAAGATTAGGATCGCGCATGCCAAGGACGTCAAGCGCTCGGGCAGCGACAAAACCGAAAAGCATGCCGATATCGGTGACGCGGACGCGCATGAGGGGCTTACCTTCCGCGGCGTCGGCGAGATCGAGCTGCCGGCGCCGGGCCTCGGTGCGCTGAACTACGACCTCTATCTGAAGCGGCTCAGCGAGAAGCATCCGAACATCCCGGTGATCATCGAGCACCTGACCGAGGACGACGTGCCGCGCGCGAAAAAATTCCTCGATGAGAAATTCTGCGCCAACGGAGTTTGACGGCTGGGGAATATGACGATGGCGATGGCCAGCAGCAGCAAGCGCGACTACAGCCTTGTCGGCGAAAGCACTCGGCTTGCGATCGAGACCGGGCTCGCCTCGGCCGAGTGGTACCATACCGACGTGCCGCGCAAGACCATGAAGGAATTGATGCAGCGCTCCGACGGGCCGGCGATCCGCGACACCATCATCTGGATCGTTGCGATCCTGGGCTCGGCGGCCGGCATCGTCTGGTTCTGGGGCAGTTGGTGGGTCGTGCCGTTCCTGTTCGTCTATGGCGTGCTCTACGGCTCGTCGAGCGACTCGCGCTGGCACGAATGCGGCCACGGCACCGCCTTCCGCACGCGCTGGATGAACGACGTCGTCTACCACATCGCTTCCTTCATGCTGATGCGCAACCCGGTGCAGTGGCGCTGGAGCCATGCGCGCCACCACACCGACACCATCATCGTCGGCCGCGACGCCGAGATTGCGGTGATGCGGCCGCCGGACCTCATCAAGGCGGCGCTTGCTTTCACGGGCATCCTCGACTTCCGTTATGCGCTGCCGACGCTGGTGCGCCAGGCCTTCGGCACATTGTCGGACGACGAGAAGAGTTACATTCCGGAGATGGAGCAGCACAAGGCGGTGACCGCGGCGCGCTGGCACATGGTCGTGTATGCCGCGACGATTGCTGTCGCGATCGCGCTTGGATCATGGATACCGCTCGTATTGATCGGCCTGCCGCGGCTCTACGGCACTTGGCACATGGTGCTGACGGGGCTGTTGCAGCATATCGGGCTGGCCGACAACGTCACCGATCACCGGCTGAACACGCGCACCGTCTACATGAACCCGGTCAGCCGCTTCATCTACTGGAACATGAACTACCATGTGGAGCACCACATGTTCCCGATGGTTCCGTACCACGCGCTGCCGAAACTGCATGAATTGATCAAGCACGATCTGCCAGTGGCGAACCCGTCGATGTGGCATGCCTATCGCGAGGTCTGGCCGGTGCTGCTCAGGCAGCTGAAATACGAGGACTATTATCTCAAGCGCGAATTGCCGCTGACGGCCAAGCCGTATCGCGGCGAATTCCATGATCTCGACATAACGGCCGCGGCCGCCGAATAGGCGCAGCATAGGCAAACTGGAGACAGACGATGGCGGAGTGGGTCGAAGCATGCGAGGTCGACGACGTGGACGAGGAGGATGTGATCCGCTTCGACCATGGCGGCCGCACCTTCGCGATCTACCGCTCGCCGGAGGACGCGTTCTTCGCCACCGACGGTTTTTGCACGCATGAAAAGGCGCATTTGGCCGACGGGCTGGTGATGGACGACATCATCGAATGCCCCAAGCACAATGGCCGCTTCAACTACAAGACCGGCCAGGCCAAGGGCGCGCCGGTCTGCGTCAACCTCAAGACCTATCCGGTCAAGGTCGAGGCCGGTAAGGTGATGATCGATATCGGCTGAAAGCCGCCAGACAAAACAGGATGTAACCGATGAGCCGGAAGAGACCGACCGTTGCCGATCTGCGCGCCATGAAGGGCAAGCGGCAATTGACCATGCTGCGCGTGCTGACGCTGGAGGAAGCCGAGGCTGCCGAGCGGGCAGGGGTCGACATCGTCTCGGTGCCGCCGGAACTGGTTCTCAACCCGCAATATCGCGACGCCGCGCCCAGCCTCTTCACCATGCCGGGCGACAATTTCTTCGAGATCGGCACGGCCGACGATTTCGTGCGCTGGTCGTTCCGGCTCTACAAAGCCGGCGCCGACGCGGTCTATTGCAGCGCCGGCTACGCCACGATCAAGCGCATGGCCGACGACGCCATCCCGGTGATCGGCCATGTCGGCCTGATCCCGTCGCGCGCGACCTGGACCGGCGGCTTCAAGGCGGTCGGCAAGACAGCCGATACGGCCATGCAGGTGTTCGAGGCGGTCAAGCAGCTGGAAGCTGCCGGCGCGATCGGCGCCGAGATCGAGGTGGTGCCGGTGGAAGTGGCGAAGGCGATCTCGGAACGTACTTCGCTGATCATGCTGTCGATGGGCGCCGGCACCGGCTGCGACGCGCAATATCTGTTCGCCGAAGATATTCTCGGCACAAATCGCGGTCACATGCCGCGCCACTCGAAAGTCTATCGCAACTTCGCCGCCGAATATGACCGGCTGCAGCAGGAACGCATCGCGGCGTTTTCCGAATATGTCGCCGACGTCAACAGCGGCGCCTATCCGGAAGACAGGCATGTCGTGCACATGGATCCGGACGAGCTCACCCACTTCGTGAGGAAGGTGGACGCAAAGCCCTGAACCAAGAATCGAAAAGCGTCAGCCCGTGGCCGGAGGGCCTTGCCAGATTCCGCTGACGAGAGCGGCATAGAGCGCTTCAGCGTCGATGCCGAGCGGCCTGTCTTCCTTGAGCGTCGCCACATGCGAACGCACGGCCGCGTGGATCGCGCCGGTGGCCGGCGCGAGCGCCATGCCCTCGCGCAAGTCGATGGCCTGCGCCGCGGCCATCAGCTCGAAGGCGATCAGCCGCCGCCACAGCTCGATCATCTCGGCGCATTTGGCGACGGCGAGCGGCGTCTGCGTGGCGTGATCCTCGACGCCCTCGGACACGGGCAGGAAATCGAGCATCACCGGATTGGCCTTGTGGCGGATCGCGGCCAGGATCGCCGCCACCGTCTTCTGCAGCGGCACGAAGCCGGCAGAGGCGCCGCCGACCGGCGACAAATATTTCGGCAGGCCGTGGCGGGTTGAGCCGGTGAGCTGGACGAAGCGCGCGGCAGACGCTGCCGCGCATTGGGCGATCGCCAGGCCAAGCGTCTCGAAGGCGAGCGCCAGCGACGCTGTGTGGAAATTGCCGGTCGACATGACCAGTTCATCATCGGCCAGCACCAGCGGATTGTCGGCGGCGGCGTTGAGCTCGATCTCGACAGCCAGCCGTGCATGGTCGATCGCCTGGATCAGCGCGCCGTGGATCGAGGGCATGCAGCGGATCGACAGCGGGTCCTGGATGGTGGTCGGCGCCGGCGCCTCATCGCGCGCCAAGAGGTCGCGCAGCGCCTTGGCCGCAAGCTGCTGGCAGGCGCCCGGGCGTGCCTGATGCTGGCGCGGGTCGAGGATGGTGCGGTTGGCGCCGATGCTTTCCATCGTCAGCGCGCCGGCCTGCTGCTGTTGGTCGAGCGCCGACAGCGCATCGGTCAGCGCCAGCGCTCCGGTCCCGACGGAAACGGCCGAGGCGTTGATCAGGGAAAGACCGTCCTTCGGCGAGAGAGTGACCGGTGCAAGCCGCGCCATCATCAGCGCCTTGGCGGCAGGCATGCGGCGGCCCTGATATTCGGCTTCGCCATCGCCAATCAGCACGCGGGCGACCGCCGTCATCAGCAGAAGATCGCCGGCGCCGATCGACCCGAGCGACGGCATCACGGGATGCACGCCGGCATTGAGCGCTTCGACCAGCGCGGTGAACACGCGCGGCGACAGGCCCGAGCCACCGGAAGCGAGCATCGCAAGGCGGGCGAACATCGACGCCCGCACCACCGGAACCGGCAGAGCATCGCCGACGGCGGCGCTGCGGCCTTCGATCAGCTGGCGCTGGAAGGCGCCGGCGTCGCCTACGACAGCCGTGACGAGATTGGCGCCGAGCCCGGTGTTCAGCCCGTAAATCTGCTGGCCGCCGGCCGCGGCTGCATCGAGGACCTGGCGAGCCTTGTCGAGCTTTTCAAGCACGGCAGGCGTGATCTCGACCTTGCAGGCGTTGCGCGCGGCGGCAACCACATCCTCGATGCTGATGCCCGCGCCGGTGAGAACGAGCGGGCTCATGCGAAGCGCAGCCTCTGGCCGATGCCTTTTTCCGCGGCCTTGGCGAGCATGGCCTTGCCCAGCGCGATGTCCGACAGCGAGAGGCCGCGATGCCAGAACAGGATCGTCTCGCCATCGCTTTGCCGGCCGGCTTTGAGGCCGGCCGCGATCTGGCCGAGCTCGGCATGCAGCGTCGCCTCGCTCAGCCGTCCCGTCTCGACATGGGCGCGCAGCGAGCCGAACTTGCCGCCCTTGCACTGGCCCCAGTCGTCGACGACGATCTTCTGCATGATATCGGTCAATGACAGCTCGACCGCGCTCATCGTGCCATAGGGCACGACCAACGCGCCGCGCTTGATCCATTCGGTCTTGAGCAGCGGCTGCGGTTCCGGCAGCCGCGAGGCTTCGACGACGATGTCGGCGCCTTCGACGCAGCTTTTCCAGTCGGCCACGGCCATGACCGGCTTGCCGAGATCGGCCGCCAGCTTCGCGACAAAGCTATCGCGGCTTTCGGGGCGGCGTGAGTGGACGCGGATCTCGTCGAAGTCGAAGAGATGGTCGAGCAGGCGCACGTTCCAATAGGCGGTGCCGCGCGCGCCGATATGGCCGAGCACCTTGGACGACTTCTTCGCCAGATGCTTGGCGCCGATGGCGGTGACCGCGCCGGTGCGCATATCGGTGATGACAGTGGCGTCGAGGATGGCGCGCGGCGTGCCGGTGCGCGGATCGAAAAGATTGAGAATGCCGAATTCCGACGGCAGGCCGTGCCTGTAGTTCTCGACATAGTCACCGACGATCTTCACGCCGGCGGCGTCGAGCGGCGCCACATAGCCGCGCAGGACGTTGAAGTGGCCGTGGAAGGAGGGATCCGGCTCGAGATGGACGCGCGGCTCGATCACCGTCTGGCCGTTGCCCTGCGCGACGAGCCCGGCTTCGACGGCGCCGATGATCTCGGCGTCGGCCATGGCAAGCGCTTCGATGTCGAGAGCATTGAGATAGTCGATATAAATCGGCTTCATGCGTTTTCCTCGGCCACCCCGGCTCATCCATAACAGGCGAAACGGCGACACGGAAGTTTGTTGGATAAGCTTTGGACTGGGCCGGCGCCACGGCGATGTTTGCCTAGTCCTGCCGGCCGATGCCGCGCCGAGATTTCAGGCCATTCAGCGAACAATTGACGTCGTGTCGGGCGCATTTTGCGGACTCGAATTGCGCCGGTCCCGCGGGGTCCGAACAGGTTCTTTCGCGCGCCGTGCGATCACGGCAACGAACTGCCAAAAGCCCAAGAGTTTCCGCCAATTGCGCCAGTTACGGCAATCGATGCGTCCACTCGGAAAATAGTCGGAGAGGCGCGGTTCTTGAACGCGGATTCATTTGACGAGCCGCTGTTGAGCCGATTAGCTTTCATGCGGGGTGCAGGCCGGCAAGGCCTTGCCCTCGGGGCGAAAGACACAAGCGATGAATGCGACCGGCTGGCCGAACTGGAGGCGCCTTAATCAGGAAGGCATCGTCTTTGCCATCGCCATCCTGTTGTTCGCCGCCGCTGCGCTGGGCCTGCCAGGTTTCCTGACCGCCGACAATCTGGTGGCCATCGTGCGCTCGGTCTCGGTGCTCGGCATTCTGGCGCTTGGCATGGCGGTCGTCATCATCGGCCGCGGCATCGACCTGTCGGCGGTGGCGATCATGGCGATGTCGGTCGCCTGGTACCTGCAACTGCTCAACACCGGAACCTCGGACGGACTCGCCTTCGTCTATGTGCTGGCGGGCGTACTGGCCATCGGCCTGCTCAACGGCTTTCTCGTCGCCTATGCCGACGTGCCGGCGATCTTCGTGACCTTGGCCACCGGCTCCTTTGTGTTCGGCTATGTGCGCTCGCAACTGATCACGCAGGATGCCGTGCCGGTGCCCGGCGGACACTGGGTCGAGTTGCTCGGCGGCGTCCGCTTCCTCGATATTCCGGTCGAGGTGTTCGTCTTCGCCGGTTTGGCTTTCCTGGTGTTCCTGTTCCTGCGCTACACCAAATGGGGCCGCTTCATCTATTTCGCCGGCGACAATCCGGTCGCGGCCCGCAACATCGGCGTTCCGGTACGGCCCATGCTGATGCTGCGCTACGTGCTCTCGGCGTTCGTGGCGCTGGTCGCCGGGCTTTTGACGGCAGCCAGCCTGCATTCGATCAACACCCGCATCGTCAACTCGACGCTGCTCTACGACATCGTCCTGGTGGCGGTGATCGGCGGCATCGGCCTTTCGGGCGGCAGGGGCGGGGTGCGCAATGTGCTGGTGGGGGCGGCGCTGATCGGCATCCTGCTCAACGCCATGACCATCATCGACATTCCGCTTCTCTACCAGAACCTGATCAAGGCGGCGATCCTGCTCGGGGCCATCATCGTCGACGGCATCATCAATCCGCGCGACGAGCAGACCGCGCAACAAGGCGACATTTAGAGCAGATGGCAAGGCCATCTTGCTCTCGGGTACCCGGGCGATCGCGACGATCGCCCGGCAACGAAAACCGAACCAGAGGTGTGACATGAGACTACTCAGAACATTGATGGCCGCCGCCACGGCGCTCGCCGTTACCGCCTTCGCGGCGCCGAGTTTTGCCGCAGACGATCCCGGCCCGGCCGCCTATGCCAAGGCGCTCAACGGCAAGCGCGTCATGCTGGTGCCGCTGGCGATGGGGTTCGACCTGGCGCAGGGTTGGGCGCACTACCTGAAGAAGGAAGTCGAGGCCTGGGGCGGCACATTCGAGACCCGCGACCCGAACTGGGTGGTCGATGCCGGCGCGCAGGCGATCACCGACGCCATCGCTTCGGACACGCGGCCGGACGTGCTGATCATTCATGCGCCCGACCTCAACTCCTACTCGAAGCTGATGAAGAAGGCGCAGGCCGCCGGCACCTATGTGCTGCTGGTCGACAATCCGGCGAACTTCCCGGCCGACGCCTTCGTCGGCAGCGACTGGGACAAGCTCGGCCAGCTCGAAGCCGAAGCGGCGATCAAAGGCTGCGGCGAGAATTCGTCCAAGAAGATCGGGCTGGTGCAGGGCGACCAGGCGAACTCGTCTAGCCTCTACCAGTATGCCGGCATCATGAAGGTGCTGGAGAAGCATCCCGACTTCCAGGTGGTGGCAAAGCCGGATTCCAATTGGGACGCGACCACCTCGCGCAACGTGACGACGACGATGCTGCAGCAGCACCCGGACATCTGCTCGATCATCGACTTCTGGGACGGCGACGCCACTGGTGCCTCGGCCGCGATTCGCGACGCCAAGCTCGAGGGCAAGGTGTTCCTGGTCACCACCGGCGGCGGCGAGAAGGCGGCCGATTGCGACAAGCTGAACGACGGCACCTATGGCGCCGTGGTGATGACCGATCTTGCCCGCCAGTCGGGCGACATGAACGCCATCATCAAGTTCCTGCTGCAGAGCGGCCAGCCGGCCGGCACCTCGCACACCTACATCTACACGCTGGAGAAGGCGACGACCAAGGCCGACCTCAAGCCCGACAGCTGCTGGGACCTGAAGGCTCTGCAAGCCGAAGCGGCGGCGAAATAAGCCGCGCAGCCGGAAAAGCATCCACGGGGTGGCCGGATTGTTCCGGCCGCCTCTTTCCCGTTTTTAATGACAGCAGCAGCCGATGAATTTCCGTGAACGCCTCCAGGCCTGGCGCTACAATCTCGTGCCCGACCATCTGGTCGGCGAGATCCTGACCAAGCGCTGGACCGACAACGCCATACCTTTCCTGGCGCTGGTGGCGACGCTCGGCGTGTTCGGCTCGATCATTCCGGGCTTCTTCAAGCTCACCTCGCTGCAGGAATCCACGCGACAGCTCGGCGAGTTCTCGCTGGTCGTCATCGGCATGACCGTGGTGATGTTGGGCGGCGGCATCGATCTTTCGGTCGGCTCAATCTTCGCGCTGTCCTGCTTTTCCGCCGTCTACGTCTTCTTCATTCTCGAACAGTCGATCTGGCTGGCCTTGGCCGCGGCACTTTGCACGGGGCTCGTCTTCGGCGCCGTCAACGGCTACCTCGTCGGCTATCTCAGGCTGCGTGCCTTCCTCACCACGCTGGTCACCTTCATCTTCGGGCGAGCGCTGTTCGACATTCTCGTCACCACCTATGCCGCCGACGTGCAGCTTTCGCAGGCGAGCTCCGATGTGCTCGACTTCATCGGCGACGGCACGTTCTGGGGCCTGTCGGTCTCGGTCTGGCTGGCCATCATCCTCGCCGTCATCACGCATATCGCGCTGACGCGCTCGCGCCCGGGCTGGCATGTGCTGGCGGTCGGCGGCTCCCGGCGCTCGGCGCATAATGCCGGCATCCGGGTGCGCCGCACCGTGTTCATGACCTATGTCTTTTCCGGCTTCTGTGCCTCGATCGGCGGCTTCCTGATCGCCTGCCGGTTGAGCGGGGCAGGGCCGGGCACCGGCCTCAATCTCGAGATCATGGCGCTGACCGCGGCGGTGGTCGGAGGCGTCAGCCTGGGCGGCGGACGCGGCTCGGTGGTCAAGGGCTTGATGGGCGCCATCATCGTGCTGACCATGACCAACGGCCTGATCCGACTTGGATACGGCACCGGCACCAACCAGATGGTGCTCGGCATCCTGCTTGCGGTCGCCGTCACCATCGACATCCGCTGGCTGAAGAACCGCCACAAGGTGCTGAACGAGGTCTATGTCGCGCCGGTCTACCTCAAGATGGGCGAGACGCAATCGGCTGCGCCCGGTTCCGGCACGTCCTACGAGCTCGACAACCGGCTCTCGGCGGCGGACCATATCGGGCTCGGCGAGCTGGAAGGGCCGGAGGACGTCATCCTCGACCGCGACGACCATCTCTATTGCGGCACGCGTCATGGCGAGATCGTCCGCTTCTTCGCACCGAACTACCGGCGTTCCGAAGTCTTTGCCCATATAGGCGGCTTTCCGCTGGGCTTGGCCTTCGACAGGGCCGGCAATCTGATCAGCTGCGTCGGCGCCATGGGGCTCTATTCGGTCTCGCCGGACCGGGAGGTGAAGCGCCTCTCGGCAGAGACGGCACGCTCCTGGACCTCGATCGTCGACGATGCGCGTCTGCGCGACCCGAACGATTGCGACATCGCGCTAGACGGCCGCATCTATTTCACGGATTCGACCAAGCGATATGATGCCCATGATTGGGCGCTGGACTCGATCGAGAATCGCGCCACGGGCCGTCTTTTGGTGTACGACCCGAAGGACGGTTCGACCAAGACGCTGCTCGACGGCTATCGCTACACCAACGGCGTGTGCATGGCGCATGACGGCAAGTCGCTGTTCTTTGCCGAAAGCTGGGCCTGCCGCGTGCATCGCTATTGGCTGGAAGGGCCGAAGGCAGGCACCGCCGAATGCGTCATCCGCGACATGCCGGGCTATCCCGACAACATCAACCGTGCCTCGGACGGCAATTACTGGATGGCGTGGCTCGGCATGCGCACGCCGAGCTTCGACCTATCGCTGCGCCATCCCGACATGCGCAAGCGCATGACGCGCCGCCTGCCGCAGGACGAGTGGCTGTTTCCCAACATCAACACCGGCGGCGTGGTGAAGTTCAACGAGAAGGGCGGCATTGTCGAGACGCTCGGCGATCTTTCCGGCAACGCGCATCCGATGGTCACCTCGATGCGCGAGCACAAGGGCTACCTGTTCGTCGGCGGCATCCTCAACAACCGCATCGGGCGCTACAAGATCAGTGGTGCGGACCCGAACTGGACGAGCCCCGCTTCCTATTGGGGAGACAAGCCATGATCCTCGATCCGATCCTGGATGTCTTTCGCGGCAAGGCGGTCACCATACCGCCGCTCGACGGCGCCTTTCGCCCCAACACGCGGCTGGACGACGCGCCGGCCTTCGCCGAACTGAGCGAGCCGGACAATCTGCTGGTGTCTGACGGGCGGCTGCTTGTCTCCAGCGGCAACGCTATCCTGGCGGTTGCGGCTGGTTCCGAGCCCGTCGCTGTCGAAACCTTTCAATCCCCCATCACCGCGCTGGCGCTGTCGCCATCGGGCGAACTGACCGTCGGGCTGGAGAGCGGCAGACTGCTGATTGCCGGCAAGGAGGTTTCGCTGCCGGCCGAATTAAGGTGCATCACAGCGCTTGCCTATGCCGATAACGGCACGCTGTGGCTGGCCAATGGCTCCAGCGAACATGCTCCGTCGCAATGGGCGGCCGACCTGATGAAGAAGGGCGCATCCGGTTCGCTGTGGCGGTGCGGGGCGGGTGGCATCGGTTTTCAGAAGATCGCCGGCGACGTCGCCTTTCCCTATGGGCTTCACCCGGTCGGCGCCAACGTGCTGGTGAGCGAAAGCTGGCGCCACCAGCTCGTGCGCTTTGACGGCGCGACTGGCAACCGCACCACGGTGCTGACGCATCTGCCCGGCTATCCGGCGCGGCTGGCGCCGGCCGGCGGCGGCGCATGGCTGACGCTGTTTGCGCCGCGCAACCGGCTGATCGAATTCGTGCTGCAGGAAACACATTATCGCCGCGACATGATCGGCCAGGTGCCGCCAGCCTACTGGATTGCGCCGGCGCTGGCCTCCAACCGCAGCTTCCTCGAGCCGCTGCAATGCGGCGGCATCCGCACCATGGGCATCCACAAGCCGTGGTCGCCCAGCCGCTCCTATGGGCTCGTCGTGAAACTCGACCGGGCCCTGCAGCCGCAGTTCAGCCTGCACAGCCGCGCCAACGGCACGCGGCACGGCATCTGCAGCGTGGCGGAAAAGGACGGTCGCCTGTTCGTCGCCGCGAAGGGCGGTGATTGCGTGCTGGCGCTCGACCTCGCTTCGGGAGGTTTCTGATGGAACCGATCGTCCGTCTGGAAAACGTCACCAAGACTTATCGCGGCGTGCCGGCCGTGAAGAATGTCAGCTTCGATCTGCGGAAAGGCGAGATCCATGCGCTGCTTGGCGAGAACGGCGCCGGCAAGTCGACGCTGACCAAAATCATCGCCGGCGTCGTCGACGCGACTTCGGGCAAGATGTTCCACAAGGGCGTCGAGACGGCTTACGCCTCGCCGCACGCCGCGCTGGAAGCGGGCATCGCCATGGTGTTCCAGGAGACCAGCCTGGTGCCGTCGATGACCGTGGCGCAGAACCTTTATCTCGGCACGGAGAAATTCCTCAACCGGCTGCGCGGCACCTACATCTCGGCGCAGCAATTCCTGCAGTCGCTGAATTTTCCGGTCGATCCCAATGCGATGGTGGCGACGCTGGGTGCTGCCAAGCGGCAGATGGTCGAGATCGCGCGCGCCGTCCACCACAATGCCGAGATCATCATCTTCGACGAACCCACAGCGACGCTGACGCCGGAGGAAAAACGCCATTTCTTCGCGCTGATCCGCAGGCTCAAAGCGCGCGGCGTGTCGATCGTCTTCATCAGTCACGCGCTGGAGGAGGCGCTGATGATCGCCGACCGCATCACCATCTTGCGCGACGGCGAGCTGGTGATCACCGACCAGACATCCGCCTTCGACCGCGACAGGATCGTCGCCGCCATGGTCGGGCGCTCGCTGTCGGGGCAGATCTACCGCCAGCGCGACGAGACGAAGCTGCGCAAGGCCGGCAAGAAAGTGCTGTCGGTGCAGGACATCTCGATGAGCAACATCGTGCGCAACAATTCCTTCTCGATCTTCGAAGGCCAGATCACCGGCGTGTTCGGGCTGATCGGCTCCGGCCGCACCGAGACCTTCAAGATTGTCTCGGGCATCTACAAGCGCGACTTTTTGCGCGGTGGCGCGATTGAATTGGACGACAAGCCGGTGCGCTACCTCGTGCCGAGCGAGGCGGTGGCCGACGGCATCGTCTATGTCACCGAGGACCGCAAGAGCGAAGGCATCTTCGAGACGATGGGCATCGCCGAGAACCTGTTCGGCGGCCTGCTCGCCGCGGGCCGCGAAAAGGCCTGGGTGATCAACCAGCAGGAGATGCGGCAGCTCTCGGCCGAATGGACCAAGACACTCAACATCAAGGCGATCAACGACAACGCCCGCGTGGTCGAGCTTTCCGGCGGCAACCAGCAGAAGGTGGTGATCGGCAAGGGGCTGGTGCAGCAGCCGCGCATCGTCATTTTCGACGAGCCGACACGCGGCGTCGATGTCGGCGCCATCGCCGAGATCCACCAGATCATCAACCGACTGGCCGACGAGGGCCTCGCTGTCGTCGTCATCTCGTCCTACCTGCCGGAGATCATGAACCTGTCCGATCGTATCCTGGTCTGCCGACAGGGCCGTATCGTCGAGGAGTTCTCGCCGGCGGAGGCGACGGAGGAGAAGATCATGTACGCGGCAGTGCACTAGGGTGTCGCTGGTGGCACCTTGACAATTGGCCGGAGCCTCCGCGACGTCGTCATCCACGGGCGGAGCAAGGAGCGAAGCGACGCGCGCAGACCCGAGGATCCATGCCGGGACTTTCAGGCGCGGCTACGGTCCAGAATTCTGCTCCGCTGCGCCCTTCGCGCGAGGTCACGGAATGGATTCCAGGGTCTGCGCGCGTCGCTTCGCTCCTTGCTCCGCCCTGGAATGACGATGCTGAGGTGCTTCGGCCAATTTCCGCGGCAGTGTGTTGCTTCGAGCTAAAAACTGAATCGGACAAACACGTTAGCTGTCTATGCGCAACACTTGGTTCAACGACCTCGACCAGCGATTCAAACGAAAGGAAACACCATGGCCACCACAAAACTGCTCAGCGATGCCGAGGTCAAAAAGATTCCGGCGGCGAAGGCGGTGTTCGACGATATCCGGGCGACGCGAAAATCCGACTTCGTCAACAATTTCTGGCGCGGGCTGGCCAACGATCCGGCGGCGCTGAAGCGGGTGTGGGAGCAGCTCAAGGCGGTGATGGTCGCCGACGGCGCGATCGATCCGCTGACCAAGGAGATGATCTATATCGCGGTCTCGACTGCCAATGGCTGTTCCTATTGCGTCCACTCGCACACGGCCGCCGCCCGCGCCAAGGGCATGACCGACGCGCAGCATGGCGAGCTTGTGTCGATCATCGGGCTTGCCGGCCAGACCAATCACCTGGTCACGGCAATGCAGATTCCTGTCGATCCGCAATTCGAGGTGAAGTGAGGCGCCGGCTTCTCCTTCTCCCCTTGTGGGAGAAGGTGGCCGAGCGAAGCTCGGTCGGATGAGGGGTGTTCCAGCGGTGTGAGAGGCTGGTGTCTTCTGGAGCACCCCTCATCCGTCTCGGCGCTTCGCGCCGATCCACCTTCTCCCACAAGGAGGGCTTTGCACGGGAGAGTGAATTCTGTTTGTTGGGCTAATGAGGCGTTTTTTGAAGGCCATGGGAGCGGTTTTG